>NZ_CP010834.1:300000-490000 GCF_001548675.1 Methanobrevibacter sp. YE315
GCAGTGGTGGTGCAATATACTGGTTTGGTCAAAATGGTATTATTGAACATTCCGTCTTCACCAACAATAAGGCTTTAGGTAATATTGAGTCTGAGGACTCATATGGTAATTTAACCTATGGTGGTAATGGTGGAGCTATCATGTGGGTAGGTTCTGATGGTAGCGTATCTGATTGTATATTTAAAGATAACTCTGCTATTAATCATGGTGGTGCTGTTTACTTGCAAGGTAGTAGTGAAGGTATCTGTAATAATACTAGGTTTGATGGTTGTACATTTATTAGTAATGAAGCTGGTGTTAATGGTGGTGCTATTGATTGGTATCGTGGTGCTAGATATGGTTTAATTAATAATTCTGTATTTAAGGATAATGTTGCTAATAGGTCTGGTGGAGCCGTATTCTGGTCAGGTATAGTCGGTGCTGTTAGATCATCCACCTTTACCAATAATACTGCTAAAGGTATTAAGGAAGCTGAAGACAGTTTTGGTGATATGACCTATGGTGGTTATGGTGGTGCTATAATGTGGACCGGTTCTGATGGTATTGTAGATGATTGTAGGTTCGATGACAACAAAGCTATGTTTAATGCTGCTACTAAATCAGGTGGTCGTGGTGGTGCAGTATATCTACAGGGTAGTGTAAGAGAAGGTGTATTAACCAATTGTTCCAATACTATATTTACTAATTCTATATTCACAAATAACTATGCTGGTATGAATGGTGGTGCTATTGCATTTGATGTAGGTTCATACAACTGCGCAATCCAAAGTTCTGAATTCAATAATAACTTTGCTGAAGGTGACGGTGGTGCAGTCAACATTGCAAAAAATTCACACATATTCACTGTTGCGGATTCAATATTCAACAATGATTCCACTGGAGACGATGGTGGTGCAATCAACTGGGAAGGTTATTCAGGTGTTATTAAAAACATAACATGTTACAACTGTACTGGTTTAGCACATATAGATCCTTCAGATAATACACGATCCACTTCAAAAGGAGGTACAATCTGTCTTACTGGAGACAACATTACAGTCACCGAATCCAAATTTATATTAGGAAAAGTGTTCTATAATCCGGGCGGTAAACTCGGAGAAACCGATGGTGGTGCACTATTCGTGACAGGTCAAAATACAACTATTTCACACTCCGAATTTATTGACTGTTCTTCACCTAACCAGGCGGGTGCAATAAAAGTGATAGGTAACGGCACTGTAATTGATAACTGTACATTTTTAAGATGTACCGTGCCTGAAGATGGTGGAGCAATTTATGTTGAAGGTTTAGACTGTAAAGTATATAATTCCACTTTCACAGATAACACTGCTGGAGATGATGGTGGTGCAATCCTCTGGGAAGGTGCAAGAGGTTTGATTTACAATTCCACTTTCACAAACAATAAAGCTCTAGGTTTGGATGGCGCTCACGCTAGCGGTGGTGCAATCAACCTTGTCGGTGATTATACTGTTGTTGAAAAATCCAAATTTGATAAGAACACTGCAATTGTAGATGGTGGTTCTATCTACGCTTCAGGTGATTATATTAACATTACCGATTCTACATTCAGTAATTCTAATGTTACTCATACTAAAGAAAATAATTATGCTCACGGTGGAGGTGCAATATATATTGAAGGTCACGACACCAACATTATAAATTCCACATTCGATCAGACTACTGCAAGAAACGGTGGAGTTATTTATCTACAAGGTTATGATGCATCAATTATTAATTCCACAATCACTAACAGTTATGCTGTAACAGGTGGTGCGGTATACATTGACGGTCAACATGCATCCGTCATCAATTCATCATTCAACGGCACCAATGCAAAAACCACATCCAGTTTCGTTACAGACAATAAGGGTGGTGCAATATATATTATTGGTAATTATGCTACTATTGAAGGTTCCAATTTCACTAAGGCATCTGCTTATCAAGGTGGTATCCTTTACCTGCAAGGCCAATACTGTAATGTTATTAACTCCTCATTGGATAATGGTTATTCCTACCTTCAGGGTGGTGCTTACTATTCTACAGGTACAGATTCTAATGTTACCGATTCCAACTTTACAAACAATCTTGCTAGAGGTGATGGTGGTGCTCTCTTCTGGCTTGGATCCAAATACAATTATGTAACCGGTTGCATTTTTGATAATAACACTGCTATTGCAGAGTCCAGTGCAACTACTAAAGGTGGAGGTGCTATCTACTTTTCAGAAGGGGGGTCATATTGTGGTATAAAAGATTCTAAGTTCTTCAATAATTCAGTGCAGTCTAGGACTAAAGCTGACGGTGGAGCTATTTTATGGGATAAAAGTTCCCATATCTTCATTGACGGATGTCTTTTCGATGGTAATTATGTTATGTCTTCTGATTATCTGAATCCTAAGACTTGGATACAAGGAGGGGTAATGTATGCAAGGCCTGGTGAAAATTTAACTATTAGTAACAGCGTATTCCAAAATTGCTGGTCTCAAAAGGAAGCGGGTGCATTATACTTGCAAAACGGTGGAACTATAGGAATTCATTTAATCAACAATACATTCATAAATAATACTGCTTATAGTGATAAAATAACTAATGATAATGACCTTGGTGGTGGAGCAATTTTAATAAAAAGTGCTACAATAATGTCATTCATAAATTCCTCATTCATAAACAATACTGCAAACTTTGGTGGAGGAGTTTGCATCAATTCTGTTAATGATCTCACTATAACCAATGCTACTTTTGATGGCGATAAAGCTACCTTTGGTGGTCAAGATTGTGGCCAAGGTGGAGGTATCTGGACTAGGGTTAAGTTTACTGCGAATAATATCACATTTGTAAATTGTGAGGCTACAAATAGAGGTGGAGGCCTGTATATTTCTAATAGTGCTGATATGCCATATACTAATTTAACTTTCATAAATAACTCCGCAATTTTAGGTGGTGGATTATACTGGAGTAGAAGTAGTGTTACAATTGATGGCATGTCCTTTATTAATAACTCTGCAGATCTAGGTGGTGCTATATATATCCCTACTGGTGGTTCTGGTGCACAAACTCCTACTTCTGTTATAAATAGTAATTTCTCAGGCAACTCTGCAAACAGTGGTGGTGCTATTTATTCAAATAATGCAGGAAATATAAAAATTTCAAATAATAATTTCACTTATAATACTGCTGTTAATGATGGTGGTGCTATTTACACTCCTTATAGTACTTCTGCTAATGTTGATATAGCTTACTCAGATTTCATAGGAAATAATGCTTCCCATGGTGGTGCAATATATTCAGGAGCCAAAGGTATTGATAATTGGAATATTCATGATTGTAATTTCACCAATAATAGTGCTGTCGCATCAGGTGGTGCTATATATGTTGCCAATGTCCAATTCATTAACAATTGTATGTTCGATGCAAACACTGCTGATGGAGAGGGTGGTGCTGTTTATGTCACAGAAGGCGTAACAGGAGCAAAAATTCAAGATTCAACATTTACAAATTCATATGCCAGCAATGGTGGTGCTGTTTATTATGGAGGTACAACTACTATAAATAGCGGTCTTAAAATTATAAATTGTACTTTCCTCAAAAACCTTGCTGTTTATAATGGTGGTGCTGTCTTATACGTCACCAATAATGGAATTAATAACTACAGAGATTATAATAACTTTGACGGAATAGGTATTCCAGTAGAGGGTGGCAGAACCACAGTCAAAACAAACGGTACAAATGTTGAAATTATTTCCAAATCATTATTTGAAGATAATGAGGATTATGAGTTACTCCTTAGAGTTATCTCTGATAGGGAATCTCCATTCATTGCTGTTTATCTGGATAGTCCTAGAGACTGGAGAACTAATAAACTTAGGTTTGTTGTTAATTTAACCAATGCAACCACTCATGAATTAATCAGTTCTGTAATTGTTAATGCATCCAACTATGATACTCATTATAGGGATGGAATGTTGTATGTAGCTTTCAGTAATCTTATAATTAATCAAACATATAACATCACTGCTTCATTTGAAGACTTGGCTCATATGTATAAAGAAAATTCTACAACAGCAAAAGCTCACGGTGAAGTTATGGGTGAGTTCAAGCTCCTTCAAAAATTAATCGAGGATGCTCTTGAACGTGGTGACAGTGAACTTGTTTTAAACAGGACTTTCACTTTCACTCCGGAAATCATGGGAATAACTGAAAATATGGATGACAGATGCATCAATTTAACACATATTGATCGCCCATTCACAATTCGTGGTGAAGGCTGGCTTATTGATGCAGCGGGATATTCAAGAATATTCTACATAACTTCCCCAAATGTCACTATTGAAAATGTTGTATTGGTGGGAGGTAATGCCAGCGGTAAATATGGTGATCCAATGTATCATGACGGTGACATTGGAGGAGCCATATACTGGGCCGGAGCAAACGGTACTTTGATAGATTCACATGTTGAAGATAACCATGCAAATATAGGTGGAGGAATCTATTTCAATGCTTCCGCTCCAAATTGTAAAATTATAAATACAGTATTTGAACAAAACACTGCAGTCACCAATGGTGGAGCTATTGACTGTAATGCTTCTAGAATGGAATTATATAACAATACATTTAGAGAAAACTCTGCACATACCGGTGGAGCTTTATGTAGGGAAATCAACTCTACTAACGGTCGTGGTGTAAACAACACCTTCGAAGATAACAATGCCACATATGCCGGTGCGGGAATTGCATGGATAAATGCAACACACATCTCCATTGACGGATATAAATTCTATAATAACCATGCAGGTTACAGTGGAGGAGCACTTTATGTTGGAGAAGGCAGTCTAAACTGTGAAATATTGAATTGTATATTTGCTGACAATGCAGTTGATAATAATAGTGATGGTCATGGTGGTGCTATTGAATGGTATTCTGAGAAAGGTACAGTCTATAATTCCGTTTTCACTAACAACCATGCATATGAGGGCGGTGCAATTTATGTAGGTGAAGGTTCTGGCCATATCAATATTACCAAATCTACTTTCATAGACAACGTTGCGGTCACCACAGGTGGTGCAATCAGTATTGAAGCATCTGCCGTTACTATAAACCAATCCAACTTCTACAATAACACTGCTAAAGACGGTGGTGCAGTATATGTTGGTGGTAATGGTACTAATAATTACGTATATTCATCTGTTTTCGAAGGAAATAAGGCAATAGGTGATGTAGATGCAATGAATGGTCTTGGTGGAGCTATTGATTGGGGCGCTTCTTCAGGTACCATTATCGATACTAGATTTACAGATAACTGTGCAGATTATGGTGGTGGAGTATACTTTGGTGTAGAGTCAGAAGAAAGTACAATCATAAACTGTACATTCGAGCGCAATCAGGCTAAATATGATGGTGGTGCTATAGACTGTAACGCATCCATGATGTATATTGAAGGCACATTATTCGATGGCAACATTGCGCAATTCGGTGCAGCATTATGTAGGGAAACTAATGCAAAATCAGGTGCCGGTAAAAATAATGTTTTCAAAAATAACCATGCTATTGTTGCAGGTGCAGCTTTAGGATGGATGGGATCTTTCGGTATTACAATTACAAATTACACATTCATCAACAACACTGCTGATGTTGCAGGTGGAGCTATTTACGTAAGTGTCGACAGCCAAAACTGTTCAGTTAATGACTGTAGATTTGAAGATAACTACGTGACCGATAAAACAGACAATTGGTCTGGTGATGGTTACTTCACTTGGACTGCATGGGATGGCACACTAATGATGTACACTACTGAATGGACAGGTGATCCTTCTAAAGCCACAACTGCAGATGTATTGCCTACCGTAACAAAATTCTATTATAATTCCACTGAACAACTCGATGCCGCTTTAGGTACTGGTGGAGCAATGACCATTTTCGGAGCTAATGCAACAATTAACAACACTAACTTCACAGCAAACCATGCTAGAGTAGGTGGAGGAGTATACATAGGTGCTAGTTCAGGTAACGCAAACATAGATTATACAATATGGAGAGATAATGTCGCTACTGAACGTGGTGGAGCTTTAATGGTATACGCCTCAGCGGTACATATTGATGACAGTGAATTCTATAACAACCTTGCTGTAAACGGCAGTGCATTGTATGTTGGTGGAGAAGGTACCGAAAACAATGTGCACAGATCTATTTTCCAAGGAAACAACGCTACCGATTATGGTGGAGCTATCTATTGGGTTGCATATGTTGGCGAAATTCACGATTCAGAATTCATTGAAAATGCTGCTGAATATGGTGGAGGTATTTACTTCAACGGAAGGTCTGCTAATACTACTCTCATCAACGACACATTCCGCTCAAATAGAGCTGTCAAGAATGGTGGTGCTATAGACTGTAATGCATCCAACATAGGTATTTACAACATAACATTTGAAGAAAACTATGCTGGAGAGTATGGTGGTGCTTTATGTAGGGAAATCAACGCTACCGGTGGTCATGGTCTAAACAATACCTTCTTAAGAAACCATGCAGGAATTTCAGGTGCAGGTCTTGCCTGGATGGGTGTGAAAGATATCCATATTATCGACTATCATTTCATTGACAACACTGCGGAAAGAAGCGGTGGAGCTATATTTATTGATGAAGGTAGTAATAATGACATAATTGAGAATTGTACATTTACAGGAAACCACTTAACCAATATGACTGAATGGCACAATGGTGGTGCTATCGATTGTAGAGGTGAAAATTTAACAATTGACTATGTTAACTTCACAAATAATGGCGCATATACCGGTGGTGCGATCTATGTGAGTTCCAATTCCAAAAACATTCGCGTATTTGATTCCAACTTCACTGAAAATTATGCTGTTGGTGATGGTGGTGCTCTTGCATTGAAAGCTGAAGCTTTAGCTATCAACAATACCATTTTCAAATCAAACACTGCAGGACATGATGGTGGTGCAGTATATGCCGGAGGTAACGGTACCAACAATACTATTCGTTATTCCGTATTTGAAGATAACCGTGCAGGCAATCACGGTGGTGCTATTGACTGGCTTGCTTCCGCAGGAACTTTCGAATATCTTAATTTCACAAGAAACAATGCTGCATATGGTGGTGGAATCTACTTAAATGGTGTTTCAACCAATTCCACCTTAAATTACATTATCTTTAGAGAAAATAGTGCTACAAAAAACGGTGGTGCTATAGACTGTAATGCAACTATGATGGGTCTTACTAATTCCCTATTCATATCAAATCACGCTGGTGAGTATGGTGCTGCTTTAGCTAGGGAAGAAAATGCTACCGGAGGATATGGTAGAAACAATACATTCATTTTAAACCATGCGGATATTTCAGGTGCAGCTCTTGCTTGGTTAGGTGTAGATGGAGTTACCATTAACAATTACACATTCATCAACAATACTGCATTTTCCTCAGGTGGAGCAATTTATGTAAGGGCAGACAGTACAAACTGTACTGTATATAACTCCAACTTTGAAGACAACTATGTAATTGACGTTAAAAATGGTCAAGGTGGAGCTATTGACTGGGGAGGTTCTAACGGTTTAATTGAAAACGTTACTTTCACAGATTCATTTGCAGTAAATGGTGGTACAATATATGCTGGTCAAAACTCAACCAATCTTACAATATTCAATACTTCCTTCATAGGTTCCCGTGCATTAGGTGATGGTGGAGCAATAGCTTTATACGGTGACAATGCCAAAATAACCTATTCAAACTTCACTTACACATTGGCATTAACAAGCGGTGGTGGAATTTCAGGTCATAATGCAAATAATGCCACAATCGACCACTGTATTTTTGATTATGGTATGGGTGCAGGATATGTTGATTCAACACTCAAAGCATATGGTGAAGGTGGAGCTATACACTGGGAGAATTCCAAAGACCTAAATGTATCAAATTCACAATTCTCAAATATTAGGTCCAATTCAAATGGTGGTGTAATCTCAGTTATAAATACTAATGCTTCCAATTTATACAATTTAACATTTAATCAATCATATTCAAGCTTAAATGGAGGTTCAATCTCTTGGATCAATTCAACCGGCTTGACATTTGATTTACTTAAAGTTGAAGATTCCGAAGCTCACACAGACGGTGGTGCAATCTATTTAGTGGGCATCAACGACACTACCATTAAAAATTCAGTATTCAACAATACCATTTCCCCACGTGGTACTGGCGGTTCAATGTATATTAATGGTAATGCGACTTTAATAAACAACACTTTTGACGGATATGAAGCTTATAAAGATTATGGAGACTCATTATTCCTTGAAAATGGAAATATTACTGTTGCTAATTCTTCATTCAATGGAAAAGATGCGATTTGGATTAATTACGATGCCATTGTATATTTAAATAATAATACAATAACAGGACCTGAACCAAACAGGGACCTTTACTATTTAATAGATGGATATAACCAATTGATAAGCTATGCAGTATGGAATGACGGAAACCTATATCTTTTAGGTGACAGCAACTATGATTATATAATAATAAATAACGGAACCATTTGGACTCCAACAACCACTGAACTGCTGGATAACGAAACTTATAATGTTACCTGGAATGAAAACTTCACATTCTGGGCTCATATCTATGATGATTCAAAATATGAAAACACAATCATTTCTGTAGACTCATTGAACACTACCAATGATGTTTACCATGATGTTGCTCACTCATACATATTACCATATAATTGTATAACTCTTAACTGCACATATCAAGGTTCATTCAAGCTTGCTCCATCAGATGTGAATTTAAGGCAGAACACAGTTTATAATGGAACATTGAATGTAAAAATGCCTGTTGATTTGGAATTAATCATTACTAACATTGATGACTATTCAGTTGGAGTTTGGGCAAAATTAACTCCTCAAGCAAAAAGTAACTTTACAATTCAAGGTCAAAATGTAACCATTAATGTTGATGGTAAGGAATATGTCGTAAATATAACAGTTAATGAACAACTCGTCAATCCATTCACCACATGGACTGTTGGTAATGCATCCCAGTTCCTTGAACGTCTGAATGCAGGTGAATATACTGCTACCGCAAGTTATGCTGGAGATACTGTTCATTTAGGTGTAGAAAATGTAACAAAAACATTCTACATTCAGTTACATGATATTTGGATTGGTCTTAATATTACCGATATCTTCCATGGTCAGACAATCATATTAAATGTAACTTCCAATGCCACTAAAACTAAAGAAGGATATGCAACCATATGGATCAATGGTAAAGAAGTTTTCAATTACATAAAACTTGATGAAAACGGTTCCAGCTTACTATACTTAGATTATGATCAGTATAAGGACATAATAACTCAGCCAGGTACACAGGCCGCTTCCATAGCATTCACTAATGGTAGTTACTACAATTATCAATTGAATTTCACAAGTTTTGTAGTGAAAAAATACAATACAAACATTACTGCAAACGTATCAACTCCTATTGATGTCGGAAGTCCTTTAGTTGTTAATGTGACAGTAAATGAAACTGCAACAGGATATGTAAAATTAACCATTAATGGTAAAGTGCACATTGAAGAACTCCATAACGGTACAGCAACCTTTGAAATTTACGGATTGGCTGCTGGCGATTACATAAACAAAACCGTGGAATATGGTGGTGACGACTGGTTCAGTGGAAACTCAACCAACATCACATTTGTTGTTGTTCCAAAATCAGATTATGTAATTGATGTGATAGTTGATAACATTACCTATGGAAACAATGCTACAATTAGGGTTTTAGTTCCAACTGACGCTACTGGAAACGTGACATTCTATGTTGATGGTAACATTGTCGAAAATGTAACTGTCGTAAATGGTATTGCTATATTGAATGTGGTTAAACCTGTTGGTGGAGAACATGTTGTAAATGTAACATATAATGGTGATTCAAAATATTCACCTAAAGACAAAAACGGTACAAAATTCATGGTAAATCCTAATAACACTTGGGACATGACCATTGTTGGAGACTACAAACCATATGGTGAAAATTCAACATTTACAATTAGAAACATACCTTCTGATATTTTAGGAAACAATGTAACTATAAAAATCGATAATGTCAGTTATGTTGTTCCTATAAATGGCGGTGTTGCTACTTTGACATTGAACAATCTTTCAGCAGGCCAACACAGTGCGTCAGTAACATATGATGGAGATGCAAATTACATTAATAAAACTAAAAAATTCTTCCCAGATATTCCTAAAGCAACTCCTACAGTTACATTAATACAAAATGGCACTGATGTAATTGCTTTAGTCACAGGTAATGTGACTGGTAACGTAACATTCAGTGTAAATAATGTGGAATATACAGTTGATTTAACATCAGGAAGAAATGCAACATTGATTGGCAAATTAAGAATCGGAGAAAATTATGTGCTTGCCACATATAATGGTGATGAGAATTATACTCAAGCAAATGCAATGAATGTATTCAATGTTGACAAATTAAATACTACAATCACAGTAACTCCAACAAACATTACATTCGGCGAAGATGAAATAATCAAAGTAAGTGTTGATCCGAGAGCTACTGGTTTCATTGCGATAAATATCGATGGTAAAATATCTGTTGAATATATCAATGGAGAAGGTGTTGCCACATTCAACATTACCGGATTGGCCGCTAAAAAATATACTGATGTCAGAGTGACATATTACCCAACTACCACTGACTTCAATGCAAATGTCACTACAACTTCATTTACAGTTAGTCCGACCACCGATTATAAATTACATGTAATATCTGATGATATAGAATACGGACAGAATGCTACCGTTAGGGTAATCGTGGATCCATCCGCAAACGGAAATGTGACAATCTATGTCGATGGAAAACCTGTAGGAACTGTAAACATTACAAATGGTGAAGCGGTATTATCAAACATCAGCGGATTGGCTGGTGGCCAACATGTTGTAAACGTAACATATAATGGAGACTCAAAATTCGCTCCTAAGGAAAACGGTACAAACTTCATGGTAAAACCAAACACTTCCTGGAAAGTTAACATAACTGAAGTGGACTACAGACCATACGGTGAAACTTCAACAATCAACATTACAAACATACCTTCCGATTTCACTGGTGAGAATTTAACCATAAAAATCGATGGCATTCCATATGTTGTTCCTATCGTTGATGGCAAAGCAACCTTAAGCTTAAACAATCTCTCTGCAGGTTCACACATGGCAACAGTTAATTATGGAGGTGACGCTAATTATAGTGCAATTTCACAAGTATTCCGTCCGAACATCCCTCAAGCAACTCCTACAGTCACATTGACCGAAGTCAATGGAGACGTGGTTGCCACTGTCAGCGGAAATACAACCGGAAATGTGACATTCTATGTAAATGGTAAAGAATACACAATTAACCTCACTTCCGGAAGAAATGCAACATTAACCAAAGATCACTTAATCATTGGAAATAATAGTGTGGTAGCTATTTACAACGGTGATAAGAATTACACATCCGCAAGAACAGTCGGTAACTTCACTGTTGATAAAATATCCACTGACTTAACTGTTGTTGCAACTCCAGAAACTGTATATGTAGGTCAAAATACAACAATTACAGTAACAATGGTAAATGTAACCAAAGGTAAAGTATTAATTGAAGTCAATAATTATAACTACACTGTTAATATTAATAATGGTGTTGCAGTATTGAACCTTACCTTGCCTGTTGGAAACTACACAGTTAAAGCATATTACCCGGGTAATTCAACTCACAAAGTATCCAACAAAACAGGCAATGATTTCAAAGTCCTTGATAAGATAACTCCTGTAATTGAAATAACTGTTCCTAGTGATGTAAAAGTTGGTCAAACTGTTGAAATTCCTGTTTCATCCAACGGATATAACTTAACCGTTTGGATTAATGGTGTAAAACAAACAATTACTGACGGTAAAATCTTATACAATGTAACTGAAGTTGGAATTTACACAATTTATGCAAATACAACTGAAAATGATACTCATTACAGCGTTGAAAGAACTGAAATATTTGAAGCTTTCAAAACCAATGCTACTTTAATCATATCTGAAATTGGAACTGTCTATGTTGGTGATGAAATCACAATTGAATTAACTACCAACATTACTGATGGTGAAATAACAATCAAAGTTGATGATACTGTAATTGGTGCTGACGGTAAATTCACTCCATTGCTTGAAGGCAAATACACAATTACTGTCGTATCCAAAGAAACCGGAAAATATTATGAAGGATTCAACTCAACAGTATTCAACGTAATTAAACGTAACTCACAAATAAATGTAACCGCTACTGGTGCAGATGTTGGAAATAATGCTACAATCACTGTAAAAACTTATGATAATGCTACTGGATATGTAACTGTAAATGTAAACGGTACAAACTACACAATCAAATTAAATAATGCTGGTGAAGGTTCACTTCAAATCCCTGGTCTTGGTAATGGAAACTACAGTGTCAATGTTACCTACTTAGGTGATGATCAATATGAACCAAGCACAAACAGCACCTCATTTGAAATGACTAAAGTAAATACCACAATGGCTATTTCAGTCAGTGACATTACTTACGGTGAGTCTGCAAATATTACAGTAACAATTACTCCTGGAGCTACAGGATACATTACAATCAGAGTAAACAATACAAGAAATATCACTTTACCTATTGTCGAGGGTAAAGTTAACTGGATTGTATCTGGCTTAGGAGCTAATAACTACACTGTTTGGGCTAACTACTCCGGTGACGGTAAATATAACATTAATAACACTGATAAAGTTAACAATTCATTCGAAGTCAAAAAGGCAAATCCTGGCTTAATCTTTATAGTCGGCGGAACTGTTTATGAAAATGCTACTGTAGGAATCTACATTGATGATGAAATTCATGGAAAAGTGGTAAATGTCACTGTTGATGGAGTACTATATCCTAACGTTTCCGTTGATGAAGGATTCAAAACCCAAGTTCTCAATGAATACAAGCCTTACACAATCATTGTGGAATACGGCGGCAACGAAAACTTCACTGACGCTAGAGTTGAACAAGAGTTCACCCCTTCAAAGGTTAATACTTACGGAATTACAGTATATGGAATGAATATCACTGTTGGTGATGAGGAGATTATCACTGTTGAAGTTCCTGACCATGTTGATGATGTGGTCATTTGGGTAAATGGAACTAAATTCAGAAATACTTCATTCTCAGGCAATAAAGCCACATTCAACATAACAGGCTTAAACCTTAAAGAAGGCATTTACACTGTGACTGCTAGTGTAAATGATACAGAATTTAAACATATTAACTTCACTAGCATGTTCACTGTAAACAAAACATATCCTTCAATTAATATCACTATAATTAACGAAACTAGCATCTATGTTAACGATACTGTTAAAGTGGTTGTGACTGTTCCTAGTGATGTGGCTGAAGATGTGACTATTGAGATTGACGGTATGGAATTCACTAACAGTACTGTAAACGGTAATGCTACATTCTATGTACCTGGCATTACTTTCGGTAATAAGACTGTTGTTGCAACTTATCCTGGTGATGATAAGTACAGATTCAATTCAACTACTGCTAAGTTTACTGTTAACAAACGTCAATCACAAGTTAATGTTACTGTTGATGCAGGTCTTGTTGGTGATGATGTTGTTATTAATGTGACTATTCCTGCTAACGCTGTTGGATATGTGGTTGTTAGTGTTGATGGAACTGATTACACTGTAAATACCACTAATGGTAATGGTTCAATTTCTATTAAAGGATTAGGAAATACTACTCACACTGTTAATGTGACTTACATTGGTGATAATCAGTACTTGCCTAGTGAAAACAGCACTACATTCGGTATTCCAAAAGACAATACTACTATCAGTATTGCTGTTGAAAGCATTGACTATGGTCAAAAAACTAATATTACTGTGATTGTTAAAGATGATGCTACAGGCTACATTACAATCAGAATTGATGGCATTAAAGAAATTACCTTGCCTGTTGTGAACGGTACTGTTAATTGGATTGTTGATGGTTTGGCTGCTGATAACTACACAGTCATTGCTAATTACTCTGGTGATGCTAAGTACAATAAGAATGAAACCACTAAACCATTTGAGGTTAGACAGATTTCACCTGGAATCGAGATTATTGATGTGATTTCAACTGCTGATAATAATGCAACCATTATTGTTAAAGTTGATCCGAGAGTATCTGAAAATGTCACTGTGACTGTCGATAATAAGGATTATAGCGCAAAACCTGTCAATGGAATTGCAATAATCACTACAGACATATTAGATTATGGCAATTACACTGTTAACGCTAGCTATGCTGGTGATAAGAACTTCACCAAAGGCTATGACATTTATAAATTCACTACTAATCAGACTGACGATTACTTAATCAATATTACTGCCAGCGATATCCATGTTGGCGATAATACTAATATTACCGTAAATGTTCCTAGTGATGCTACCGGCAAAGTCATCATTGAACTGAACGGTACTAACTACACTGCTACTATTGCTGGAGGCAAAGCCGTATTAAATAATGTATCCACTCTTGAAGAGGGAGTTTACAATGTAACCGCTTACTTCGGTGATGATAAATATGCGAATAAGACTGTTGAAACCAGATTTGCAGTAAGCAAGGTTGACACTCCTATCGCAATTACTGTAATCAACGATACCAGTATTCTTGTTAATGATACTGTTAAAGTGATTGTGACTGTTCCTGAAGATGCAACCAAGGATGTAACCATCGAAATCAATGGTATGAAATTCACTAACAGCACTGTCAATGGTAATGCAACATTCTACATACCTGAAATCACATTCGGCAATAAGACTGTTGTTGCTACATATCCTGGTGATGGCAAATACAGATTCAACTCAACTACCGCTAACTTCACTGTCAACAAACGCGAATTGGACGTTAAAGTCAATGTTACAGAAGTTATCAATGTTAGAGATGTCGCTCAAGTCAATGTAACTCTCCCAACCAATTCTACTGGACAAGTTCTTGTAAAAGTCGACGGTCAAAACTACACAATCAACTTGACTCAAGGTAAAGGGTCAGTTGAAATTAAAGGATTGCTCAACGGAACTTACCCTGTAGAGGTAACTTACCTTGGAGATGACCAATACCTTCCAAGAAGCAACAATACTCAGGAAATTAAAGTCAACAAAGTTCCTTCAAGCATTAACGTGACAGTTGAAAACATTACCCTTGGCGATGTTGCGGCCGTAAACATTACAGTAATTACTAATGCAACAGGTAATGTAACAGTCACTATCGGAGATGAATTCAATAAGACTGTTGGTGTAATCGATGGCGTAATCAGCGTCATTGTCCCTGGCTTGACTGTTGGAGATAAAACCGTAAATGTAACCTACAACGGTGATGACAGATTCCTGCCAAGCGGAAACTCAACCAACTTCACTGTCGGCAGAACAACTACTGAAATCAGCCTTATTGTTCAAAACATTACCTATGGCGAAAATGAGACAATAATCGCATTCATAAACGCTACCGGCAATGTAACCATTAAGGTGGATGGCGAAGTTAAAGGCACACCTGACATTGTCGATGGCAAAGTGATTTATGATATTGAAGGATTGAATGCAGGAAACTACACTGTCGAAGTAATATACAACGGAGATGCCAATACTAATTCAACTTCCGCAAAAGCCAACTTCACAGTATTCAAAGCAGACGTCGAGCTTGAAATAAGCGTTCAAGACATTCCATATGGAGATGTTGAACATGTTATTGTCACTGTAAAAGCCAAAGGAAATGCAGAAGGCAACGTAACAATTACAGTTGCCGGAAATACAACAACCATTGTACTTGGCGATGAACAAACTTGGGTGCTCAAAGCTCCAGCCAATTCTGAAGATTACACAGGCACAGCCAAATGGAACATCTATAACTTGGCCGTTGGCGAATATCCTGTAACCGCAACTTACAACGGTAATGAAAACTTCAATGCAATTACTAAAGATGCTTCATTCAGTGTTTATCAAACCAATACTACATTGGACGTCGATGTCCATGATATTTTGGTATGGGATAAAGAATCAATCAATGTAACCCTTGCTAAGAATGCTACCGGAAATGTGATAATCAACATCAATGGAGTAAATCATACTGCACCAATCACAGATGGTGTTGCACAATTGAACTTAACTAATTTAACTGTTGGACACAAAGTCGTTTGGGTATTCTATGATGGAGATAAGAATTACACTGCAAACAGAACAATGGTTGAATTTGATGTTGGTCAAAGAACTCCTAAAGTAAATGTAACTGCCTTAAACGTCACCACTGCTCAAGAAGGCAAAATCACAATCAACATTCCTAAGAATGCAACAGGATATGTTGTCTTAGATGGAAACTTCACTGAACGCCCTATATATGTTGGTATAAATGAATTTACAGACGGAGTAGCTGAAATTCCGGTCAATGGTTTAGCTGATGGAACCTATAGTGTAACCATTACATATTATGGTGATGCGCTTGACAACTACACAATTGGAGAAAACAAAACTACTTTCACAGTATCTAAAGTAAATACTACAATAGATATTACTGTTGAAAACATTAACTATGGTGAATCCGCTAATATCACTGGCACTGTTGAGGATGATGCTACTGGTTACATTACAATCAGAATCGATGGCATTAAAGATATTACCTTGCCTGTTGTGAACGGTACTGTAAATTGGATTGTTGATGGTTTGGCTGCAGATAACTACACAGTTTATGCTAATTACTCTGGAGATGCTAAGTACAATAAGAATGAAACCAGCAAAGCATTTGAAGTTAGACAAATTTCACCTGGAGTCGAGATTATCAGTGTGATTTCAACTGCTGATAATAATGCGACAATTATTGTTAAAGTTGATCCTAGAGTATCCGATAACATAACTGTAACTGTTGATAAGGATTACAGCGTAAAACCGGTCAACGGCATTGCTGTGGTCATTACTGATGTTTTAGATTATGGCAATTACACTGTTAATGCTAGTTATGCTGGTGATAAGAACTTCACAAAAGGTTATGACATTTATAAATTTACTACTAATCAGACTGATGATTACTTAATTAACATCACTGCTTCAGATATTAAAGTTGGTGATAATACTAATATTACTGTAAATGTTCCATCTGATGCTACTGGTAAAGTCATCATTGAATTGAATGGAACTAATTACACTGCTACTATTGCTGGAGGCAAAGCTGTTTTAGATAATATCTCCATTCCTAAAGAGGGTGTTTACATTGTTACTGCTTACTTCGGTGATGATAAATATGCGAATAAGACTGTTGGAACCAGATTTGCTGTAAGTAAAGTTGATACTCCTATTGCAATTACTGTAATCAACGATACCAGCATCTATGTTGGAGATGCCGTTAAAGTCGTTGTTACAGTTCCTGAAGATGTAACTAAAGATGTATCCATTGAAATTAATGGTATGAAATTCACTAACAGCACTGTAAATGGAAATGCAACATTCTATGTACCTGGCATTACTTATGGTAATAAGACTGTTGTTGCTACATATCCTGGTGATGATAAGTACAGATTCAACTCAACTACTGCTAATTTCACTGTAAACAAACGTGACTCCTATGATATAATCGTTAATGTTACTGATGCCATCAATGTTGGAGATGTTGCTCAAGTCAATGTAACACTTCCTGAAAATGCAACCGGACAAGTGGTTGTAAAAGTTGACGGTCAAAACTACACTATCAACTTAACTCAAGGTAAAGGATCTGTTGAAATTAAAGGATTGCTCAATGGAACCTATCCTGTAGAGGTAACTTACCTTGGTGATGACCAATACCTTTCAAAAAGCAACAATACTCAAGAAATTAAAGTCAACAAAATGCATTCAACAATAAGAGTTACTGTTGACAACATAACTGTTGGGGATGTTGCGGCCGTAAACATTACTGTAATTACTACTGCTACAGGAAATGTGACTATCGTCATTGGCGATGAGTATAATAAGACTGTTGGAGTAACTGATGGCCTAATTAGTGTTATTGTTCCGGGTCTGACTGCTGGTGATAAAACAGTTAACGTAACCTACAACGGCGATGACAGATTCCTGCCGAATGAAAACTCAACTACATTCACTGTCGGAAAAGCAACAGCTAAAATATATGTTGTTGCTCAAAACGTAACCTATGGCGAAAATGAGACAATTATTGCATTTATTGACGCTACCGGTAATGTGACTTTCAGAATAGATGGTGGAGATTATGGAACCGCCAATATTACAGATGGCAAAGCCGTATTCACATGTTCTTTGGAGGCTGGCAATCACACTGTTGAAGTGATATACAATGGAGATAGCAATACCAATTCAACAAGTGCTGAAGCCAATTTCACTGTATTCAAAGCAGATCCGACAATCAGCGTTGAAGTTGAAGACATCGTATACGGTGATGTTGAACACATTATTGTGCATGTGAATGCTGAGGGTACTGTGACCATTAAGATAAACGGCACTGGAATAACTGAGACAATTTCTTTAGAGAATGGTGAACGTGATATTGTCTTAAGAGCAACACAGTATGGAGATGAAGGACCTTTCAACTATGAGGGTAATGCTACTTTGAATGTCTACAATTTACCTGCCGGCAAATACTCTGTTGAAGTTACTTATAACGGCAACAATAACTTCAATAAGGCAACAGTAGAAGACAAATTCACTGTCTATAAAGCGAATACTACTATTAATTTTGAAGTCATGCCTATCATTCCTGCCGGTGAAACCCAAGTCATTAACATTACACTGAGCAATACTACTGCAACAGGCAATGTTAGCATTTATATTGGTGGTGTTTGGCATACTGAAAACCTCACAAATGGTGCTGTTAACTTCACAACTCCTATATTAGGCAGTGGCCTTCAAGAATTTGTCATAGTTTATGGTGGTGACAAGAACTTTACTAAGGCTTTGGCTTCAGGTTTATTTATGGTAGAGGAGGTTCCTAGTGCTTTAGATATATCCATTGATCTTGATGTCAAGACTTCCATTCCTGTCGGTGAAACTCAAGTGATTAACATTACAATGAGCAATACTTCTGCAACAGGTAATGTGACCATTAATCTTGATGGCAAAAACTATACCAGAAAACTTATCAACGGTGTTGCTAACTTCACAACTCCTGTATTGCCTAGCGGCAACCATACTGTTGTTGTAATTTATGGCGGTGATGATTTCTTTACTCATAATTGGACTTCTGCAACATTTGAAGTAACTAAATTGACTCCTGAAATAGGATTAAATGTAACTTTGAATGGCGATACTGCAATCATAAATGTCACAGCACCTGAAAATGCAACAGAACCAATGTTTGTTGATGTGAATGGTGTAGGATACTATGTAAACCTTACTGGCGGTAAAGGTCAATTGAGACTCACTAATTTAACTGGCGGAGATTATAAGGTTGATGTCAGATATCCTGGAGATGACAACTACACAGAATCTGGCGTAAAATCCGACTCCTTCAAAATCAGCGGTCTTCCTTCAAACATAACTGCTAAAGTCGATAACATTACCTATGGTGAGGTGGCAGTCATTGAAGTGACTGTTCCAGAGGATGCTACAGGCAATGTAACTGTTGAAATTGACGGTAAACCATATTATGCAAACGTATCCGGTGGAAAAGCTGTTGTAGTTGTTCCTGGCCTTGAAGCTGGCAATTACACAGTTGATGTAACCTATAATGGTGATGAGAAGTATGCACCAAACAGCACATCCACTAAGCTTGAAGTATCCAAACTTCAAACTGATGACCTTATTGTAATAGATCAAGGCAACGGCACTGTTGTCGTTGTTGTTCCTGACAATGCTACAGGAAATGTAACAATCAAAGTTGGAAATAATACTTACAATGCTACCGTTGAAAACGGTGTTGCTACAATTACATTGGATAATGAGACTCCTGGAACTCATGACATTGAAGTAATCTATTCCGGTGATAAAAACCACACCGGCGCAAATACCACTTCAACTGCAACAATTCCTAAACTTGCAACTCCAATCGACGTCACTGTTGAGAACATCAAAGTCGGAGACAAAGAAAACATTATTGTAACAGTTCCTGACAATGCAACAGGTAATGTCACAATTGAAAT
Source organism: Methanobrevibacter sp. YE315 (assembly GCF_001548675.1). NCBI lineage: Archaea > Methanobacteriati > Methanobacteriota > Methanobacteria > Methanobacteriales > Methanobacteriaceae > Methanobrevibacter > Methanobrevibacter sp. YE315. Next base: position 320,204 of record NZ_CP010834.1, read on the forward strand.
TAATGGTGTAAAATACACTGAAGAGATTAAAGATGGCAAAGCAACATTCGAAATTGAAAACTTGACTGCAGGAAACAAAACAGTAGCTGTTGACTATATTTGCGATGATAACTACATAGGAAACCACACAACCGCTAACTTCACTGTATCCAAAGTAACTCCTGAAATCAAAATGAATGCAACTTTAGATGGCGATACTCTAACTATAGATGTCGAAGTGCCTGAAGATGCAACAAAAACTGTACTTATTGATGTGGATGGTGTAGGATACTATGTAAATGTCACTGATGGTAAAGGACAATTGAAACTCACTAATTTAACTGGCGGAAACCATGATATTGATGCTAGATATCCTGGAGACGATAAATACACTGAATCTGATGTTGTGTATGATTCTGTTGAAGTCAGAGGTCTTCCTTCAAATGTCACTGTTAAAGTTGATAACATTACTTATGGTGAGGTGGCAGTCGTTGAAGTGACTGTTCCGGAGGATGCTACAGGTAATGTAACTGTTTTAATTGACGGTAAACCATATGATGCAAATGTATCCGGTGGAAAAGCTGTTGTAGTTGTTCCTGGCCTTGAAGCTGGCAATCATACTGTTGATGTAACTTATAATGGTGATGATAAATATGCACCAAGCAACAGCTCTACTATTTTAGAGGTATCTAAAGCTCCAACTGATGAGCTTATTGTGATTGATCAAGGTAACGGCACTGTTGTCGTTGTTGTTCCTGACAATGCTACAGGAAATGTAACAATCAAAGTTGGAAATAATACTTACAATGCTACCGTTGAAAACGGTGTTGCTACAATTACATTGGATAATGAGACTCCTGGAACTCATGACATTGAAGTGATTTACTCCGGTGACGAAAACCACACAGGTACAAATACCACTTCAACTGCAACAATTCCTAAAGTTGAAACCCCAATGTCTATTGATGTGGATGACATAAAAGTTGGTGATACTGCAGTAATCACTGTTAATGTTCCTGAAAACGCTACAAGTAATGTAACCATTGAAATTGATGGTGTAAAATACACTGAAGAGATTAAAAACGGTAAAGCAGTATTTGAAATTGATAACTTGACTGCTGGAAATAAAACTATTGCTGTTGACTATCCTGGTGATGACACATATCTTGGAAACCACACAACCGCTAACTTCACTGTATCCAAAGTAACTCCTGAAATCAAAGTTAATCCAACTTTAGATGGCGATACTCTAACTATTGATGTTGAAGTGCCTGAAGATGCAACAAAAACTGTACTTATTGATGTGGATGGTGTAGGATACTATGTAAATGTCACTGATGGTAAAGGACGTTTAGTGCTCTTTAATTTAACTGGTGGAAGTCATGATGTTGAGGCCAGATATCCTGGTGATGACAAATACACGGAATCTGATGTAGTGTCCGATTCTGTTGATGTTAGTAATCTTCCTTCAGATGTATCTGTTAAAGTTGATAACATTACTTATGGTGATAATGCGGTTATTGAAGTGACTGTTCCAAGTGATGCTACAGGTAATGTAACAGTTACAATTGATGGCAAACCGTATGTGGCAAATGTGTCTGGCGGTAAGGCTATCGTAGTTGTTCCTGGCCTTGAAGCTGGCAATCATACTGTTGATGTGATTTATAGTGGCGATGATAAATATGCACCAAGCAACAGCTCTACTATTTTAGAGGTATCTAAAGCTCCAACTGATGAGCTTATTGTGATTGATCAAGGTAACGGCACTGTTGTCGTTGTTGTTCCTGACAATGCTACAGGAAATGTAACAATCAAAGTTGGAAATAATACTTACAATGCTACCGTTGAAAACGGTGTTGCTACAATTACATTGGATAATGAGACTCCTGGAACTCATGACATTGAAGTGATTTACTCCGGTGACGAAAACCACACAGGTACAAATACCACTTCAACTGCAACAATTCCTAAAGTTGAAACTCCAATTTCCGTTGATGTGGATGATTGCAAAGTCGGAGACACCGCAGTAATTACAGTTAATGTTCCTGAAGATGCTACTGGTAATGTGACTATTGAAGTTGATGGTGTGAAATACACTGAAGAGATTAAAGGCGGCAAAGCTGTATTTGAAGTTCCTGCTTTAACTGACGGAACTAAAACCATAGCTATTGAATATCCTGGTGATGATAAATATCTCGCAAACCACACAACTGCTAACTTCACTGTATCCAAATGTGAATCTGAAGTGTCAGCTACAATAGATGACAGCAATGTTGGAGATAATGTGACTGTAACAGTAACCGTTCCAAAAGATGCTACAGGTCAAGTATTGATTGACATTGATGGTGTGGGATACTATGTAAACGTAACCAACGGTACAGGTACAGCGCAAATTCCTCGTATACCTAGCGGTGTTTACAATGTAACTGTAACATACCCTGGTGATGATAAATACTTGCCAAGCTCAAACAGCACTACCTTCAAAGTAGATAAAGTAGAATCATTTGTCATTCCAGAAGCAGAAGACATTTATGTTGGCGATAATGAGGTTATTACCCTTTCAGTTCCTTCTGATGCAACCGGAACCGTAACTATTCTCATAGATGGTGAAGCTTATAACTTTAATTTAGATGATGGTTCATTAAGCAGTTCTGCTGGTGATAAATATTCAGTTGCCGTAAGCGGAGGCAATGGTAAATTAGTTATTTCTGGATTGCCTAAAGGAGAATACGTTGTAAGTGCAAGATACAATGGTGATGACAAATACTTGCCAAGCACTAATGAAACAACATTCAAAGTATTAAGAAAAGCTACAAATATGGATGTCACTGATTTAGGCAACGGAACAGTCGTTGTGGATCTGCCATGCGGCGCTACCGGTAATGTGACCATTAATGTTGGAAATAATACTTACACCGCTCCTGTTGAAAACGGCAGGGCTGTTATTGATTTGACTAACGAGACTCCTGGAACTCATGACATTGAAGTTATCTACTCCGGTGACGGTTCTCATGAGCCACAAGTGGAAGACTCAAAAGTAACAATTCCGAAATATGATACTCCGATTAGTGTTGAGGTGGATGATATTAATGTTGGTGATACTGCTGTTGTTACCGTAACTCTTCCTGATGGTGCTACTGGTACTGTAACTATTGAAATCAATGGTAAGTCTTATACTGCTGAAATTGAAGGTGGTAAGGCTGTATTTAATGTTGATGGATTAGAGGCGGGTAATAAGACTGTTGCTGTCATGTATGATGGTGATGAGAATTATGTTGGAAATTCAACAACCGGTCAGTTCATTGTATCCAAATGCGAATCAACTGTGGAAGCTTCCAGTAAAAACATTAGTGTTGGAAATGATGAGGTTATTACAGTCATTGTTCCTAGCGATGCAACCGGTCGTGTATTGGTTGACATTAATGGCGTAGGATACTACGGAACAATCGTAAACGGCAAAGCTAAAGTTGTCATTCCGGAACTTCCAAGCGGAGAATACGATGCAACCGTGACTTATGAAGGTGATGGAAAATACTTGCCAAGCACAACAACAACCCAATTCACAGTAACCAAAGTCGCAACACCTATTCAAGCTACTGGCGACGATATCTACCAAGGAGATGACGCTACAGTTGTTGTAAATCTTCCAAGTGATGCAACCGGCACAGTCACAATCAATATTGAAGGTAAAGAGTACACCGAAGAAGTAAGTGACGGTAAAGCGGTATTTGTCATTCCTGATTTGCCTGAAGGCGACCACAAAGTTATCGTATCATATTCCGGTGATAAAAAATACGACGCCAATGAGACAATAACCGATATTCAAGTTCACAACAAAGACTCTCCAAGCCCAAGTCCAAGTCCGAATGGAAGTGATGCGGACAGTGGTAATGCTGTTGACTTGACTAAACATGCAACAGGTAACCCAATATTCGTATTGCTGTTGGTCATATTAGCTATCGGATCAACTCAAATCAGAAGATTTAAGAAATAATTTTTCTTAATTTTTTCTTTTTTTTAAGAAATTATATCAATTCATGTAGATTACCAAATTATTTTTTCATTATTTCTAATTAATACCTATATTTAATTAAAAGGATGTTTGATAATTATTAAGGTCATGTGATTATATTTAAAATTTTCATTCGTATTTTTAATTAAATGATAATCTAATTTTGACCCGTTTTTGGATTGTGGTGGGTGGTTGTCCTTTGTTAAAACTTTGTCAGATATTTATTAAAATTAACTAATACTTTTATATTCTTTTAAACATATAATTAATAGTGGATGTTGTGGTAGTATGGTTGAATCAATGATGGTTAATTGGATTTATGTTATCCTCTTATTTATTTTAGCAGCAATAACCTATAAAAGAAAATCTTTGGATTTGGTTGGTGCCGCCGTAATGGTTATAATGGGCATTGTAATCATATTTTCGGCTGGGGCAAACTGGTTGCTGTTAATTGTCCTGTTTCTTGTAATGTCATTGTTCGCCACAAAATATTCAAAAAAATATAAAATGTCTTTAGGGGAGTTTGAAGGCAGAAGGACTTCTAAAAATGTTATATCAAACGGTGTTGTCGCTTGTTTTATGGCCGCTTTTGGAGGATTCTATTCCCCTCTTGTAGGAGGGTTTATAGGTGCAATTGCAACTGCAACAGCAGATACGCTAGCTTCTGAAATCGGTGTTTTATATCAGCCACGTTTGATTACTACATTGCAGAAGGTGGATCCTGGAACTAATGGGGCGGTATCAACATTGGGAACTGCAGCAGGTATGGTCGGTGCAGCAATTATCGGGATTGCCGCTTACTTTTTAGGCATTATTCCAAATCCTTTGACTGCAATCCTGGTTTCTATAATTTCAGGTACTGTGGGCTGCTTTATGGACAGTATTTTAGGTGCTCTTTTTGAAAATAGGAACTTGTTGACCAACGAACATGTGAATTTGATTGCAACAGTTGTTGGCGCTCTCGTTGGAATCTTATTAATGTAACTTTTTTTTCTAAAGTTCAATTTAGAATTTTAATCTAGTTTTTAAATAAATTATATAACTACTAAAAATAAAAATTATATTAGTATAATCTATTAGGTGATATTTATGAAAGGAATTATTTTAATTATGGATGGTATGGGTGACCGTCCAATTAAAGAATTTGGTAATAAAACTCCTTTGGAAGCAGCTAATACTCCAAATATGGATAAAATGGCTGAAGAAGGAATTACAGGTATTATGGATTCAATAGCTCCGGGAATCATCCCTGGAAGTGACACCGCACATTTATCTATTTTAGGCTACAATCCTTATGAAGTATATACTGGAAGGGGTCCGTTTGAGGCAAATGGTGTCGGATTGGAAGTGCTTCCGGGAGATATTGCATTCAGATGCAACTTTTCAACAGCAGATGAGGATTTTATTGTAACTGACAGGCGTGCCGGAAGAATCAAAGAAGGCACTAAAGAGATAGTTGAAGAATTGAATAAGATGGTTTTAGAGGACTATCCTGACATTAAAATTATTTTCAAAGAATCCACAGGCCACAGGGCAGTTTTAGTTTTAAGGGGAGAAGGACTCTCCGATAAAGTAAGCGATGCAGACCCTAAAGTGGAAGGCAATAAGCCTAAAGAAGTAAGGGCTTTAGACGACACACCTGAAGCGGCAAGAACCGCAGACATCTTGAACAAATTAGTCAAAAAAACTTATGAAATGGTTAAAGATCACCCAGTTAACTTAAAAAGAATTGAAGAAGGCAAACCGCCAGCGAACGTTGTCATTCCTCGTGGTGCAGGAGAAGTGCCGGTTGTCGAACAGTTAAACGACAAATATGAAATAAATTCAGCATGCATTGCAGAAACCGGACTTATCATGGGAATCGGAAGATTTGCAGGAATGGACATTATTGAAATGGAAGATGTGACCGGCGGAATTGACACAAACTTGTATAACATCAGAGATACCATCATAGACCAAGTAAAAAATTCAGACCATGACTTTTTCCTGATAAACATTGACGGGGCTGACGAAGCAGGTCACGACGGCCAAACCATAGAGAAAAAGGAATTCATAGAGAAAGTTGACGAAGTAGTCATGAGCGAACTGATAAAACTTGAGGATGTTTATATCTACTTAACAGCTGACCATTCAACTCCAATTTCTGTAATGAACCACTCTGGAGACCCAGTACCTGTATTAATCAGAGGTCCTGAAGTAAGGGTTGATGATGTTTGTGAATTCTCCGAAAGGGCATGTGCAAAAGGAGGACTCAACAGAATCAGAGGATCAGATGTGATGAATATAATGATGGACTTAATGAATTATGCTCATAAATTCGGTGCATAGGTGAGAATATGGCAGCGAAAAAACTATTTGGAACATCCGGAATAAGAGGATTGATAGGTTCTGAAGTGACCTGTGAACTTGCATTGAACGTAGGTAAATCATTAGCCTATTATTTGGGAAACAATGGTACAGTGGTTTTAGGTCACGATACAAGAACAACAAATGAAATGCTCGACCAGGCTATTTGCGCAGGATTGCTTGAAAGCGGAGTTAATGTGATTAAAATAGGTATGGTTCCAACCCCTTTAGTCGGATATGCTACCGAAAAATTAGGTGCTGATGCGGGAATCATGCTAACAGCTTCCCATAATCCTTCACAGTACAACGGAATTAAGTTATGGAATAAAAATGGGATGGCATATACCGCAGTTCAAGAAGCCGAAATCGAAGAAATCTATGCAAATAAATCTTATATTTCAGTGTCATGGGATAAGGTCGGAAAATTAAATGTCAACGAAGAAATCAAAGGCCAGTATGTCGATGATTTGGTAAATATGGTCGATATTAAAGAAGGCTTGAAAGTGGTCATTGACTGTGCATCCGGTGCAGGAAGCGAAATATCACCTTTAGTATTCAGAAAAGCAGGATGCGAAGTAACAACCTTAAATTCACAGCCTGACGGATTTTTCCCAGGAAGAAACCCTGAACCGAATGAAGAAAACTTACAGACCCTAATGAAAACAGTTGTAGCTATCGGCGCTGATTTGGGAGTAGCCCATGACGGAGATGCTGACAGAATGATTACCGTTGATGAAAAAGGTAATGTATCACCGTTCGATTCACTTTTAGCATTGATTTCAAAAGAGTTCGACGGAGACATCGTAACAACCGTAGATGCAGGTTTGTGTATGGACGAATCCGTAAAAGGAAGAGTATTAAGAACACCTGTAGGTGATGTGAATGTTGCTGAAGTGATTATCGAGGAAAATGCGGCCTTTGGTGGAGAACCTTCAGGAACTTGGCTGCACCCGGACTTCTGCATGTGTCCTGACGGAATTCTTTCAGGATTGAGAATGGCAGAAATCGTTTCAAGGGACGGCAAGCTATCTGAACTATTGGAACAGATTCCGTCTTATCCGAATATCCGTGAAAAAATAACCTGCTCCAAAGAAGCTAAAGTTAAAGTGATGGAAAACATGGAAGAGCTATTGACTGATGCATTCGATGATATTGTAGAAGTCAATCCTCTTGATGGAGTCAGATTAACATTCGAAGATGACAGCTGGGTTTTGGTAAGGCCTTCAGGAACTGAAGATTACATTAGAATAACTTTAGAATCTCGTGACGCTGAAAGGGCAGAAGAGATTAAAGAGACATGTGTAAAAATAATCAATGAAAACTTATGAAGATGATTTTCATCTTCAAAATTACTTTTTTTTAAATATAGCTTGTTTTAAACATTGATATAATGTTTTAAGGTATAAATGGGTTTTTTGACTAAAATACGTGCGATAAAATCGAGTTTTCCAAAGTTAATTTCCGATGTTTTTTGGAAAATAAAGTCTTGAATAGGTTTTGAATAAATTGGAATAGACTATCCAATTCTCTTTTTTTTGAAGTTTTTGTTTCCAGTAATTTCAAGTCATTTGCGCCTTTTCTTTGCAGCGGGAAGCTCTTCATACATTGCTTCAATCAGTTCTTTTAGAAACTCCCTATTTTCTATGTCATCGACAAGCAGCATTTCTTTTGCACCTTCATAGGGCAATTCCCTATTTGCATCGGGCATCATCTCTATTGCTGATTTTACGGGTTTGACAAGGAAGCGGTCATCGTAGATGCCTCCGACAATCTTGCCATGATAGTAAATAATGTATTCTCCCATCATTGCCCTATAAGATATGTCGTCTAGGTCTGACAACTGATCTAATATGTAATCCAGATATTCTTTACTTGATGTCATGATTCAAATCCCCTTTAAAAACAATTTTAATTTATTATCTTAATAATTAATAAGCTTGGGGCAATGTTTTAGATGGTCATTTAAAAATTGGTATAATACTGGTCTGCACCAAATAATTTTTGTTTTAGAGATGATGGTTTTCTTTTCAATTGGCAATTGGAGGAGTTTATCCTCCGCCAGGTATGGTGTATTTATCGTTTACTCCGTAAAATATTCCTGTGCCTTTTGATTTTTTACTGACATTTGATAATGCATTGTTGAATATTATATTCAATAATTTGTATCCGTCCTTATCGATAAAATCAGTCAGATTTGTATTATTTTCCCTCAGTTTCAGCGCATCTTTTTCAATGTCAAAGCATGATCCGTAGATTATCTGTGAGGAATTTTCTTCAGCTGATTCGGGTGGATATTTTCCGGTCAATTCTTCGGATTTCAGGTAATCCTTGAAGTTGTTCCATGATTTTTTAGCTTCTTTTCCCTCTTTTGTTAGTTTGCCGTTTTCCAAAAGATTCCTGTAATTTCCATCGTCGTAGCCATTTTCATTTTTTAAGGCTTTAACATATTCAACAAAGTCTTTTTCAAATTTGTTTGCGTTTGCAGTATTGTTGCTTTGCTTTGCCATGTTCTTCAAGTTGAATTTCTTATTCTTATTTATGGTCTTAAGCAGATTGATGGCTATTGTTTCGGAAGTTTTCAATTCACCTTTATTGGCTATCCTGAGGGTTATCTTCTTCATGACTTCCATATCGTCTTGGGTTAACTTTTTGCCGACATTATACGATTCATTCAAGTCAATTTCACATTTGATTTGGTTTTTGTTGATTAAATCAAGTATTGTAAGTGATAATGTGTTCACGGTTATTTTATTGTTTTTTGAATATAATGTGCTGATTATTGGATATGAATCATCGCTTGGAGGATTTTTTACGTCTTCGTTGTCTAAATTTTTTTTGCCTAAACCTAACATTTTAATCGCCTTAATGTTTTTCTTTTTTGAATATTGATGTATTTTGCCTATTATTTAATTTTTACAATCTTATTTATATAGTTTTTCGAATGTAAGCGATAACTTGCATCTTAAAATGTAGAATAAATGACATTCCATAAAGTTGATATTTTGGCAAGGGTTATACGATGGTTAAATTGAAAATAAGTTTTTAATCAATTTCTAAAAGTAAAAAAAAAGAAGAATAAAAATTTTGAGAAGAAGAAATCTATTCTTCTTCTACAATGAATGCGTCTTTTCCAAGAGCAGCACATTCTGGGCATACCCAGTCATCTGGCATATCTGCAGGAGTTGCTCCAGCAGGGATGTTGTATGAAGGGTCACCTTTTTCTGTGTCGAATCTGTATTCACAGTGTAAACAAACATATACAGTCATTTTAATAATCTCCTTTTTTTATTGTTTATCAGCATAGCTAATATGGTTCTAGTATATTTCAACTATTATTTATAATTAGTCATTTAATTTTAGGAAAGTTAATTAATAATAAGAGAGTTAAACATATAATAATATTAGAAATTTTCAAGGGGATAATTAAAGTGAAAGCGATTATTTTAAGCGCCGGTGAAGGGTCTAGGATGAGGCCATTAACACTTACAAAGCCTAAGACCATGTTGCCGGTTGCTGGAAAACCAATTATGCAATATAATATTGAATCCTTGAGAGATAATGGAATTAAGGATATTTTATTAATCGTTCGTTATAAAGAAGAGATGGTTAGAGATTACTTCGGTGACGGTAGCGATTTTGGTGTTAGAATAACTTATAAAACACAGAAAGATTTCTTAGGAACAGCCAATGCAATTTCCTATGGGGAAGATTTTATTGAAGATAGTTTGATTGTATTGAATGGTGATATTATTTTGGACAATGAAATCATCAATGAAATCATCAAAAAATACAATTATATGTGTCCGGATACATTGATGCTTTTAACTGAAGTTGACGACCCGTCCGCTTTCGGAGTAGTCGAAATTGAAGACGGAAACATAAAAAGCATTGTCGAAAAGCCTAAAAAAGAGGAAGCTCCAAGCAATCTTGTCAATGCGGGAATATATGTTTTCAATAAGGATATTTTTGAAAAGATTAAAAGAACAGAACTCTCTGAAAGAGGCGAATATGAAATCACCGACTCAGTAAGTATGCAAATCAAGGAAGGCAAAAAAGTAATTGGCCATAAAACAAGTAAAGATTGGATTGATGTGGGAAGGCCATGGGAATTAATTGAAGTTAATGAAGCTTTAATCAGTGAGCTTAAAACAGAAATTAAGGGAAAAATTGAAGAAGGAGCTCACATTCATGGTGAAATATTTTTAGATGAAGGCAGCATTATCAGGGCTGGAGTATACATTGAAGGTAATGTTTACATAGGAAAAGATTGCGATATCGGACCAAACTCCTATATTCGTGGCAATTCTTACTTCGGAGACAATGTTCATGTAGGAAATGCTGTGGAAATTAAAAATTCCATTATTATGGAAAATACAAATGTAAGCCATTTGAGTTATGTCGGAGACTCAGTAATCGGTTCCAATTGTAACATAGCTGCAGGAACCAACATTGCAAACTTACGTTTCGATAACAGGTCTGTAAAGACCAAAATCAAAAATCAAATGATTGATAGTGGAAGACGCAAACTCGGATCAATTATTGGCGATTCAGTCAAAACAGGAATCAATTCTAGTTTTTCACCGGGTGTAAAAGTAGGATTCAATTCCACTATAGGTTCAGGGGTTTTGTTGTATGATGATGTACCCTCCGATACAAGAGTATTGGTAAAACAGAATCATATTATACAAGATAAAAATGCAAAAAAGAAATAAATCGGCGATATTATGGAAAATAAAAAAGACTCTATTGTAATATGCCCAGGCGCACAGGTATTAGGTGATGTTGAATTAGGTGAAAATGTCTCTGTATGGCATGGTGCCGTAATTAGAGGGGACACAGACTCAATAACTATTGGTGACAATTCAAATGTCCAGGATAATTGTGTCGTACACTGTACTAAAGGATTTCCAGTTGAAATAGGCAAAAACGTTTCTGTTGGTCATGGTGCTGTTGTCCATGGATGCAAATTGGATGACAATGTTTTAATTGGGATGAATGCAACAGTTCTTAACGGCGCACACATCTCTAAAAATTCAATTGTAGGTGCGGGGGCCGTCGTAAGTGAAGGAAAAGAATTCCCCGAAGGAAGTTTAATTTTAGGCGTTCCGGCCAAAGCTATTAAAGAGTTAACTCCTGAACAAGTTGAACTTATTCAGAACAATGCAGATAATTACGTTAAACTTTCTAAACAGTATAAGGAAGATTAAATCATGAAAGCAAGGAAAATTGTAGATGAAATGGATTCCTATGTTCCGGGAAGGTCTCAAGATGAGATTGCAAAGGATTTCAATCTAAAAAAAGAGGATATTATTAAATTAGGATCCAATGAAAATCCATGGGGTCCTTCTCCTAAAGCATTGGAAGCTATTAAAAAGGAGATTAATTCAATAAACAGATATCCTGAATCACAATTACATGAGCTGGTTTCAGAAATTGCCAAATATTCTGGAGTTGACGATTCGCAGGTAATTATCGGTGGGGATGGAGCTGATGAAATCATTGATGTTTTAGCAAAGACATTCATTGATAATGGTGATGAGTTCATTGTTCCTTTACCGTCTTATATGTACTATGAATATTTATTAAAGCAATACGGTGCAATTCCTGTCTATGCAAAATGGGATTTGGAAAAAAATGGGCTGGATGTAGATTCAATCAATCAGGCCATTAGTGACAAGACCAAAATGATTTTCCTGTGCAGTCCAAACAACCCTACAGGCACATTAATCGATAAAGAAACATTAAAGGAAATCGCTTCCAAAAACAAGGATGTTCTAATTGTTATTGATGAAGCTTACTTTGAATATTCTGAAGTTACCAATAAGGATTTGATTAATGAATTTGATAATATTTTCATCATTCGTACAATGTCTAAAGTATTGGGTCTTGCAGGAATGAGGATTGGTTATGGCTTGGCATGTGCGGAAATCATTGAGTATATGCACAGGATCAAACCGGTATTTTCTCTTACAAGATTGTCTTTTGCAGCTGCACTCAACACTTTTAGGGATAAGGATTACATTGAAGAATCAATCAGGAAAGGAATAGAATCAAGACAGTATCTATATGATGAAGTGTCAAAAATCGATGGATTAGATCCGTTCCCGTCTAAATCTAACTTTATATTGATTCGTGTAAAGGACACTGGGTTTACAGCTAGTGAATTGGCTTTGGAACTCATGAAAAAAGGAATTATAGTGAGGGATTGTACTTCATTTAAAGGTTTGGATGAGTATTGGATTAGGATTAGCATCTGCACCCTTGAAGATGACAAAAAATTCATTGATATTTTAAAAGAGGTTTTAAGCTAATGTATATTGGAGGAACTGTAATATCTTCTGTTGAATTCCATGGAAATATGTCTTTAGTTATTTTCATGTCAAAATGCCCATTGGCATGCAGATATTGCCACAATGTTGAACTTTTGGATGACAATACAGAATGGTCATTTGAAAAAGTTAAACATGAAATCGATTCCTCAGCTGATTTTTTAGACGCGGTTGTAATTTCTGGCGGAGAGCCATTGGTTCAGGTGGATGCCGTTATTGATATTTTAAAATATGTGCGTCAAATAGGATTGAAGACAAAACTTGATACAAGCGGAATCTATCCGGATAACCTGAAAAGGATATTGGATTTGGATTTGCTTGATTTCATTTCTTTGGATGTTAAAACCACATTTTCAAAATACAGGAAAATCACCGGAGCCAATGTGGGCTTTGAAGTTAAAAAATCAATGGAATTGATTAATCAGGCAGGAGTTCATTTGGAAGCTAGGACAACCTTTGTTCCGACATTGCATACAAAAAAGGATATTATTAATTTAGTCGATGAAATTAATGCTGATATATATACTATTCAACAATTTAGAAATAAGAACGTCTTGGATCCGGCTTTGGAAAAAGTTGAGGTTCCCAATCCTCATGATCTGGTTAAGTTAGCTGAAGAGATCAAACCATATTTCGACGGGATTGTTAAGGTCAAATCAGGTGAATTCGGAGAACAGATAATTTAAGGGAGTGTCATAAATGCCAATTTTATCATTTTCAAGCAATGATATTGATGTTATCACTGGTAAGAAAACCAGAACTATACGTAAAGCATGGAAGACACCGCTTAAAGTTGGAGACAGACTTTATTGCTATTGGAATTTGGTTTCCAAAGAAAAAATGAAGATTTTTGAAGCTTTTGTCACAGCTATTGAAGACATTTCATTTGAGGAAATTTTAGGTAATGACGAATTGGCCCGTGAAGAGGGTTTTAAAGATTCCGATGACATGCTTAGAGAATTCAAAAAGATGTACGGCGGAAGAATTGATCCTAATGAAAAGTTTCAGATTATATATTTTGAAAAAATCAACATAGATGATTGGAAAGGCGACAAGATTGATGAAAAGGCAATGATTACTAAACGTGCAGACATCCTTTTTGACAGCGGTAAGTTCGATAAATCCACAATGTGTTATGACGCCGCTTTGAGGCTTGACCCTCATGATGTCTATCTGCTTAACAAGCAGGGAGATAATCTCTCCAGGCTCGGAAAATTCATTGAAGCCATTGAATGTTATGATAAGGCTTTGGAAATAGAGCCGGATAACATTTATATCTTAAATAACAAGGCTATTGCTCTTCTAAATTCCGGAAATATTAATGAGGCATTAAAAATCAGCAATATTGCATATAATTACAGGCCAAGCAGTCCGATAGTGTTGTATTGGAGAGGTTTTATTTTAGAAATGCTTGGCAGATATGATGATGCTTTAAAAGTTTATGATAAGCTCATTGTTATCGACGGCGAAAATCCTGAAGTGTGGAACTCCCGCGGCAATCTGTTAACTGACATGGGAATGCTTGAGGAAGCTATCGAATCTTTCGATAAGGCAGTTGAAGTATGTTTGGATGATTCTGAAATGGATGCTTCAGCAATCAATAGGATGGGCAATGCATATATTGATTTGGGAAAGCTTGATGAGGCTTTGGAATGTTTTAATAAGGCAATATCTTTGGAAAAATATAATATTGACTTTTTATTGAATAAAGGTGTTGTTTTAATGGAATTAGGTCAATTTGAAGAAGCTGTTGATAGTTTCAATATGGTATTGCTTAGAAATCCTGATAATGAGGATGCATTTTTCTTAAAAGAAGAATGTTTGGAATATTTTTAACTATTTTTATCATTCCATATATGTTTGCAATTTTTATTTTAATGATTGGTGTTGCAGCTATTAATATTTTAAAGATAACTGTGATTAAATCAAAAGCATAGTTGCAAAAGTAATTTTAATCCATTCTATTTTCAATTTAATGGCAATGAATCGGTGATGGTTTTTGATTCATTTATTTTTTATATTTTTTAATTAAACTGATTCCCCATTCTGTCATTTCATCAGCCTTCTGCTGGGAATCTGACTCGGCAAAGCATCTGAATATCGGTTCAGTTCCAGATGGTCTTATGATTACCCAACCATCTTCTTTTAGAATTTTAACACCGTCAGTAAGATCTAATTCGAAATCAGTTGTTTTTTGAATCTCTTCTGCAATGCTTGACATAACAAACTCTTTTTGATCATCAGGACATTCGATTTTCATCTTTTTGGCATAATAAACCGGAAGTTCACAAACCAGTTCAGATAGTGTCTTTTTCTCTTTAGCAATGATTTCCAATATTTTGGCAACGGTCATCACGGCATCTCTTCCATAAACGAAGTCCGGGAAAATCAAGCCTCCGTTTTCTTCTCCACCGAATAATCCATCTTCATCTTTAAGTTTACGTGCTACAAGCAGGTCTCCAACTGCAGTAGCTATTACATTCCCGTTGTATTCCTCTGCAACATCATATATAGCTTGGGATGTTGCAACAGTAGTGACGATAGTGCCTCCGTTATTCTCTTTAAGCATCTGCTTTTCAACAAGGGTAAATGTCTTATCTCCCAAAACGAAATTTCCATTCTCATCGATGCAGATGGTTCTATCAGCATCTCCGTCATGAGCAATACCGATGTCCGCATTCAATTCCTTTACTACAGTTATTAAATCGCTTAAGTTTTCTTCAATCGGTTCAGGGTCACGTCCCGGGAAAAATCCATCAGCTTGGCAATGCAGTGTTGTTAATTCACAGCCTAACTTTTGAATTAGATAAGGTGCGGTATAACAGCCTGCTCCACATCCACAGTCTAGAACAACCTTTAATTTAGCGTTTCTGATTGCTTCAGCATCCACTTTAGATATTGCTTCATCAACGTATTCCTCGATTATTTTGTCGTTATTGTATATTTCTCCGATTTTAGAATATTCGACTCTGATAGGTTCTTCATCGAAGTATAATCTTTCAATTGCAAGTTCCATATCTTCTGCAATTCCGATTCCATCCTCATCTAAAAATTTAATTCCGTTATACATTGGAGGATTATGTGAAGCGGTAATCATAACTCCCCCGTTGTAATATTTACGAACCGCAAATTGAACACCTGGTGTTGGAAGTATTCCTAAATCCACAACATCACAACCAGAAGATAAAAGTCCTGCTTTTACAGCTTCTTTTAGCATAGGTGTTGAGGTTCTGGTGTCTCCTCCTACAGCAACTGTTCCTTGAATCTGTGAACCATAACAAGCCGCAAGTCTAGATGCGAATTCAGGAGTTAAAACATCATTAGCTGTTCTTCTAACTCCAAATGTTCCAAATAATCTTTTTTTATCAGACATATTTAAAATCCCTAATTTGTTTATCATTATTATTTTTGAATTTTTTTAAATAAAAATATATGCTTAGACAATAATTCTTAAACTGTCTCCACTGGATAAAATCAATTCTAAATTGGATTTGTATTCCGTGACCGTTCCTGTAACCTCAACTTTACGGTCTTTAAAGTCCTCAATATCCAAGTTTTTTGATTGAATTTCAGCTACCTGCTTTTCGAATATGATTAGGGTTATTTGGCTTTCACCATCGTTGATGGTTAAAAAATAATTGCTTTTTGAGCTTGACTGTGAAATGTCGGTTATAACTCCATTAATACATATCTTTTCGTCAATCATGGACCTTGTGATATCTGAGATATCCACTTTTTTAACTTCAATCGTTGGAGTAAATAGGATTAGTCCGATTATTCCAATAAGAGAGGTTATTAAAGCTATTTTCAATAGTTTATCATCTGTAATTTCCATATTTTTAATTGATATTCAAAGTAGAAATAGCTTATAGGATTTAAACTTGTAAAATTTATTTATAATTAAAAATATAGTATAATCATGTTTGAAAATTTGACTAAAACGGAATTATATGCAATGTTGGCGGGTGTTTTCACTGCATGTCTGATTATTTCAAATATCATTGCAGGAAAGACATTCGATTTCTTTTCATTCATATTGCCTTGTGGCGTAATGATATTTCCTATTATTTACATTGTTAATGATGTGCTTGCTGAAGTTTATGGTTATGATAATGCCCGTCGCGTAATATTGCTTGGGTTTTTCATGAATCTGATTGCTGTCATCTGTTATAATGTTACAATTTGGCTTCCGGCACCGGCATTTTTTGAAAATTCACAGGCTTTCAGCATTGTTTTAGGGTCAACATTTAGATTATTGATTGCCAGCTTCGCAGCATACCTGGTCGGATCCATCGTCAATGCAAAGACAATGGTTTATCTTAAAAAATGGGATGATGACAAGCTATTTTTCAGATGCATCGTATCAACATTATTCGGCGAAGGTTTGGATGCAATTATATTTATCATAATCGGATTTGTTGGAACAATGCCTTTGGAGGCATTGGTGATGATGATTGTAGTTCAAGCATTGTTCAAGACAATATATGAGATTATTGTTTATCCTATTACAAGAATAGTAATCACCAATGTTAAAAAATTGCCTGAGATTTAATTTCCAGTATTGTACATGGAAATTAACCTCTCAACAGTGTCCGCATCCATCGGACCTTTATCTTTTCTTATATTTTTAACAACAGGGAATCTCAAGGAGTATCCGGTTTCATATTCAGGAGATTCGACGATTTCTGAAAATGCGATTTCCAGGACTATTTTTGGCTCGACAATAATTTCCTTTCCCTTTGTTGAGATTTCAATTTCTTTCATTTTCCCGGTCAGATATTCTAAAGTGGCATCATCAAGACCTGTTGCGGCATAAGCCACACTTTTAAAATCATCATTTTCATCCCTTAAAGCCACTAGGTATGACCCGACAAAGTCTCCTCTTTTACCTTTACCGTAGGTTCCTCCAATGACAACCATATCTAAGGTTTCAGGTTCCGCTTTGAATTTAAGCATTTTTTTGCCTCTAAGTCCAGGAATATATGGTGCGGTGGAATCCTTTATCATTATTCCTTCATGACCTTCCTGTATTGATGTTTCGAACAACTCTTGGATTTCGGGGATGTTGTCTTCTGTTCCAATAATCATGTTGCTTAGATTCATTTCATCGACAGAAACGTCAACAATTTCTTCCAACACTTCCCTTCTTGTTTTTAAAGGTTCGTCAATCATTGGAACTTTATAGTAAAGCACGTCAAATAAGTATAATTTTAATGGGACATTTTCCATTGCTTCTTCAACATTGTATTTTCTTCTGACACGATGCAATATGTTTTGGAAAGGCAGGGGCTTGCCGTTTCTTGTAGCTATCACTTCACCTTCCACAATATAGTCCTCATGAGGTAAATGCTCATCAAATAGCTCAACGATTTCTGGAAGGGCATGTGTGATGTTTTCGAGCCTGCGGGTAAATATGTTGATTTCATCACCGCTTCTATGAACCTGCAGCCTGATGCCGTCATATTTTGTATCACAGATTGCCATACCCATTTCAGGAATAATCTCATTCAATGGGGGTGCAAGCTGCGCCAGCATTGGCTTGACAGGTGTTCCGGGGGTTAGATTAAGTTTTTCTAAACCTGCACTACCTTCTTCTTTTGCGGTTCTTGCAACCACTGAAAAATCGTTTGTAAGCATTTGTGCTCTTTCAACAATGGCCTTATCAATGTCAAATGCCTGTGCTATTGCATCCCGGACCACTCCGTCCCCTACACCGATTCTTAATTCTTCAGTAATGGTACGGGTTAAGTATTTGGCTTCTGTTGCACTTGCCTGACTTAATAACTCTAATAAGATTGCTATTTTACGATTGGTGGATCTTGAACCGCTGATTGTGGATAATTTGCGCAAGCTATTGAAGACAAAGTCGATTGTTAAAGGCTGTGAGAAAAAGGTCATTTGGGATTTTTTAGCATATAATTTGACGCATGCTAGCCCAATATCTCCTTCATCACGAACTGCATCTTCAACTGTGGAGGGTGTAGTTCCAACAGCTTCTGCAACTGCTCTTTCCACTAATTTTCCGCCAATTCCAATTTCTTCTGAACTCCAAGCTGGAAATACGGCACCTAAAATTAGAAGTCCTACTTTTTCAATGGTATCTGAATCCAATTTTTTCAGGTATTCCGCTATTATTTCAGTTTTCTCTAGTCTTTTTGTAGTTGCCTCTAAAGCTGAGTAGACATCTACTAATTCTTGGTATTTCATTAAAAATCGCCTTTAGCTATTTTTACTGCACAATATTCTCCACACATTGCACACATTTCATTATCGTCAAGTTCACATTTGTCCCTGTAGGTTCTTGGTTTGGATTTGTCTAATGCCAATTCAAATTGTTTTTCCCAATCGAATTCTCTGCGGGCTTTTGCCATGGCTTTTTCACGAGTCCATGCTGAGTCTAAGCCTTTTGCCACATCAGCAGCTTCCGCTGCAATTTTTGATGCGATGACTCCTTCCTTAACATCTTCCAAGCTAGGAAGGGACAGGTGTTCGGCAGGGGTGACATAACACAGGAAATTAGCGCCTGCAGTTGCAGCTATTGCTCCACCTATTGCTCCGGTAATGTGGTCATAGCCGGGTGCAATGTCAGTTACAAGAGGTCCTAAAACATAAAAGGGGGCTCCGTGACAAACTGTTTTTTGAATTTCCATATTTGCCTTGATTTGATTTAATGGCATATGGCCGGGGCCTTCCACCATAACCTGCACATTGGCATCTTGGGCTCTTTTAACAAGGCCTCCAAGGTTTACAAGCTCTTGAATTTGAGGGATGTCGCTTGCGTCCGCTAAACAACCGGGCCTTAAGCCATCACCTAATGATAATGTGATGTCGTATTCATAGGATAATTCAAGTAGATAATCGTAATTTTCGTATAATGGGTTTTCCATATCGTTATGGTTAATCCAAGAAGCCATGAATGTTCCTCCACGGCTTACAATGCCCATCATTCTGTTTGCATCTTTTAGTTTTTGAACCAGATCTTTGGTAATTCCGCAATGGAGTGTCATAAAGTCCACTCCTTCTTTTGCCTGATTTTCAATGGCCTTGAAAATATCGTCAGGGTCCATGTCGATTATTTCCTTATTCTTGCCTAAAGTGACAACTCCGGCTTCATAGATTGGCACGGTTCCAATGCAAATTTCTACCGCATCCATGATTTTTTTTCTAAATAATTTCAAGTCAGAACCAGTTGACAAGTCCATTAAAGCATCGGCACCATATTCCTGTGCTAGTTTCGCCTTATTTATTTCAAGTTCAATATCATCAATTTTAGATGATGATCCTATATTTGCATTAATTTTGGTTTTCAATCCTTCGCCAATACCGCAAGGTTTTGAATGTCCGTTTATATTTTTAGGAATTACAACTAATCCTTTATCGATTAATTTAGCTATTTTATTCACGTCTATATTTTCATATTCGGCAACAAACTCCATTTCGGGAGTGATATTGCCTTTTCGAGCTTCGCTTTTTTGAGTCAAATTCATCCCTCACAATTGACTAATCATTAATATTATTGTTTTTCTTAATATATAGAAGTTATTCTTTGTTTAAAAATACTGTTTAAAAGTAAAAAATTACTTTCTTTTTCAAGAAAATGGGCCATTTGGACAGAAGACCAATTTTTTTTACCAATATCTTTTTTTATCATTTTGACAAAAACTAATATCACTGGTGGTTATATGGCTAAGGATAAACATGTAATTGAAGCACTCGGAAAAGTTCATGTAGTTATCGAAAACGGAGAAATAACAGAAGTGGGTTCTTCAGATGTTAAATACTGCCCAATGTTTCATGCGATGCATGGGGTGGAGGAATTAAATGAGGAATTCATACGAAAAAACATTAATTTCAGAATAAAGGACTTCGGAATGTGCACACCTCAAAGGATAATTGAAATGGATGATGTGGTGACTGTAGGAATATCTGAAATCCTTAAAACTAACATGGAAAACGGCAATATCGATTGTGTTGTAGGGGCATGTGAAGGATCCGGAACAGTAATCATGACAAATCCCCGTGTTGTACAGGGCGTAGGGGCAAGAGTATCAGGTCTTATAAGCACAACACCAATACCTGAAGTCATTAAAAATCTTGAAGATAAGGGCAGTGTAGTGTTGAATCCTGAAACTGCAGAATTGAATCAGTTGGAAGGTCTGAAATTGGCTTTAGATAAAGGATTTAAGAATATTGCAATAACAATACTTCCTTCACCGATGATTGAGGAAATTAGAAATTATCCTGTTGATGATGATGTAAATGTCTATATTTTCGTTGCCCATACGACAGGTGCAAGTCCCGATGAAGTTAAAATGCTTTTTGACAATGCAGATATCGTAACAGCATGTGCATCAAAAGCTATTTCGGATTATGCTGATAAATATCAGCCATATTATTATGGTTTGAAGGTTCCAATATTCTGTGCAAGTGAAGATGGGCGCGAATTATTGGATAATAGACTTAAAAAGATAGGAAAACCCCTAACCACTAATGATTATCCAAGAAATAAAGATGATATGCCATATAAATTGATTTAAAGTGTTAATATGAAAGTGATATTTTTTGATACTGAAACTTCCGGATTGAACTGTAGGGACTGTGAAATCATTGAACTTGCCATGCTTACGGTTGAAGACGGCGTTATAACTGAATGTTATGATGAGTTTGTAAATATCGGAAAGGCAATTCATCCAAGAATCACCCAAATCACCAGCATTACAAACGACATGTTGAAAAATGAGGGATTGGATGAAAAAAGGGTTGCAGAGGATATTGCAGACAGATTAACTCCAGGAACATTGATGATTGCTCATAACTGTCAATTCGATTTGTCATTTGTCTTCAGTCTGCTGCAAAGACATTTTCCCGATGACGCTTTTGACATTGTAAAAAATGTTTATTGGCTGGATACATTGACTGTACTTAAAGACAGAAAGAAGTATCCTCATAAGCTAATAGATGCTGTAGAATATTACGGTGTTGAACCAGTTAATTTTCACAGGGCTATTGGCGATACAAAAGCACTGCGCAATGTGACAATAGCCTTAAGGAATGAACGTGATGATCTGGTTGAATATATTAATATATTTGGTTTTAACCCCAAATATGGTGTTGAAGGGGTAAGATTCCCATTTATAGAGTATAAAAAACAGTATTTTAATAATAGGATAGTCAATCCGAGTGATATTCTTCCAAGAAAGTAACATTAAATTTTATAGAGGTTGTGGGAAGATTCCATATCTTCCCATTTGTGGAGAAATTATATAAGATGGAGGTTGGGAAAGATTTCTGTATCTTTCCCTAAATATGGTCAGAATTCTTTTAAAGAGATAACAGAGAGAAGGAAGAAATTGTGGACTTTCTTCCTACATGTATTGAACTAACTGTTCTTCCTGGTTATTTCCAGGTTTCACTTTATCGATTGCTTCTTTAAAGTATTTATATGGAATTTCATTAGCTTCGAGGTTTTCTCTTAAAGTCAACATTGCTGCTTCTCTGCAAACTGCTTCAATGTCAGCACCAACATATCCATCGGTGTGTTTTGCCAATTTTTTGAGGTCAACATCTTTTGCTAACGGCATATTTTTAGTGTGGACTTTAAAGATTGAAATTCTTGCTTCTTCATCAGGTTCTTTAACTTGGATGTGTCTGTCAAATCTTCCAGGTCTCATAAGTCCAGCATCTAAAATGTCTGGTCTGTTGGTGGCAGCAATGATTGCTACGTCTTCAAGTTCTTCTAAACCGTCCATTTCGGTTAATAGTTGGTTTACAACTCTTTTAGTTACACCGCTGTCAGCGTCATTTCCGCTACGTGCACTGGCTATTGCATCAATTTCGTCGAAAAAGATCACTGTTGGTGCTGCTTGTTTCGCTTTTCTAAATACTTCTCTGACGCCTTTTTCAGATTCCCCGACCCATTTTGATAGAAGTTCAGGTCCTTTTACTGAGATGAAGTTTGCTTCACTTTCGCTAGCTACTGCTTTTGCTAATAATGTTTTTCCGGTTCCTGGAATTCCATAAAGCAAGGTTCCTTTTGGAGGCCTTATTCCTAAGCGTTGGAAGGTATCAGGGTGTTTTAATGGCCATTCAACAGCTTCTTTAAGTTCCTGTTTGACATCGTCAAGGCCACCTACATCATCCCATTTGATATCTGGGATTTGCACGAGAACTTCTCTTAAAGCGGAAGGTTGAATTTCTTTTTGTGCTGATTTGAAATCGTCACCAGTAACCACTATTTTTTTCATTACTTCTTCAGGAATCTCTTCATCGTTTTGGATTTCCGGCAAGATTCTTCTAACAACTCTCATTGCAGCTTCTTTACATAATGATTCGAGATCTGCTCCTACAAATCCATGAGTTGTATTTGCAATTTTGTCCAAATCTACGTCTTCTGCAAGAGGCATGTTTCTTGTGTGGATTTCAAGTACCTCTTTTCTTTCTTCAGAATCAGGTACTCCGATTTCTATTTCACGGTCGAATCTTCCAGGTCTCCTGAGTGCTGGGTCGAGAGAATCTGGTCTGTTAGTTGCACCAATCACTACTACTTGGCCACGGGATTTAAGACCATCCATCAATGTTAGAAGTTGAGCAACGGTTCTTCTTTCAACTTCTCCATTGGTTTCTTCTCTTTTTGGTGCAATTGCATCGAGTTCATCGATAAATATGATTGAAGGAGAATTTTCTTCTGCTTCTTCGAAATATTCTCTTAGGTTTTCTTCAGATCCGCCCACATATTTGCTCATGATTTCAGGTCCGTTTATTGCAATGAAGTGAGCATCACTTTCGCTAGCTACTGCTTTTGCAAGTAATGTTTTTCCGGTACCTGGTGGGCCGTGCATCAATACTCCTTTTGGAGGTGCAATACCTAATTTTTCAAAGAGTTCCGGTCTTTTAAGAGGAATTTCAATCATTTCCCTTACTTTTTTAACTTCATCTTTAAGACCGCCGATATCTTCGTAGCTTACATCTACAAGATTTCCTACTCCTTCGATTTTGCTTACATCAACCGGGCTTTCATGGAGTTGTACTTCAGTATTTGGACCAACGATTACAATGTCTTTTGGGTTGGTTGATATTACTGCGAATTTGATTTCTTTCATTGTAGGTGTGAAGTCCATTAATTCATCAAACAGGCTGCCGAAACTCATGTTCATACTTGGTTTTGGGGCTCTAATTTGTGATCCAATGATATCTCCTTGCACCATTACTTTGCCTGCAAATAAACCACGTACATCTCCTTGTACACGGATGTTATTTTCAATTGGAGCTAAAACAACTTTTTTAGCTTCTGTTGCTTTAGTTTTTTTAACTGTGACTTCTCCACCGATAGTTGCTCCTGAGTTTTTACGTACTAATCCGTCAATTCTGATAACTCCAAGTCCAATATCGGTTTGGGAAGGAAGAGCGATAGCTGCAGTTCTTTTTTCTCCTACGATTTCTATTAAGTCCCTTTCTTTGATGTTCAAGTCATCCATTACGTTTGGATCAAGTCTTGCGACTCCTTGACCAACATCTTTTTGGGAAATTGCTTCTGCAACTTTTAGAGTAATTTCATTTTTTGCCATGATATCATCTCCTTTTTTATGGCTGTGATGTAATAATTGTTATTTGCGTCAATCTTTTATTAACTTTTTGTAAGTTTATTGACAGATATACTGTGTATGTTTTACTATATAAACGTTTCGGTTTTGTGAGTTTTTAAATTATCCTTAAAAAAAGCTTATTTAATCTAAAAAGGATTAAATATTTCTAATTGATTTATAAAATTTATATTAAATATTTTTTTATAAAATAAGTGAAAGTTAAAGTGTTATAGTCGATTTAAAAATTTAATTACTTTATGACACTTTAACATTAGTTCGTATTGTATAAAACAATTTATCTTATGATTCCGCCAAAGCCAGTGAATAGCTTTTTCACATCTTCAATGTCTTCTTTACTTATTGCAGTGATTTTGAAAGTTAAACTGATGCAATCATCATCTATTTGAGGGCCATTGTACTCATCGGTCAATTCACAGCTGATAATGTTGTTGTTATGCAGAACGGTTTTTATTATGGTTTCAACCTGAACGTTCTTTGTAAACACGCAGCTGATGGACTCGGTCTTTTTCAGATTTTTCACTTTCCAATTATGAAGTTCATTTTTAGTTAAGATTCTGATATTAGCTATACGGAACGGCTTGATTTCTTTGCCGGTATTGAGGTATGCGGTTTTATTGTCTAAATCTTCAAGGATTCCAACATGTATTTTTCCTGAATAAATATGTTTTAGACCAATTTCCTCACCAATAGAATTGTTTAGATATTTAAATTCAAAATTCAGTGCACTAATTGCTTTATCACTTCTACCTAAAGCGTTTTTAATATCACCCATATGTTTTGTTGCCTTAATTGCAATTTCAACAAACTTCTCATCATCCTTATTATTGATAATATCCCTTAGTTCGAGCACGGCATCGGCGAAAGTATTTCTGATTTTCGGGCCGTTATCGTTCATGGATTGGATGTAGTATGTTAAGTATGGATTTTGAGCAACAATACGGGCAATCATATCTATCATGAGGTTGTAGATGGGACTTTCATAATCTTCGGTTTCAGACAAATCGACTTTCAGTTTCTCGATTGTTGAAGCTGTTGAAATGAATGAAAAGTGGGTTAAAACTTGGACAATACTCATCATATAATCATGTTTTTGAGCTGTAGTCTCAATTATTCTCATATTTTTGCTTTCAAGGTATCTATAAACCTTATCATACCATTTACCTTTCTTGTCTGGTGTAAGAACAATAACCTGGTTGTTCAAATCAGTTGTTCTAGGACCAAAAATAGGGTGTGTTGGGATGTATTCGATAGTTTCGGGCAGTACTTCTGCCATTGTTTTAGACGGTTCCTCTTTAACGGAAGTCACATCAACCATCAGGCTCCCCTCTTTCATGAACGGGGCAACTTCCCGTATGACATCTGAAGCATGGTTGATAGGCACGGAAATTACCAATATGTCACAGATATTTGCCAAATCAACATTTGATTCAATATAGTTAACATTCAACTCTTCCGCTACTGTTTTACCTTTCTTATGGTCTCTTCCGGTTATAAATACATTAAATTCGTCTCTAAAATAGTAGATGAGGGTTTTACCTAAACCGTCACTACCTCCAATAATTCCAACATTCATTTTAATCATTAATAATATTAAATTAATAGATATATAAATTATTAACAAGAAAGTGTTATTGTGAAATCATGAAAATTTTAAATCAGAATACCAAGGAAGGAATAATCGAAATCGTTCCAGAAACACTGGATGATTTATGGCATTTGTCTCATATAGTGGAAGTTGGGGACAATGCATCCTCTAAAACAACAAGGCGTATCCAGGACAATACAGGCGATAAGCTAAGAAGTGATAGAGGGGTTAAAAAAACATTTTATTTAGGTTTGGATATTGAAAGTATCAGTTTTCATTTGTTCACAGGAAAATTAAGATTAACAGGAGTCATTACACGGGGACCTGAAGATCTGATTCCTCTGGGATCTCACCATACCTTGGAAGTTAAGTTAAACACTCCAATCACCATTAAAAAGGAAAGATGGCCTAATTGGGCAATCAAAAGACTCAACCAAGCCATTGATGCATCAAAAAAACTATCTGCGATAATTGTAGTTTTGGAAGATGATACTGCGACATTGGGCCTTATGAGGCAGTACGGTATTGAATATTATGGTCCGATTAAAGGGAATGTCTCAGGAAAAAGGATTATAGACAAGAACAGGCAGAAAAATATTGTTCAGTTTTATGAAAAGGTTGTGGAATCCATAGTCAAGTTTGATTCAATACAGAATATTGTAATTGCAGGACCTGGCTTTGTCAAAAACGATTTTTATGATTATCTTAAGGACAATCATAAGGACTTGGCAAAAATTTCGATTATTGAACCAACAGGCTCCGGCGGCCGCAATGGGATTTCCGAAGTTCTTAAAAAAGGAACAGTTGAAAAGTTAACTTCAGAAAATAGGGTTGCTTTGGAAATGGGAGCTATTGACAATCTGCTTTCAGAAATTGGTAGAAATTCATCTAAAATTGCTTATGGTGCAAAAGAAACTAAAAATGCCATTAATTTAGGCGCGGTTAGTCAACTGTTGATTTTGGATACTAAAGTTGCCAGCGAAAACATGGGTGAATTAATGGACATGGTTGAAAACATGAAAGGGGAGGTAATGGTTGTAAGTAGTGAGCATGAAGGTGGAAAACAATTGGAAAGCTTAGGTGGTATGGCGGCTATTTTAAGGTATGAAATTAATTAAATTAGTGTAAATTATTTATATCATGAAAAATTAAAAGATATAATAAGTTTAATGGGTTATTGTGATTGACATGTATTTTTCAATGTTTTATGCATTCATTTTTGTCTTTATTTTATCGGCTGTAGGTACTGCAGTTTTAGATATTATTTTTAGATTCTTAGGAAAAAGAGGTTACATGGGTAACCTATACCCAAACGTTAGGGGAGGAATTCCAAGAGGAATCGGACTGGTACCGTTTGTCATACTGTCTTTTTATATGTTGCCCGGCCATAATACTCTTGTTTTAATTATAGGTATTTTTGCATTCCTTGATGATGTTTTGGGAAGAAGGCCATGCATCCCATTAGGTATTGAATGGGGTCAACTTTTAAGAGGCATTGGAATCTTTTTAGTGATGGCTGTTGGCATTCTTGAAGGCTTTGGCGTTTCAGCTATTTTCATAGCCTTGATGGTTCAGCCATTGAACATTTCAGATATGCAGCCGGGATCCACTTGTATTGTTACAATAATAATGTCAGTTTTAACAGTATTATTCATGTTGATTATTGGATCACAAGGCCCTGGTGAACTACCTGCAACATACACTCCGTTATTAATATTAATTGTATGTTTAGGTTACTGTCCATTAGATTTTTCAGGAAAAATCATGTTGGGAGAAGTTGGTAACCACACATTTGGAGTTGCATTAGGCATTGCCTATTATTTAGTGGGCGGTTTATGGTCATTGATTCTACTCGGTTTTATTACCGTAGTCCTAATCGCTTTTGTTAGAAGAAATAATTTAAGAATATTTTTCACACAAAAATTAGGGATATACAATCCTACATTCGGGGATTATTTCATGGATGTATTGACTGGAGGGGGTCTAGGAGATTTGCTTAGGAGATTCTTCCTTGAAGACAAACAGTATAATATCACAAATCCTTTATTGATTTCATTAGGTTTCAGAAGATTACTATACAATCCATATGTATATCACCCAAAGAAATTCATTCCAAGCAGGGAAAAAGCAAGGCTGGGAAAAAGGTTATGATTTTATGAAGATTCTATTCATTATTACAGGCAGAGGAATGGGTGGAGACTCTTCTGTCGCTCTTAATTTAATGCAAGCATTTGAAAAAAAAGGAGTCATATGCGAAGCGGGCTTAGATGAATCTGCACATTTGGATGCATTTGAAAAAAGAGGGTACCGCTGCCATAAAATTTCAGTTCCTCAGGCTGGGGGTCATTCGGCCACTAAACTTTCACTTATAAAAGGCGCTTTAAGATTAATAAAAGCTACTTTTAAAGCAAAATCAGTTATTAAAAAAGAAGATTATGATGCCGTTGTAGGAATTTTAGGAGGGGGTGCTATTGTAGGATCCCTTGGAGGCAAATTTGCTCGAAAACCTACTTTTTCATTAATTTCAACTCCTACTGATTCAAAAGTATGTCCTAGATTCAATAAATCTTATGTTTTACCGGAACATGAGCTATTCAAAGTAGATTCTCTTCCGGATAATATGGTAAAAGCTTTCTATCCATTACCTGATAATATTGAGGAAGGTAATGAAAAAATTGCATTGGAAAAATTAAAAGAATATCCTATTTTTGATGAAAATAAGAAAACAATCCTGTTCTCTTCAGGTTCATCCATTTTCAAAGGAATAATTGAAGCTATTAATTTAGTCGCTAACCGTACTGACGAGTATAATCTTGTTCTGGTCGGTTTGCCATTGCACGACGAATATTTGGATTTAATCGATGAAAATACAACCATTTATGCAGGTTATATTGATTGGATAAATCATTTATTTAAGTTTTCTGATTTATCTGTTCTAACTGATGACGGAATATCTATTGAAGAAGCATTGATTTGCGAAAAGCCGATTGTTACTCTTACCCGAGTCAAATGGGGAAGATATCAGAATATGGCTGGCGTATTTAAAGGTGCAATCATTGAATCTGAAGTTCAAGATGTTTATGAAAGTATTAATATGGCTTTTGAAAACTATGATTCACTTCAAAAAAGTGCTATTCATTACGGTAAACTCTGTAACGAAGCGGCAGATAAACTGGCCGATGATATTCTAAATCAATTAAAATAGTGGTATTATAACCACATATTTTTAATAATTTTATAATTTGAATCAGCAGACGGATGTATCTCTATAAATTCATCAAAATCATCCAAATCATAGTCCATTCTCATCAGATAAGATAGATATGAAACATCGCTTACGGATGATGGGGAAATTGCATTGATTTTGTTTATTCTGTTGTTTTTATTGTCAAATTCAATTTCAGTATATCCGGTATCCCATGTTAAAATATTCCAAAATGAGTTTGGCCCGGCAATTCCTGGAATTCCAATAGTTGTTTTATCGTTGTCGTCACAATCTGAATTTTCATTTTTGACAAAGCTGACTTCCATGTTCAAACTTAATGTTTGAGGAATGCAACTGTAGCTAATTTTATTTGAGTATCCTGCCATATTCCTTGCAGCTGTGATACCTTCTTTTCTAGCTACTGGGGTTAGTTGATATCCTCCGGTAACATCCCCTGCAGCATATATATTATCAACATTAGTTTTCATCATTTCATTTACTTTAATGGTTTTGTCATCATTTAATTCAACAATTCCTTCGGCGATTTCACTGTTTGGTGTCCTTCCTGTTGCAAAGAACGGAATTCCGTCCAGCTCCTCATCATTGTCGGTTAAAACTTTATCCTTAGAAACTTCAACTACATTGGTGTTTTCGTAAATATTGACATCAGGTATAATTTTTTCTAGAACGAATCTCCTTGTTGATTCATTGATTTCTTTTAGGAATTTACTTCTGGCAAGGATATTGACTTCACTGCCAAGGCTGGAATATATATTGGCTATTTCTCCTGCAATTATGCCTCCACCGATGATATTCAATTTTTCAGGAACATCGTCCAATTTTAAAATGTCCTTATTTGTCAAACCAAATTCGGAACCTTTAATATTCGGTATAAATGGTCTGGCACCAGTAGCTATTAACAGATTATCATATTCAAAGCTTTCATTATTGACATTAATTGTATCTCCATCAATGCTGGCTTCACCATAAATGATATTGTTTCCAACGTTTTCATTTTCCATCTGGTTGATTTTTCTAACCACTTCCTGTGTTTCAACTATCTTTTCAACTATCTTTTCATATGAAATTTCAAGCTGACTTTTTATGAATCCGTGGTTGTTGAATCTGTTGTTTGAATCTATGAATTTTGTAACGTCAGTAAGTGCACAGATAACCATACAACCTTCATTTAAACATGTTCCAGCTATATGGTTTTTTTCAATTAATGTAACTTCTTCGCCTAGTTTTCCAAGTTCTAAAGAGGCTAATCTTCCGGCAGGACCTGAACCAATAACAATATTTCTCATTTAAACACCTATTTAGATAATTTTATATAATACTAGTTTTGTAAATAATATATATTAAATTTTGGAGATGGAAATAAATGTGTATTGCAGCACCCGCTCAAATAGTTGAAATAAATAGGGAAGAAAATTGGTTATATGCTGACTTTGGTGGAGCAAGACAACAAGCTAAATTAGATCTTTTACCTGATGTAGAAGTTGGCGATTATGTACTTATCCATGCTGGTTATGCAATCGAAAAATTATCTGAAGAAGCGGCTAAAGAATCTTTAGAAGCTTGGGAAGAACTTTTAGAAGTTCTTGAAGAAGAAGATAGAGAAATGGAAAAAGCAAGAATGGAAAATTTAAATCAATAAATTGACACTCTTGTTACTCCTTTTATTTTTAAAAATTCATTAATTAAATCACCACTTACAGGTTCTTCTGTAATGATGGTTAATATCGGAGACTCTTGGAGCTCTGTATCTTCGGCATAAGCTTGTCTTATTCCGATTCCTTTTTTTGTAATCAAATTTGTTGTTGAAGCAAGGATTCCTTCATTTTCTGATCCCACTTCTATTTCAATAACTCCCAATTCCAGATTTTTAGCTATGTTTTTTAAAAGTGTTCCTGCAGGGATAATGTTGCTAAAAAGATTATATAACTCTTTATCTTCTTTAATTATATCGATGGTTGATTTTATGGCTCTTCTATCAACGTCTGCTGCTGTAGCTAAGGATTTATCGCTGATTTTTAAATTTCCACAATAAATTTTTCCATCCTCATTCAGGGATAATCCGAGTTCAATCATTTTTTCTGCAACTCTCATTCTTGCAGGGTATTTTCTAAATTTTTCATTAATTTTTTCCCACATTATTGTCACCATTCAAACTTTTTGTACATTCAGGTTATCTTTTGTTGAATGTAATATATATTTGTTGGGATTGTAATTTGAAAATAAGTTAAAAAAAGATTAAATTGTCAAGAAACATGTAAAAATCTTTAAAAAATAGTTTTAAGTAGGCTAGATGGGATTCGAACCCATGACCTCCCGGTTATCAGCCGAGCGCGCTAACCAAGCTGTGCCACTAGCCTATGATATTTAAGTGACAGTTAACTGTCAACACTTACACTTATGTTAATTACTATATATAACTGTTTCGGTAGTTATATATAGAATTAAATAAGATTTTAAAAAATTATCTATTAATCATTTCGTTAATGGAATCTGCCATTGCATGACCTTCAACGATGATTTTAGCATTTTCAACGCCATCAACTTGTTCTGCTCTAATTTTTGCATCAGCAGCGATACGTGTGATACTCATACAACCAGGATTAGTTGGTTTGAGGGTAATTTCAGCTTGGTCTCCATCAACAACAATATTTTGCACAATGCCCATTTCCACGATACTAATTCCCATGTGAGGGTCATTAATTACAGAAATAGCATCTTTAATATTATTCACTAAATCTTCAGACATGATTTGTCTCCTATAATTTTTTTGTATTTTATAGATATTTATACAAGATATTTAT
Source organism: Methanobrevibacter sp. YE315 (assembly GCF_001548675.1). Taxonomy (NCBI): domain Archaea; kingdom Methanobacteriati; phylum Methanobacteriota; class Methanobacteria; order Methanobacteriales; family Methanobacteriaceae; genus Methanobrevibacter; species Methanobrevibacter sp. YE315. Next base: position 352,085 of record NZ_CP010834.1, read on the forward strand.
AAACATTGTTATTTATTGAAAGTAATCATTTAATTACTTTACTCGATGTTTAATTTTTACAGCAATGCCGTTGTTGCATTCTTCCATTTCATAACCGGTCATTATTGCCTTTCCAACTCCAACGACCTCGTTATCCTTAACAACAACCACCTCATCATTTGGAATGATATTATGCGCTGCTTTTTTAATTCCAGGCGAGAATACAGTATTTGTTGTCAAATCAAAATCAATCTCTACAGTATTGATGTTCAATTCGTTAAGTATTTCTCCTCCTGCCAAATTTAATCTGTATAATCCATAATCTTTATTTAATAATGCTAATTGAGTTCCATTTGATAAAATTCTCTTATGGTACATTCCTTTTGTTTTGACATTATCTGGAATGAACTCATCCCCATTTTCACCAAATTGATATTTTGCAATTGATTTCAATTCATGTAAAGTCTTTTCTTTTCTATTATTTCTTTGATGATTTTTAAGTTCCATTCTTAAATTGTAAAGTGAATCTGGGGAAGTCGGACGACCGTCCTTGCAGGTATTGATAAAGTCATCAACATAGGCCTCACAGGATTCCAAATATCCTCCTGAAAGATTTGCAACAATTGTTTTTCCTTTGCAATATTTTGCAATTAGCTTTCCGGTTTCTTCAATTTCATCTTGAGACCATGAACCGGTTGTACTTACATCATATGATTGAATAGGGAATGTATTTTCGAGTTCTCTTGGACAAATTCCAAAAGGTGAAGTCACAATAAGCTCCTGATATGATCTTGTGATTTTCCTAAATTTCTGATGTGATTTTGAATTGGAATAAGGTTTTTTCATACTGCATGGCAATAGAACAACTGTATCTCCAAGAGGTTCCATCATTTCCATTCTTTGTCTCCACCTTACAGCTTCAGGGCGGTATAATGATTCTTCACTTGAGCATATTACTTTCATATTATTCCTCAAAGGCTTTAATTAATTCGTCATCGAGCTTTATTAGTCTTTCAATATTTTCATCACTAATTTCAGCATTCCTTTTCCATTTCTTTATTACAAAATCAATATCCACTTCATCGCTGCCGCTTATTAGATTGTCTGCATGAGCTACGATTTTTTCTTCAAGAGTTTCCGGTACATATGATTTTTCAGGAAGTCCCAGTTTTAAGGCTTCACTTTCGGTTATCCCTGCACCGATGTGTCTTTCGATAATGTTTAAAACATCTTGGGAATATCCATATTTTTTAGCTATTTTAACTCCTTCAATGGCATGAGTGATTCCATGAGTTTTAGATCTCCCGATATCATGTAAAAGAGCGCCTTTTCTAATTAAGTCTTCATTAACATCATCAAAATTAGCAGCTATTTTCATAGCCTTTTTACAAACGGCTTTGCAATGGGCGATGACATTTTCAGGAGTGTTCTCCTTTTTAAGTAATTCAATTTCCATTTTATCTTGTTTATTTGTTTTTTTCAGTAAAGGAATTAAAATTACTTTCAACCATTTTAATGTCTTCTTTTATTTGTTCGATGGTTTCTGCATTGTCTTGGAATTCTAATTCTTCACCACATGCTGGGCATAGGAATTCATAATCTGAAGATTCATCAAAATCAAGTCTTACATGACCTAAAGGACAGATGAAGAACATATTGTTTTCTTCACGCTCTAATTCTTCATTAAGCATTTTTAAATAATTTTCAGAATCTTTTATAATACGATTGATGACTTCTTCTTTTTCAAATTTCCAAGAATAAGTGAACCATTGGGTTTCAGGGTCTTTGCTTCTTTTATAACTAGCTACTCCAACATCATAAAGCCTGTAAAGTATTTTTCTAACAATATTTAATTTAATTCCAGTTTTATTTGCAATTTCCTCGTCAGTTTCAATGCCGTCGTTTAATGCTTCAACAATAGGTAAATTACTTTCATCTTCGACAATGCTAGTTAATAAAGTCTTTACTAATGGATCGTTTATCATTTAATTTCCCCTAAAACTTACTAAAATCGAATTATCATATATGAGTAAAAATTAATTAAGTTTATGATATAAGATTTAAAATCGATATTAGGTATATCTTTTTTATTATAAATATATATCTAATATTCATCTAAAATTTCCAATAGATTTTGTATAATATATTCAACTTCTTCATCAGTTAATGTAGAATATATAGGCAAACTTATTTCGTTTTCAAATAGATTGTAGGCATTCGGATAATCTTCAATCTTAAATCCTAAGTTTTTATATGCAGTAAGCATTGGAAGCGGTTTGTAGTGTACATTAGTGCTGATTCCCCTTTCTTCCATTTTTATTATAATTTCATTTCGTTCTTCTAATGAAATCCCATCTATTCTTGTCAGATACAAATGTCCGGATGATGTTGAATTTTCACTAATGTGTTTTGGTGTAATGACTCTGCTGTTTTCAAATCCTTTTTCATACTTTTCAACAATTTCCAACCTTCTTTTCAGCAGGGAAGCATATCTTTCGAGTTGTCCAAGTCCGATTCCCGCCTGAACATCGGTCATATTGCATTTGTATGCAGGAATTAGGATGTCGTACTCCCAAGATCCTTTTTGAGTTTTTTCCAAAGCATCTTTGGTTTGTCCATGCAATGAAAGGATTTGTAATTGCTTGTATAGCTTTTCGGAATCTAATCCGTCATGATTTTTCCAGGTTACGGCTCCTCCTTCAGCTGTTGTTAGGTTTTTAACAGCATGGAATGAAAAACAGGTGAAATCTGCGAGTGACCCTGCCTTTTTATTGTTCTGTATGGCGCCGAAACCATGAGCACAGTCAGCTAATACAATAATTCTATTGAATGCTTCTTGAATTTCGTTATTTGGTGAGAATAATTCTTTTTTATTTTCAATGATTTCAAAGATTTTATCATAATCGCATAATATTCCCGCAATGTCAACAGGCATTATTATTTTGGTTTTATCCGTTATCGCTTCACTCATTAATGAATAGTCCATTTCTTCCCTGTCTTTTTGACTGTCTATCATTACAGGTGTAGCTCCAACATGGCATATGACGCTGCATGTGGCAGTATATGTATATGCTGGTACAATTACCTCATCACCTTTTCCAATGCCCAATAATCGTAATGTCATCTCAAGGGCAGTAGTTGCAGCACTTAAACAAACGGTTTTGTCGCTTCCGCAATATTCGGTTATTCTTTTTTCAAATTCTTTTGTTTTAGGTCCTGTTGTAATCCAGCCGGACTTTAATGTATCAATTACTTCTTCAATTTCTTTGTCAGTGATGTCTGGTGGTGAAAATGGTATGTTCATGTTGTTATTCTCCGTTTACTTCTTTAGGATCTTTATAAGTAGGAACACATTTTTTCATTGTTTGCTTAATGGTTTCTTTATCATAAATGTCATTATCAATAATTTCTCTGAGTGAATCCAATTTCTCTTCAACTTCGTCCATTGTGAAGTTCATTGGCTCTGTGATAAATATCTTTTCGTGATTTGTTCCTTCAAGGTTTTCTTCGTTCATTAGCAATTCTTCGTATAGTTTTTCTCCAGGTCTCATACCGGTAATTTTAATTTCAATATCTTTTCCAGGTTCTAATCCGGATAATTCAATTAAACTTTTTGCCAGGTCGTAAATTTTAACGGGCTCGCCCATGTTCAATACAAATATTTCCCCTCCCTTAGCATAAGTGATTGATTGGAGCACAAGGGCTACGGCTTCGGGGATTGTCATGAAAAACCTTGTAATCTCTTTATGGGTGACGGTTACAGGCCCGCCTTCTTTTATCTGTTTTTTGAATAGTGGCACAACTGATCCGTTACTTCCCAAAACATTTCCAAAACGAACGGCTACAAATTCAGTTTCGCTTTCTCTGTCTTTTGCCTGAATAATCATTTCACATAATCTTTTTGTAGCTCCCATTATATTTGTCGGGTTAACGGCTTTATCTGTGGATATTAAAATAAAACGTTTTGTATGGTATTTATCGCATGCATTAACAAGATTGTATGTTCCAAACACATTGTTTTTAATTGCTTCGGTTGGGTTATTTTCCATTAATGGAACGTGTTTGTGTGCTGCCGCATGGAAAACAACATCCGGAGAGTATTCTTCGAATATTTCATACATCCTTTTTTCATCCCGGATATTTGCAATGATTGCAATTATGTCATTATTCGGATATTTGGATTTTAATTCTAATTCGATATCATATAGGCTATTTTCATATATGTCTAACATTAGCAGCTGTTTTGGATTGTGCAGCATTATTTGTCTACAGAGCTCTTCACCAATAGACCCGCCTCCGCCGGTCACCAAAACTGTTTTATCGTTTATTATGCTTTTTATGTTATTATTGTCAAGTTCTATTGATGGTCTTCCGAGCAGGTCTTCAATTTCTATATCCCTTAAGCTTTCATATAGATTTTCTTCAGCGGAAATAAGTTCCCTTAATCCAGGCAATATTTTGACTTTTGCATTTGTTTTACTACAGAGCTCTAAGATTTCCTTTCTATTTTCATCGTCAATATTTACAATTGTGAAAAAGATTAAATCGACATCGTATTTTTCACAAATCGGTATAATGTCATTTCTGTTACCGATAATTCTTACTCCTGCCACAGAATATCCTTGACGTTTTTCATTATCATCTATAATTCCGATAATGTCATATTTTCCTTTCAATGTTGAATTTAGTGTTTTTATAATATCATTGGCGGAATATCCTCCGCCTATAAGCAATAGTTTTTCTAGATTTTCATCGGTTTTATCCCCATTATTTGCAGGATTGGACAATAAGATGGATTTTATGATTATGCGCACTATAACAATTAGGACACCTGTGATAACTCCAACAGCTAAATTGACTTTGAGGGCGGGATCTCTCATGCCCAGAAATTCTTCGATTATTGATACAATAATCAGGGATAATAATGAAAGTACAATGTACATCATATAATCATGATTGTTTTCGTATCGTATGATGTTGGAGTAGCGTCTGCTGAATCTAAAAACAACTTGCAGGACAATGATTGCTAAAAGTGTACTTATTAACATGTTAGTATGGGATATTGTTTGCCCGATATCTAAAAATGTATCGCTGATTAACACGGACACTAGATAATAGCTTATAATTATTGCAATTGAATCTGCCAACGGCAATAAAATATTCCTATATTTTCCGATGTTATCTATGTTCATTAGCAATCATCCTCACGTTAATTAAAGAAAAATATAACTTATAACTTATAATAAATTTAGTAATAGTATATATTATAGATTATTAAATATAAAATTTTCTTTTTAGAATTTTTTTCAGTTATGAATTCTTTTTTTTAAGTCTTCATTGAGTAATTCTAATTTTTTTTAAAATAGGATTTGGTAATTTTTTAGATTTTTCTTATTATTACAGCTGGTGTGTGTATGATTGAATCAAGGTCTTCAATGGTGACTTCATCAATTTCAGTGCCCAAAACCGCTTTGACACTATGTATGGTTTTCATTTCAGTTGAAAGGGATTTTTGATAATCTTCGGCAATATTTGCAATTTTGAGAGCAGTTTCAACATCGATTTTTTCACTGCATCCTAATGGTGTGGATCCCTTATTTTCAGACAGTTGACCTTTAAAATATCCGAAAAATCCTTTATCCGCTTCAATTCCATCTATGGCTATTGGCAGGCCTGTGAAATATTTTCCATTTTTAAAGTAAGTTGCATCAGTGTCAATAATCATAACTTTAACGTCTTTTCCAATTTCATTTTTAATTTCTTTTGCAACCTTTTCAGGATTTTCAGGCAATAATGAAACATAGGTTCCAGGAGCATTGCTTAAATCTATTCCTGCTTCAGAAGCAGGTTTTAAAGCATGTTTCAAACCATATAATTGAAGGACTACTTCCTTATGCGCTTCAGTTTCTTTCGGCAGTTTCCTTAGATTTTTAATGGTTCTCTTTTTAATTTTCAATAGCGGACCTAAAACATAGCCCCAAAGGTATTTGCTCCAAATCACTGTTAGAAATTTTGCAGTTAATGAAGGGGTATATTTGGATTCATCAACCAATCTGCCCTGGGAAATTGAAATTGGAGTTTCCGCAATGACCAGATAATCATCGTCTTTCATCAATTCCTTTGCAGGAATTATGATGGAATCCAGATTATCATTTGGCTTAATGTAGCCAGTTTCTATTGGAATTACAACATATTCTCCATTAATCACATGTTTGATATTCTTCAGTTCTTCGGATGTCATACAAATCTTTATTTGAAATAGATATTATAAATATAAAATGATGGATTTTAAATAATTATCTATTTTGTGGTGTGAACATGGCAAGAAAATTTATTACATATTTCGAAAAAGAAGGAAATGATTATACTGAAGAATTGATAATGGCTGTTAAAGACAAATTAGAGTCTTCAAAACACATTAAAAGGATTTTAATCGCTTCCGCTTCTGGAGAATCTGCATTAAAATTATACAATGCAGTTGGGGATGAAGTGGAAATAATTAATGTAACTCACCACATGGGGTTCAGCGGTCCTAATGAATCCGACATTTCAGAGGAAATGATTGAAAAACTTGAAGATGTTGGAATAAAAACTTATTTCGGATTGCATGCATTTAGTGGTGCTGCAAGAGGAGTCACTAATAAATATGGAGGTTATTCTCCATTGGATGTTGTTGCAGATACATTTAGAATGTTTTCCCATGGTGTCAAAGTGGCCGGTGAAATTTCAATCATGGCTGCTGATGCGGGATTGGTGCCTGTTGGTGAGGAAATAATTGCTATCGGCGGTAGAGCCCATGGTGTTGATACTGCAGTCATTTTAACACCTGTCAATTCTAAAAATCTATTTGATTTGAAATTCCATGAAATTATTGCAATGCCTCGTGATTAGCATATTTTTCTAATTTGTACAAAAATAATTTTATTTATATATAAGTAGTTGCATTTAAATATAAGTAAAAATAGAAATATTTAACAATTATTTTAATAGCAGAGTATGTGGGGTTAACTTGTGAAATTTATAGATGATGCAATTAAAGAATCCGAACAGAGAATGGAAGAGAATGTTCCTGAAAAACTCTCTTCAGATATTGATGATGATCTTATAGAAATGATTAAAGGGGCTAAGACTCATATATTTGTTGTTGGTGCTGGTGGAGCAGGAAACAATACCATTTCAAGATTAAACGAAATGGGTATTGAAGGTGCAACAACAATTGCAGTAAATACTGATGCTCAAGATTTATTTTATAGCCAATCCGCTAAAAAAATCCTTTTAGGCAGACAAACTTCTAAAGGTTTGGGTGCTGGCGGAGACCCTGAAGTAGGCCAGGAATGTGCTGAAGAAAGCGAAGATGAAATTAGAGATGAATTGGAAGGCGCAGACATGGTATTTGTTACCTGTGGTCTTGGTGGAGGAACCGGTACTGGTTCAGCACCAATCATCGCTAAATTAGCTAAAAAATTAGGCGCATTAACTGTTGCTGTGGCTACCATGCCATTTTCTGCAGAAGGTATTAAAAGAAGAGAAAATGCAGAACAAGGTTTGGAAAAACTTCAAGAATCAGCAGACACTGTTATTGTAATACCAAATGACAAATTATTAGAAGTAGCACCTAACTTGCCTTTAAACAAAGCATTCATGGTTTCTGATGAAATCTTAGGAAGAGCAGTTAAGGGCATAACTGAATTGATTACTAAAAAAGGTCTTGTAAGTTTAGACTTCGCTGATATCAGAAGTATCATGGGAGGTTCTGGAATGGCTATGATTGGTATGGGTGAATCCGATACTGGTGATAGAGCTTTAGAATCTGTACATGAAGCATTAAGCAGTCCATTATTAGATATCGATATTTCAAATGCTACTGGCGCTTTAGTTAACATATCAGGTAGTTCTGATTTAACTTTACATGAAGCTGAGAAAATCGTTCAAGTTGTTGCTGATAAATTGGATCCTGAAGCTAACATTATTTGGGGTACTCAAATTGATGAAAGCCTTCAGAATACTGTTAGGACAACTGTTGTTGTTTCAGGTATTAAATCTAATTATGATACTGAGATCACTCCTGAAGTTGAATCTGTTGAAGAAAAACCTGAAAATGACGCAGCTGGTGATCAATTAGATGATTTCATTGATGGAATCTTCTAATTCTATCTTTTATTTTTTTCCAAAAAATGCAAACATTTATTAATGTTTAAATTATAAATTATTTTATTACTATTATTTTATTATAATCTACAAATTTTTTAATTTTGGGTATTTAAATGAATGTTGAAGAAAGTTTTAATAAATTTATAAAAGACAGTAAAAGGGTATTGAAAGTATCTAAAAAACCAGACTTGCCAGAATACCTTGATTTGGCTAAAGTTTCCGTATTAGGGGTAATTATAATTGGCGTTATTGGTTATGTAATAGTTTTATTAGGTTCTTTAGTAGGTTTATAGAACCTCTCATTTATTTTTTTTATCCTAAGGTAGTATAATAAAATTTTTTTGTAATAGTCTATTTTATTCAAAAATCCATTTTTTTGAAAACTTTTAAATACTACTATTTATATAGATATTGATATTATAGAAATCTTATTTTCGAGACTATATTTTTCTTGAAAATTATGGCTTTTATAATATTTTTAACTTAATGTATGATTTTATTAACAAGCAAAAATTTTAAAAATAGGTGAATTTTTCATGGAAGATACTAATAGTTCCATATATGCTCTTAAGACCTCTGCAGGCCAAGAAAGAAATGTTGCTAGATTATTAGCACGTAAAGCTAAAACCATTGATGGTATAGGCATTTCATCAATTCTTGTTCCAGAATCTTTAAAAGGATATATTTTAGTTGAATCTTCAACAAAAATAGATCTTAGGAACCCTGATTTAAAAGTACAACATTTGAGAGGGGTTGTTGAAGGTACCGTAGGCATTACTTTTGATGAAGTAAAAAGATTCTTAAAACCAGAACCTATTATTTCCTCTATTCAAAAAGGAAGTATTGTTGAGCTTATTTCTGGTCCTTTCAAAGGAGAAAGAGCAAAAGTGGTTCGTATTGATGAATCACGTGAAGAAGTCGTTCTTGAGTTAATAGAAGCTGCAGTACCGATTCCGGTTACTGTTAAAGCTGATCAAATTAGAATAATTCAAAAGGAGGCTGACTGATGGCTAAAGATACAGTCGAAGTTCTTATCGAAGGTGGCACTGCTACTCCTGGACCACCATTAGGCCCTGCTTTAGGACCTTTCGGTATTAATATGATGCAAGTAGTTGAGGAAATCAATAAGAAAAGTGCTGACTTTGCAGGAATGAAAGTGCCTGTAAAAGTTACTATTGATAGAGATACTAAAGATTTCGAAATTGAAATCGGAACTCCGCCAACAACTGCACTTATTATGGAAGAATTAGGCATCGAAAAAGCTTCTCATGAACCAGGTTTAGATATTATTAATGACTTACCTATCGAAACCGCTTTAAAAATCACTAGAATGAAATTTGATTCATTATTATCTAATGATTACAAAGCAGGTATTAAAGAAGTCATGGGAACCTGTGTAAGTATGGGTTTATCTGTAGATGGTAAAGATCCAAGAGAAGCACAAAAAGATGTTGATGCTGGAAAATACGATGATATCTTATTAGAATAGATATTATTTGATTAAATTTAAATTAAGTTAATAATAACAGTGTATATGATGTTATAATCTCTGATTATGATTGATATACTGTTTTTAATTCATGCAATCGTTTAAGAATTTTTTCTTGTAATGATACTCATGAAACCAAAAAAATAATCCAATGAACATTTGTTCATGGGGGATGAATATGACACAAGATGTAATTAACGCGGTGAAGGAGGCAAAAGAACAATCAAAGCCGAGAAACTTCACTGAGTCCGTAGATATTATTATTAATATCCGAGACTTAGATGTCAGAAAGCCAGAAAATAGGTTTAATGAGGAAGTTGCTCTTCCTAACGGCCGTGGCAAAGATGTTAAAATCGGAGTCATTGCTGATGGGGAACTCATTGTTCAAGCTAAAGAGGCTGGTCTTGACACTGTAATTAATAAAGGAGATTTAGAAGAGTTTGGTAAAGACAGAAAAGCTGCTAAAAAAATGGCAAATTCTGTTGATTTCCTTATAGCTCAAGCTGATATGATGCCACTTGTTGGTAGATTCTTAGGTCCAGTTCTTGGTCCTCGTAACAAAATGCCAAAACCAGTGCCTGCAAGTATCAAATTAGATCCTCTTTTAGAAAGATTACAAAACACTGTCAAAGTTGGTGTAAAACAACAAGCAAGTATTCAAATTGTTGTTGGAAGCCAAGACATGTCAGACGAGGACATAGCTGAGAACGTTGAAACTGTTCTTGCAGTCTTAGACCGCAATTTAGAAAAAGGAAGAAGTCAAATCAAGTCCATGTTTATTAAAACAACTATGGGACCAGTAGTGAGGGTGATCTAATGGCTCATGTTGCTGAATGGAAAAAAGAAGAAGTTAACGAGCTAAAAGGCATAATCGATCAGCATGACGTTATCGGTATTGTCGATTTAATGAACATTCCTGCAAAACAGCTCCAAGAAATGAGAAAATCTCTCAAAGGCAAAGCTGTTATCAGAATGTCTAAAATAAATCTAATTAATTTAGCTCTTGAAGATTGTAATGCTGATAAAAACAACATTGTTGATTTATCTGAACATATGGAAGGTCAAATTGCAATTATTGCAACCGAAATGAATCCTTTCAAATTGTACAAAATATTAGAAGACAGCAAAACCCAAGCTCCTGCAAAACCAGGAACTATTGCTCCTGAAGATATTATTGTACCTGAAGGTGATACAGGTTTTGAACCAGGTCCATTTTTAGGTGAATTACAGCAAGTTGGAATTCCTGCAAAAATTGATAAAGGTAAAATCTGCGTACAAAAAGAAACTGTTGTCGTAAAAGCAGGCGAAGAAGTTTCTAAACAAGTATCCGCAACCTTATCAAGATTGGATATCAATCCAATGGAAGTGGGAATGGATTTAAAAGCAGTATATGAAGAAGAAGCAATTTATACTTCTGATGTACTTGCAATCGACGAAGAACAAACATTAGCTGACGTACAAAATGCATTTAGAAGTGCATTCAACTTATCTGTAAACGCAGCTATCCCAACAGATGAAACTATTTCAACAATCATTACTCTCGCATACACTAGAGCTATTAATGTTGGTGTAGCAGGAGCAATTATGACTTCTGAAACTTCCGAACCAATCATCGGTTTAGCACAAGCTAAAATGTTAGCTTTAGCATCTGAAGTTGCTGACGCACCTGGTGCTATTGATGATGAATTAGCTGATAAACTTTCTAATGTTGCTGTAGCAGCTGCTCCAGTAGTCGAAGAAGTTGTCGAAGAAGAAGAGGAAGAAGAGGAAGAAGAAGAAAATAGTGAAGAAACAGCAGCAGCTGGGTTAGGAGCTCTGTTTGGTTAAAATTAAAAATTTTTTATTATTATAAAAACTAACACTTTAAAAAATTAATGGTGATAACATGGAATATATATATGCGGCAATGATTTTGCACAGTGCAGAAAAAGAGATTAACGAAGAAAATGTTAAAAGTATTATTGAAGCAGCAGGAATTGAAGCTGATGATGCTAGAATCAAAGCTTTAATCGCAGCTTTAGAAGATGTAGACATCGACGAAGCTATGGAAACTACTGCTATGGCAGCAGCAGCACCTGCAGCTGCACCTGCAGCAGCTGAAGCAGCTGAAGAAGAAGAGGAAGAAGAGGAAGAAGAAGAGGAAGAAGCTTCTGAAGAAGCAGCAGCAGCTGGATTAGGTGCTCTCTTCGGATAGATTTTTTAATCTATCACCTTTCTTTTTTTATTTTACTTTTTTTATACTTAATTTAATATACTATTTTTACTACCTTGTTTTTACTTTAAAAAATTGATTTCACTTTGGAATATCGTTTTTAGCTATAATTCAGCCATATATATGAAATCAGCTAATTGTTGTTTTTTTGTAACAATTTCAGGTGTTAAAAATTATGGTATCAATCTGATTATTACTTGAAAGTTCCTACAAAAGGCACTAAAGAGTATGAAAATTGGCTCTTTTGCGATGAGGAATATGCGATTGATGTTGCAAAGAAAATCATTAATATGTTTGAAAATAGATTTAAAAATTCATAATTTCTTTTTCAAACTCTTTTTTTCACTAATTATTTATTAAACAAAATATATAGTATATACTAATGAATAATTAAGACTGATTCATATGGTAGAAATTTTTGATGAACTTGGTTATAAAAAACAAACTTGCAAAACTTGTGGACAAGAGTTTTACTCACAGGTTGACAGAGATACCTGTGGTGACGCTCCATGTGATGAGTATGAGTTTATCGCTAATCCTGCTACCGATAAGCCATACAATTTATATGAAATCCAACAAGTTTTTAGAGAATTTTTAGAAAGTGAAGGGCACACACATGTCCACAGATATCCTGTTCTGGCTAAAAGGTGGAGAGATGATGTATTTCTGGTTGGAGCATCAATCTTCTGTTTCCAGCCTTGGGTCACTTCAGGTCTTGTCAAACCTCCGGCCAATCCTATAGAAATGGCCCAGCCTTCAATTAGGCTCAATGATGTTGATAATGTTGGAAGGACCGGAAGACACATGACCTGTTTTACAATGGGAACACACACTGTAATTAACAAGGAAGATGATTTTATTTATTGGGAAGACGAAACAATCAGACTCTGTCACGAATTTTTCAAATCAATTGGAATCAACACAGAGGAAATTACTTTCATCAAGTCCTGGTGGGCCGGTGGAGGTAATGAAGGGCCTTGTTACGAAGTATGCTGCAGGGGTGTGGAACTCGCTACTTTAGTATTCATCCAATATGAAACATTGGAAGACGGATCCAAAAAAGAAATCCCAATTAAAGTTGTAGATACAGGTTACGGTTTGGAACGTATCGCTTGGATTTCACAAGGAACTCCAACAGCTTATGATGCATGTTTTGCACCTGTTGTCGACAAGTTAAAAGAATTGACAGGTGTTGAAATCAATGAAGATATCCAAGGAAGAAATGCGCAGATTGCCGGAATGATGGATATTGAAGACATCGGTGATTTAAAGGAATTAAGACAACAAGTGGCTGACAGCCTAAACATTTCTTTAGAGGATTACTTGAAAGCAGCCGAACCGATGGAAGCAATTTATATTATTGCGGACCACACACGCTGTCTGGCATTCATGCTTGCAGACGGTATCATTCCATCAAATGTTAAGGAAGGATATTTGGCACGTTTGGTTTTAAGAAGAACAATTAGGTTTATGAAAGATCTTAACATGGAAGAGTCATTGGCCGATGTAATGGCAATCCAATTGGACTTCCTATCTGAATTCTATCCTGAAATTCGCGATTCAGAAGAACATATCATGAATATCATCAATTTGGAAGAAGAAAGATTTACTGCCACTGTTAAGAAAGGAAGGAGCATTGTTAAAAGGACAATCAAAAGACTCAAAAAAGAAGGCAAGAAGGAAATGCCTCTTGACATGCTGATTGATTTGTATGATGCTCATGGAATTCCTCCAGAAGTGGTAGTCGATATGGCAGGAGATGATTTCACAGTCAATGTTCCGGACAACTTCTTTACTCAAGTAGCAGGGGCTCATGAAAAAGACACTACAAATAAGAAAGATACTTTCAAAGTAGATTTCCCTGAAACTGAATTATTGTTCTATAAAGATTTCTACCAACAAGAATTTGAAGCGGAAATTTTAGGTTGTGTTGAGAAAGATGGAGACTTCTGCTTAATCTTTGATAAAACCGCATTCTACCCTGAAGGAGGGGGTCAACCTTCAGACATAGGTGATATTTCCATTGAAGGATTTGCTCATAAAATACATCATGTCGAAAAAGTTGATGATGTGGTACTGCATCATGTAGAGGGATTCATACCAAAAGCCGTTGTTGGCGAGAAAGTCATAGGTAAAGTTGACTGGACAAGAAGGATTACCCTCGCGCGCCACCACACAGGAACCCACTTGGTCATTGCGGCTGCAAGAAAGGTATTGGGCAAGCACATCTGGCAAGCAGGATCCCAAAACGGTCTTACAAGGGCACGTATTGACCTGTCACACTACAAGCGTATTACACAAGAAGAGCTGAATGAAATCGAAAAGTTGGCAAATGAATATGTAATGGACAACATCGATTTGGACATCCAGTTCCACACAAGGGATGAGGCACAGGAGTTATACGGATTTGTGCTTTACCAAGGAGGTATCGTTCCGGGTAAAATGATTCGTGTTGTTAAAATCCCTGGTGTTGATGTACAGGCTTGTGCAGGTACACATGTCTTAAGAACAGGTGTAGTTGGACCAATCAAGATCAATAAAACCGAAAGGGTTCAGGATGGTGTTGAAAGAATCGACTTTTCAGCAGGTCTTGCAGCAATCGATTCAATGCAGCATGATGGCGAAATTTTACGCGAAAGTTCAGGCGTCTTTAAAGTTGAAAACGACCAGTTGCCAAGAACATGCGACAGGTTCTTCAGCGAATGGAAAGCACAGAAAAATGAAATCGATCGCTTAAAATCAGAAATTGCAAGTTTAAAAATGAATTCTTTGGCAGAAGAATTTGATGAAATTAACGGATTAAAAGTTGTTCATCAGTTAATCGAAGCCGACTTTAAGGAACTTCAAAAAATGGCCACAGACTTCACAGACAATGGAAAGGCGGATGTGGTCATTATGGGTAATAAAGACGGTAAGATTGTAGGTGCAGCTTCACAAACTGCTATTAATAACGGAGTAAAGATTAATGAAATTATCAAAACTGCCGCTGGCGTATTGGGTGGGGGCGGCGGAGGCCGTTTAACCCTTGCACAAGGTGCAGGTAAAAATGCAGATAAAATGGATGAAGCTATTCAAACTGCAGTTGATTTAATTTAAGGACATAACATTGTCCTTCAAATCTTTTTTTTATTTATTTAATATTGTTCTATTTTTTCATTATTGACCATGTTTATATGTTTTTAATTAATATGAATTGTATAAATGTGCCGTTGTTTACTCAGAATTTCCATTTGAGAATTTTAATCTATTTAATAATGATTTCTTCAAGTGTGAATTGGATGTTATTATAATCTAAGAATGAAATGCAATTGAATCTTAAATGCATAATGAATACTTTGAATTAATTATAACTGATGCTTTATGAAACTATCATTATTCATTTGGCAATTTTTGGTTTGCCTGATTAAATCCCCTTAACGCTCAATATGATGATTGGAACATATCAGGTATTCATTATAAAAATATTGATTAAAAGGCTTATAAAACATTTTAAAGTAATGTCCTCATTTTATTGAGGTTAAAAAAATGCAAGCATGTGCTTACATGCGCAAAACTTTATATGTGCTAATTATATAAGCCAATAATAGTAACTACGAAATGTTGCTGTATATAAATGGAGGTTTAAAATGAAATTCAGTAAGATAAGAAATAGGTCCCAATTTATATTTGTATTATTGGTGATTTTTTCAATATTTGTCGGCTTAAGCTGCATATCAGCTGCAGATGTTGACAAGAGTATTTCAAGTGTAGGCGATGTGAATAATTTAAATCTCGAAGAAAGCCCTATTGATTCTTCTATTAATAATATTTCAGAAGATAGTAGTGATTCTGGTATTATTGTGGATGAAAATAACGATTTCACTATGTCAGTAAGATATACTGCAGGTACTGGTTACCATTGGGAAATTAGCCCAGAAAGTTATGGAGTTGACGTAAACTCTATCGATTACAAGGTTGACAATCCTAATCTCTTCGGTTCATCAGGAACAACTTTCTTTAGTTTCCATGTAAATGGTGAAAGTTATTACGTAAAATTAGTTTTAATTAGCCCTTCCGGTGAAATTGTAGATGAAGTTGACTCAAACATGGTCAACTAAACTTATTGGGGATTGTTTCAATCCCTCTATTATTTTTTCAATTTATACTATTTTTAATGAATTTTTTTGTGATGCCTGACATTTGGATGTTGGGGCTTCTTACATTTTTTTTAAAACATTTAATGCCGTTTGTTTTAGTGTTAATTTTATTAATAATTAAATTTAAAAAATATTATTGAATTGCTTTTTAGAGTATTCCAATTAATAGAGTTGTTCAAATGAATCATGATTTAATTATTGCAAGGTATGGTGAAATAGGTCTTAAAAGTCCAAAAATAAGGTCACGATTTGAAAAAAGGCTTGTTAAAAATATTAAAGCTACTTTTGAATGTGAAGTGGATAGAAATCAGGGAAGAATTTATATTTTCCCTAAAGATTTTGATGAAGGAATTGAAAAGTTGAATAGGGTATTCGGAATTGTTTCATACTCTCCTGCAACTTCAACAAACGCTAATTATGATGCTATTGATGAAACATTGACCAGATACACTGAAGATTTAATTGCTGAAAATATCTTGGATGAAAACACAAAATTCGCCATTAAATGTCGCCGTGTTGGAAAACATGACTTCACTTCCCAGGAAATGGCGGCACATTGTGGTGGTGTTGTGAGAAATGTTGTTATGGCTCCGGTCGACTTGACAAATCCTGATTTAACAATATTCGTTGAAATTAGGGAGGACAAGGCTTTTGTTTATCATCAAAAAATCAAAGGTCCGGGAGGTTTGCCTTTAGGAACACAAGGTAAGGTTGTTGTACTCTTATCAAGTGGTATAGACTCTCCCGTTGCAGCATACCTTATGATGAAAAGGGGTTGTGAGATTGTTGCACTTCACTGCAATAATGATCCGTTTTCAGGTCCAAAAGTAACTGAAAACTTCAATTTATTGGTTGATCAGCTCAATATCTATGCAAAAGGATCTCCAATTAAAAAAAGAGTCATTGATTATGGTGAATACTTGACTGTTGCTAAAGAGAAAGCCCCTGAAAAGATGACTTGCGTTTTATGCAAATCAGGAATGTACAGGATTGCTGAAAAATTAGCCCAGAAATTGGGTGCTGATGCTATTGTTGATGGAAGTAGCGTAGGTCAGGTTGCTTCACAGACATTGTCAAACATTTTGGCTACCCGTTATGGTGTTGAAATGCCAATCTTATCTCCACTGATAGGTCTTGATAAGGAAGAAATCACAGCAATTGCAAAAGATATAGGGACTTTTGAAATATCCAAAATAGATGATGGTGGATGCAGTGCGGTTCCTAAATATCCTGAAACACGTGCAGATTTAGACCGTGTTAAGCAGGCTTGTGAAGACATGAATCAGGATGTTGAAGTCGAAAAGGCTTTTATGAATATTAGGATACTTGATTAGGTTTTCACTTCTTTGTAGGCTGCGACTTCTAAAAATTGAAGTGGAATTTCCATTTTCCTTTTTATTTTTATAGTTAACTCATTAAATAAAAAAATCATAGATATTTATATAATTAAATAAATATTTTTCAAGGAATTGTCGAATAATAAAAGCTAAACATTTCTTTAATCAATAATAAACTAATTTTTGAAAATAAATGTTATTTAAAGTTATTAGATTGAATTAACATATAAATAAAAAAATAAGCCTAGAAAATTAGAATTCTCTAATTGATGCTGGTGACATAATAGTTAAATACTATTCAAATCATAAATATAAATGTCTAGTAAATAATAAATTTACTTATTAGAGGTATTAAAATGAAAACTACTGTTAGTGTAATTAAAGCTGATATTGGAAGTGTGTCTGGACACTGTGTCGCACACCCAGAATTAATGGATATTTGTGATGAAGTTTTAAACGAAGCTTTAGAAACTGGTATCATAAAAGATTACTATATATCCCGTTGTGGAGACGACATAGACTTAATTATGACCCACGATAAAGGGGAAGAAAACGAAGAAGTACACAAAACTGCATACGAAGCATTCATGAAAGCTACTGAAAGAGCACGTGAATTAAAATTATACGGTGCAGGTCAAGACTTATTATCCGATACCTTCTCTGGAAACATCAAAGGTATGGGTCCTGGTGTAGCAGAAATTGAATTTGAAGAAAGACCATCCGATCCTGTACTTATCTTCTGCTGTGACAAAACCGAACCTGGTGCATTCAACTTACCAGTATTCAGAATCTTCGCAGACCCATTCAACACTGCAGGTCTTGTAATTGACCCAAGTTTACACGATGGATTCAAATTTGAAGTATTTGATGTAATCGAACACAGAAAAGTTGTCTTAAACTGTCCTGAAGAAATGTACGATTTACTTGCATTAATCGGTTCCACCGGAAGATACGTAATTAAAAGAGTATGGAAGAAAAACGGCGAAATCGCAGCTGCAGTAAGTACTGAAAGATTAAACTTAATGGCTGGAGAATACGTCGGTAAAGACGACCCAGTATGTATTGTAAGAGCACAATCTGGTTTCCCTGCTAACGGTGAATGTGTAGATCCATTTGCATTCCCACACATGGTAAGTGGATGGATGAGAGGATCCCACAACGGTCCAATGATGCCTGTATCTGAAGCAGAAGCAAACCCAATCAGATTTGACGGACCACCTAGAGTAGTAGGATTAGGTTTCCAAGTAGCTAACGGTGAATTAATCGGTCCTGTAGACTTATTCGATGACCCTGCATTTGACCCAACCCGTGAACAAGCTGCTAAAATTGCAACTTACATCAGAAGACACGGTCCATTCGAACCTCACAGATTACCATCTGAAGAAATGGAATACACTTCACTTCCTGGTGTAATGGAAAAATTAGAATCCAGATTTGAAGATATGGATGATTAGATTTAAAGAGATTTAAAATCTCTTCTTTTTTTACTTTTTTTGTATGATTTCAATTTATTTTTTAAATTCTTCTAAAAATTCTCTAAACAGGTTTACAAACTGTGAATAATCGTAATTGTAAACGAAATTCTGAGCATCAAAAATATGGATTTCTATATTCTCTATTTTGTCTTTAAGGGGGTATACATCAAATTCGGGAGAATAATAAATGTCTTCAGAAGCGCCAACGATTAATGTTTTCGCTTTAATGTTGGGCAATTTGTCCTCTACGTCATAATCTAATATGGCGAGGTTTCTATATCTGAAGTCATAGATGTCTGTGTAGGATCCTTCATCAACAAAATTGTCCATAAATATGTCAAGCTCCTCTCGAGTGAACTTTTGAAATGCTCTTTTGGAGAAATATTGGGAATAAATCATTGAATTTATTGAAAACATGATTTTTGATAGATGTTCAGTATAGATAGTGCCCAGATAGGCATCGGATGAATCAATTATATAATCTAGGGCTTTGGAAGTGATGTACCTATAGCCATCTGTTTTAAAGGAGCTGTTGCCTATAATTACAAATTCCATTTCCTCGGGATATTCGCATGCCCAGGTATAAGCTTCGTAACCTCCTATTCCAACGCCTAAAATCCCGAGTATTTTGTTCATGCCAAATGTTTCAGCCAAAAACTTCCTTTTGAAATTCACGCAATCTTTAATGGAATATTTTGGAAAATCATATTTCAATTCGGTTGTAGATGGGGAACAGGATTCTGGAAAGCCTAAGGAAGTAATTGATATATAAAAAAAGTTATAATCGCTCAACATGCTTTCCGGACCGACTAATTGATGCAGGTCCCCAATGGACAGGCAATTTCCATTGAATCTGTGACAATATATTATTGCGTTGGTTATGTTGCCTTCCTCATCATATTTTGGAGTTCCGCGGGTAGTATATTCCACTTCAACATTATGGAGTACCTTGCCATTGCCAAATTCAAAGTCGTCTAAGATTTCTTTTCTATAACCTAGTTTTGAATCTTCAATCATTTTTTTCCCCATTACTTGATTTATTTTCAGAATATATTATGATTTTTATTGTTTATAATATTTTTTTGTATAATATTTTTAACAATTATTGTTTCAACGACTAAAAAAATAATGCTCTTCCAGAAAGGATTGTAACTGTATTGAACTTGAATAATCTGATTTAATTGTTTGTCCAATATTTTTTTATTTTTTTAAATTTTTATCTGTTTAATTTATTTTTATTGTTCAATAGCATATTTTACAAAATTTTTCCTAGAGGGCTGCTTTTTTTGAAATTCTTTTTCAGTAAGATTATGCTGATTTAAAATTTTTTTAATTTTTTTTAGAAATTTACAATTATTTTTAATAATAATTAATTATTCTAAATATTATTTAATTATACTTTAAATTCAAATTTTATAAATTTTAAATAAATTTATTATTTTTTATATATATTTGCTTATTTTTTAGACTATTTTTTATATAAAAATTCAAAATAAATCAATATATTTATATGTAATGCACATATAATTTGATATATGAATGTTTAATATATTCAAATTTCTTAATATGCTCTGATAAATGTAAAAGGAGCAGTGGGGGAGAATTATTGAGTGATTTTTCATCAAGAGTTTTCCATGCCGGAAATCTTTTTTTTTAAATGCGGGGCATATTATTTAAGAAGGATGAAAATGAAAATTGGAAAAATCTTATTAATTGTTCTATTGGTTTTCATTTCATTTTTTCCTACTCTAAATGATGCAATGGTGTAACCAAAACTTTCAGGTGATTTGAATGGATAAGGAAACTAAAAAGCGTATACGTGAAATAACTGCTGCAATGCGAAAATATGGTTTTGGTAAATTATTGAGTAAAACCATTAAGGATAAGATTCTTCCTTCAAAAGAGGATGAATACGATATTTTATTGGACCCTGATCTTCCGGTAAATCTAAGGATGATGTTTCAGGAATTGGGGACCAGTTTCATTAAATTAGGCCAGCTGTTAAGTACCAGGCCGGATATGGTTGGAGAAGCGATTGCAACAGAATTTGAAAAACTGCAGGACGACAATCCTCCAATCTCCTATGAGGAAGTCAAAAGAATAGTCGAAAGTGAACTTAACGGAAATATCGAGGATTTGTTTGCCGAATTTTCAGAGGAAAGTCTTGCAACAGCATCAATAGCTCAGGTTCATGAGGCCAGATTATTATCCGGTGAGAGGGTGGCCGTTAAAGTTCAAAAGGAGGGCATTACCGATACGCTTGAACAGGATATAGCCATCATGAAACACCTCACATCCCAAATTCATAAGTATAATGAGGACTTTAGGAAATTCAATCTGCCGGGAATGATTGATGAATTTGACTATTCCATGCATATAGAAATCGATTTTACTAATGAACTGATTAATATGAAGCATGTGGAGGCGAATTTCGCTGATGATGATACAATCCATATCCCAATTGGCTATTCAGATTATTCCACACCAAAAGTTCTTACAATGGAGTTTATTGACGGCACTAAAATGCAGGATGTATACGAAAGCGACAGCGAAGAGTTCGACAAGCCACTTCTTGCCAAACGGACTATCGATTCCTTCATGAAACAGGTCCTGATTGATGGGGTTTTCCATGCTGATCCTCATGCTGGAAATATAATAGTTTTGGATGATAATGTCTTATGCTATATTGATTGGGGGTCAATCGGACTTCTGGATGACGATTTTAGAAAAAACCTTTGCGACATGCTGATGCTTCTCGCCGACCAAGATGTCAATGGCGTGATTAACCAGTTCATTTACATGGGCGTGCTGAGGTATGACATGGACACCACTCCTTTAAAGCGTGACCTCAGGGATCTGTTCTTCCGATATTTTGCAGAGGGTTCCACAGGGTTGAATGATGCATTAGGCAAATTGCTTGACCTTATGCAGGATTATGGTGTTGTTCTTCCTAACGAATTCGTTTCAATGGCTAGGGGAATTTCAATGATTGAATCCGTTGCCACTACACTGGACCCGGATATTGATATTATGGCTTCCATCGAACCGATAGCCAGAGAGGCAATGGAAGAAAGGATGGACCTCAAGAAAACCGTCACAGACAATAAGGGCAGTCTGCTTTACTATAAGAACATGCTCAAATCTTTCCCACCGCTTCTGGCAAATGCCATTCATAAAATGAATGATGGGGAAATGAAACTCAGGTTTGAAATCGACAGGATGGATCGTATTGTCAGTAAGTTTTCATTAGTGGTGATAATTGCCGCACTCTTGTTGAGCTCTTCAATTGTAATGACAATTAATAGGGGGCCGATGTTGTTTGACATGCCTGCGATTGCTGTTTTAGGCTATGTGGCAACATTTATTTTAGGAGTTATAGGTATTTTGAATTATTTATATGAAAGGTGAAGATTCTTCTCCTTTCTGATTATTTATGAGCAGTAATAATTGTAAAACTGCTGGAATTGATGGTTATTATGCAGTCGTCGACTTCGACATAGTAATTTTTGCCTTCTTTTTTAACTGTTGAATTGTCCTGTTTAAGCTTTGAGATGCAATAGCCGACAGGTTCCTCATCAATTCCCAAGTTTTTCTTTATTCTTCCGACACCCATTTCAGTGGTATGGATCTTATCAATATTTTCCAAAAGTATTTCCTTATGCATTTCAACACCTCATTTTCGCATCTTGGTTAACACTACAATTACTTATTTATATATTACAACTCCAATTAATAACTATGTCATTTTTAAAATTCATTCTTAAAAATCCATTCAGGAGAAAGAACAGTGCAATCCTGGCTATTGTAGGTATTGCCATTGGGATTATAGTCATTGTTGCTCTTGGTGGAATCACAGATGGTTTAGTTAATACATTTGAAGATACAATTCATGCGGGAGGTGCGGATTTTTCAATTTCCGGAAAGGAAACTGGGGATTCTGCATATGGGACTAATACCATCGATGCAAACTGGACTGATAAAATTGCCAATGTAAGTGGAGTTGATGAAGCTTATCCGATTTATGTTGTTTTGACTTCCGTCGGTGACGATTACATGAATACATTAATCGGAATTGATCCTAATGGAACCACTCTTGCAGACATATCCATGAAAGAGGGTCGAATCATGAAGGACAATGAGTCTGAAGCCATTTTAGGTGAAATCTATGCAGAGGATAATAATTACTCTATCGGGGATAACATCAAGATTGACGGCGAAGACTTTGAAGTTGTAGGCATTTATGAAACCGGAGACCAGAATATGGCTGGCGGAGTATTCACATCAATTTCAAAGGTTGGAGACCTGATGGATGATGAAGATTCAATTTCAAACATTTATGTTAAGGTGAAAAAGGGTGAAGATCCTCAAACTGTAGCCGACAGAATCGATGAAAAATACGGAGACAACATCACAACAGTCACATCAGTAATGGAGATGACCCAGATGGCCGACATGCTTAACATGCTTCAGGCATCAACCTGGGCGATTTCACTTTTGGCCATTGTAGTTGGTGGTTTGGGCATCATCAACACAATGCTGATGTCAGTATTTGAGAGAACCCGTGAAATTGGGGTTTTAAAGGCTGTTGGATGGTCAGACAGAAAGATTTTGACAATGATTGTCGGTGAATCTTTAGTAATCACAATTGTTTCAGCAATTATAGGATCCATTATAGGATTCTTGGCATGCACTCTATTGAGTCCATATATGGGAATCTCTCCATTGTTCACTCCTAAGATATTTATCCAGGCATTTGCAATAGCCATTGTTGTTGGAATCATCGGAGGGCTTTATCCTGCAATTAAAGCAGTTAAACTTCCTCCAACAGAAGCGTTGAGGTATGAGTGAGGTGATAACATGAATGCAGTAGAAATCAAAGAGTTATATAAAAGCTATGAAGATGGAAAAATCAAGGCATTGAACGGTATCAACCTCACCATTGAAGACGGGGAGTTCGTTTCAATCATAGGGCCTTCAGGTTCCGGAAAATCAACATTGTTGAACATGCTCGGTGCATTGGACATTCCCGATTCCGGAAGCATCAGCGTTGCAGGCCATGACTTGAGGACATCCAAAAAGCTGAATGAGTTCAGGGCAGAGAGTATAGGGTTCATTTTCCAGCTGCATAACCTGATTCCGAACATTTCAGTTCGTGAGAATGTTGAGATTCCGATGTACACTCAGGGATTGTCTTCAGGCGAGATGAAGACTCGTGCATTGAAGCTATTGGATGATGTTGGCCTTAAGGACAAGGCAGATATCCTGCCGTCAAAATTATCTGGTGGTGAACGTCAGAGGGTAGCCATTGCCCGAGCGCTGGCAAACGAACCGTCAATAATATTGGCAGATGAACCCACAGGATCACTGGATTCAAAGACAAGTAGCAAAATCCTTAAGCAGTTAATCGATTTGCATGAAGATAAAAATGTAACTCTGATAATTGTAACTCATGATATGGATGTGGCCAAACTTGCAGACAGAGTTATCGAAGTTTTGGACGGTGAGATAATATCTGCCGGTGATGACTCATTGATAAACAGTAAAATTGATGTTTAGCTTATTTTGATAAAATAAGTTATTTTTTCTCTTTTTTTTAAATTATTTTTTTACTTCAAAATTGATTTCAATTTGTAATATTGCAATTTCTTTGTAGAATTGCCTTAATTTATTACAAAAACCTTATTTATTCCTTTATTCAATTTAATAATTAATTATATATTTTTAAATTAAAAATGAGGGATAAATATGGAAAAAAAGAATCAAATACAAAAAACTTTGTTGTATGTTAGTGATGAAGGGGAAGTGTCAATGGATGTTATCGTCGATTATGAAAACGAGACATTCTGGGCAACTCAAAAGACTATGGCGGAATTGTTTGATGTTAATGTTCCGGCAATAAGTAAACATCTGAAAAATATTTTTGAGGAGGGGGAATTAATAAAAAATTCAGTTATTTCCAATTTGGAAACAACTGCATCAGATGGAAAACAATATTAAACAAACTTCTACAATTTAGATGCTATCATATCTGTAGGATACAGAGTCAACTCTAAAAATGCAACATGCTTCAGAATATGGGCTACTCAGCAATTAAAAGAATTAATAATTAAAGGATTTGTTTTAGATGATGAATTATTGAAAAATGGTTCAAGATTCGGTAGGGATTATTTTGACCAGTTGCTTGAACGAATCCGTGATATTAGGTCATCTGAAAGAAGATTCAATCAAAAAATCACTGATATTTATGCAACAAGCTTTGATTATAGAAAGGATGCTGAAGTAACACAGGAATTTTTTGCAACAGTTCAAAACAAGTTAATATATGCCGTCAGTGGAAAAACGGCTGCAGAAATAATTTCCGATAGAAGTGATAGTGAAAAAATCAACATGGGATTGACAAATTGGAGCAATCCAAATGGAAAAATCATATTGAGTGATGTAGTAATTTCAAAGAATTATCTGAATGAACGTGAATTGAAACGTTTGAATAATTTGGTAGATGGTTTTTTAACTCTTGCCGAGTCAAGAGCGTATAATGAAATACCAATGGCAATGAAAGATTGGAAAGAAGTATTGGATGCATATATCAATCTTAATCAATTGCCGATTTTAGTCGGTAAAGGTAAGATTTCATCTGATGAGGCTCATAATATCGCAAAACAAGAATACGATAAATATAAAATTATTCAGGATAGGAATTATCAGTCTGATTTTGATGAGTTGATAATCGAAATAAAAAGACTGGAAGGAATGGAAAACAATTAGATGATTCCATGAATCATCCTTAATGCATCTAAAAGTCCGTGACTGTATTCGATGCAGCCGAATGCAGTCCTCATATCTCCTTTTTCCAGGTAATATTTTGAATCGTTCCAATAATCAATAGCCCTGTCATACACTTCCTTTTCCTTTCCTTCAAAAGTGATGTCGGCTACCTGATTCAGGTTTCTTTCTAATTTTGCAATATCTTTTGCTATCTTTTCAGGACTTTCAAGTTCAGTCATTCAATTGCCTCCATACGTGAAATATTCTTTGACCTACAGTAAAGTATGATAGAATCACTAAAATGTAAATAATGTAAGTGAAGTAGATATCTCCTGCGAAATATCCGATAATTGCTCCAATCATTAAGATAATCATACGAACGGCACGTTCTGCAATTCCAACATTACATTCAACGCCTTGTGATTCAGCTCTTGCCCTTACATAGCTAACACAAATTGCGGAATGGATTGCTAAAATTCCGGTAAACCAGTCACAATAGCCTCCGAATATGATTCCGATATAGATTATCGCATCTGCAAACCTGTCCATGGTGGAGTCAAGAAATGCTCCGAATTTTGATGTCTTATCATGATATCTGGCAACAGCGCCATCAACGACATCCAGAAATCCAGAAGCCAAAATGGCGATTGTTCCTAAAATCAATAGATGATTTGCAAATCCATAGGCTGCAAGAACCGCAACAAATGGTGAAATTACTGTAACGATGTTCGGATTGATGTTTAATCTACTAGCAATAGGGTTTAGTATTCTTGTTAATAATGGTCTTAGACTTTGAAGCATAATTTATATATAAATATTTTATCTAATATAATTGTTAGGTAAGTAAAAATGAAGATAATTAAAACAAGTATTGATTCTGTGGATGAAAACATAATTAATGAAGCTATAAATGTTTTGGCTGATGGGGGAATTGTCTTATACCCGACTGATACTGTTTATGGTTTAGGGGCTAATATTTTTGATAATAAGGCCGTCCGCAGAGTTTTTGAAATTAAAAAGAGAAGTTTGTTAAAACCTTTATCAATACTTGTTTCGGATATAGATTCAATTGATCTGGTGGCAAAGGTTTCTCTTGGTCAAAAAGAAATTTTAAAAAGTTATCTTCCAGGCCCTTACACATTTATTTTAGAAAAGGATGTTATTGTTCCACGCGTTGTTACAAGCGGTTCAACTTTTGTTGGAGTTAGAGTTCCGGATAATGAGCTGGCCTGCAGGCTGGCTAGCATATTTCCGATTACAACTACCAGTGCGAATATTTCCGATGATGAAATTTTAAACACTCCTGATGAGATTTTAGATCAGTTGGGCAGTGGTGTTGATTTGGTAATTGATGTCGGTGAGTTAAATTACAATCATCCGTCAAAAATCATTGATTTATCTAGAAAAAATCCAAAAATAATAAGAAAATAGAAAAAGATTATGAATTATCTTTTTCCATGCATAATATAAATTGCGCTTATCACAATCACTACAATAACAATTAGGATTAATATGGAATTTCCAGCTCTTTTAAACACAATATCTTGAAGATTTTCATTTTTAGGTGTTTCTTTTGTTTTGTAGATGATTGTGTTATTTTTATATGTTACAGTAGTGTTATTTCCATTAAGATTAAATGTGGCTGTTTTATTTAGTTTATTGAGAACTACTCCTGTCTTGTTAATATTTTCAGTTTTGTTTATTGTTGTGTTATTGGTGTCATTAACATCGGATGTATTTGTTGAAGTATTATTGGTTACATTTGTGTTATTGGTTCCATTAACATCGGATGCGTTTGTTGATGTGTTATTGGTTTCATTAACGTCAGAGGCATTTGTTTGTGTCTCATTGGTACCGTTAGTTATTTCCTTAAATGTCACGGAGTATGCTAAACAGTCAGATGTACTTCCTGTTTCTGATTCCAAGTGTTCAAATTTAAATGTGGCTTCTATTGAATCATCAAGCTCAACAATAGCCTCATCACCGATAACCTCTTTTGAATCAAAAATAGTATTAATTACTTTATTATCACTTTTTTCATAAGATCTGTCAGCGAGATTTTCTATAATTTTTCCGAGTTCATTTTCACAGCCTTGTTTGTAAGCTTCGATGATGGCTAATTTGACATAATTTTCTGTTCCTGCTCCGTTGGTTTTTTCCCGGATGAATCCGTCATTAGTAGTTATAGTTCCTTTTGTCAAATCCAGTGGAAATCCAGTAAAACCGTCATTAAATTCAATTCCATTGCTTGTAATTGAAACTGGAACAACATAATTGGACATGTTTATAGTTCCATTGTTTACAGTTTCATTTGTATTATTGTCGGCTGAAACAATAGTTAAACAACTAACACAAAATAATAGAACTATTAGAGTTACAATTATTCTTTTGTTCATATTTTAAAACTCCTTGATAAATTGATGTGACTTTCTATTGTTAAATTATATATTTTATAAAAATAAATATTTATCTATGAAAGTATTGGCTAATTTTGAGGACAATCATAAGATTCCATCAAATTCTTCACTTGATGCTATTTTGGGTGGGGGCTTTGAGAAAGGCACTATAACCCAGATTTTCGGACCGCCTAGTTCCGGAAAAAGCAATATCGCATTAACATTAGGCGTAAATGTTGCTAAAAATAATAAAAAAGTAATTTATATGGATACCGAAGGCGGAATCTCTATAGATAGAATAAAACAAATTGCAGGTCCGGAATTTTCCAACGTGGCTAATAATATCATTGTTTTTGAACCAACAAGCTTTCAAGAACAAAATGACATGCTAAAATCAATCGATATCTGGCTTAGAAAAAACCATAGGGATGTGGACTTGATTGTTGTTGACTCTGCTGTTGCATTGTATAGGGTGGATGATATGAAATCATCAAGATTAAATAAGGAATTGGGTAAGCAGATGGGTCTTTTATCAAAAGTTGCAAGGCAATATGATATTGCGGTAATATTAACAAATCAGATTTACAGCGCTATTGATGATGAAGGAAACAGTGACGTTAAAGCTGTAGGGGGAACTATCTTACAATACTGGAGTAAAATCATTATCCAACTTGAAAGGGGTGATGAAATCAATCAGAGGATTGCTACCTTAAAACGTCACAGAAGTATTGCTGAGGGAAAACAAGCCGTTTTTTCAATTACTTCAAGAGGAATTGTTTAGGTACTTTTATAAATAATTAAAAATATAATTAATTTTGGAATTGTTTTTGAGTGATATTATGAGGGAAAAGGACTTTGATATAAAACACCCTAAAAAAAAGTTTAAAAAAACTGAACGGGTGCCGCCAATTGGTTATGATAATGCAAATGACTTTTTTGAAGATATGTATATGGATGAAGACATGATTTGGATGGGTCAAAATACCAACCATTTGCATGACGATACAATAGCTAATGCAATGATTGATGCTATTCATATGAATACATTCTGCAGATATCCTGCTCCTGAAGGATTTTCAGAGCTGAAACAATTAATTTTAGAAGATTTGGATTTGGAAGATTTTGAAGTTCTATTAACTTCCGGTGCAACCGAATCATTATATCTAGTCATGCAAGCTCTTTTAGAACCTGAAGATAATGTAATATTGTCCGATCCAGGATATTTCATCATTGGAGACTTTGCCAATAGATTTGCAGGCGAAGTCAGATATGTTCCTATTTATTACGAAGAAAACGATTATAAATTAACTCCTGATTTATTGCGTGAAAATATGGATGAAAATACCCGTATGGTCATTTTAATCGATCCATTAAACCCATTAGGTTCCTCATACAATGAAGATGAATTAAAGGAATTTGCAGAAATTGCAATTGAAAATAATTTATACTTAATACATGATATAACTTACAAAGACTTTGCAAGAGAGCATTTCCTAGTGGAAAACTATGCTCCAGGCCAAACATTGACAATCTACAGCTTTTCAAAAATATACGGAATGGCAGGTCTAAGAATAGGTGGTGTAATATCCTCAAAACCAATTATCGATGCCATAAAAAATGCCGTTGTCAATGATTTGGGAGTAAACATCATCTCCCAATATGGTGCGATTGCAGGTCTCAAATCAAAAGACCAATGGTTTGAAAAGATGAGGGAAACCTGTTTTGAAAATCAAAGATTAATCAAGGAAATGGTTGATACAGTTGATGGAATCTTTTTACCGGTTTACCCATCTGATGCAAACATGATGGTAATTGATTTATACGAAACAGGCATCAATCCAAAAGAAATGT
The DNA here is from genome assembly GCF_001548675.1 of Methanobrevibacter sp. YE315. Taxonomy (NCBI): domain Archaea; kingdom Methanobacteriati; phylum Methanobacteriota; class Methanobacteria; order Methanobacteriales; family Methanobacteriaceae; genus Methanobrevibacter; species Methanobrevibacter sp. YE315. The sequence continues at coordinate 381,876 of NZ_CP010834.1, forward strand.
CAAATTATTTGATTAAAAAAGGACTTTTCACAAGAGAAGGGGAATATACTTCTGAAGAATTTGGAGACAGGTACTTGCGTATAAGTTTCTCAATTCCAACAGAGCAAATTAAGGTTTTCTGTGAAGAGTTCCCTAAAGCTGTGGAAGCTTTAAGAAAATGATTGATGCTGCTTTTGAGAGGTTTAGATACCACAAACCTCTTCCTAATTTTTATAAAATCGAAAATCCAAAAAACCCTAAAAGAGAAATTTCAGAGGAGCTGCTTTTCGAATTAAATGAACTGGCTTTGAAATATGACTTTACAGGAATCAGCTATTCAAAATTGTCCGATGAGCTTAAACAAGATTTCAACATTGATATTGACAATATACTTATTTTCAAATTTTTAATGGGTGATGAGTTAATAAGAATGGAACCCTCAAGGCAAAAGGGCAAATTGATGGATGATGAATTTCAGGAGTATGGAATCCATGTTTATGAATTTGCAGACTTCTTAAGAAAAAACGGTTTTCAGGCTGATTTGATACATCCATTAGATGACAGTATTAGTCTGAGAGCAATAGCCATGCAATCAAATGATTGTGTAATTACAAGAAGCAACATGTGCCTTTTTAAAGATGGCCTTCAAGTTGGATTTTTCATGATTCACACTTCAATTGATAATTTACCATTTAAAAAAGAAAATGATATGCTCTGGGTTCCGGACTTTTGTTCAACTTGCGGTATATGCATTGAAAGATGTCCGAAAGAGGCATTCGACGAAAATGAAAAACTTTTAAGGAAAGTATGCACAGCACACAGGGAAGGTTGCAATGAGTGCATTTTAAAGTGTCCCTTTTATAAAAGAGGTTATGACAAGGTTAAACGAAGATACGAGAGAATGAAAAAGAGGCGATAATATGTGTGATAAAATAGCTTTAGTTTCATGTAGTGGATTAAGCCCTTTAGGTTTAGTTGTAAGAGCTGCCAGTGTTGAATTGGCATTGGAAAATGAAAATATTGTTGCGGCATGCATTACCGAATATTCAGCACAACCAAATAACTGTTCACCGATATTGGATGATGCAAAAATCGTCACCATAACCGGTTGTACAGATGATTGCGCATCAGTTATTTTAAACGATAAAGATGTCAATGCAATTAAGAATATTTCCGCCGATGCCATTGTAAAGGCATATGATTTAAATCCTTTGGATGCTGTACGTTTGGATGATGACGGTGAAAAGGCTGTTGAAATATTGAAAAAATATATCTTAAAAGAATTGGAAAATATTTAGAATGAGAATTAATATTCTCATTTTTTTATGATTTCAATATTTTCTAAGCTTTCAATTTTGTCAATTTTATTGTTTAAAATTAGCAGTATTAGCTCTAACGTTTTTTTTATCCCATCTTCTGATCTTTCAAATAAAGTTTCACTGTTATTCTCACATAAGTTGGCATAAACTCTTGTGGTAGTTGTTATTTCATGTTCGTCTGTAATAATCGATATTCCCCCATGGCCAATGCCGGCTGTAGTTCCAATAGCAATATCACAATCGCTTAAATCTTTAACGGCTTGTGCCATGATTTTGCTCATGAGCTTATCTCCTTTTTCATCATAGACTTTAATGCCTTTAATCAATTTGTCGGGTTTTGGAGGATTTTCCACATTTAATATTTTAACTACCGCCTCGATTGTAGGGATAAATAAGCTACAGGTCACACTAAGTTCATTGTAATCAAAATCACCATATTCCTTTGGATTTTCAATATATTCTCTTCCAAAGTTTCCTTCATAATTTTGAGCTAATGCATGTAGCTCTCTTCCTATTTTTCCCTGTGTAAAACATTCGGCAGTAGCTATTTTAATCATATTTATCTCTCAAAAGTTTCAATGCATTAATTGTAATGATTTTTGCAACTTCATCTAAAGTATATGGAGTTACAGGCTCGTTATCTCTAATCAATTTGTTTGTTGTTAAAACTAAATGATTTTCAGTTATTCCTTCTTTTCTTAACTCTTCAACGGCAGGATTGGAATCATCATATTCTGAAATATCCTTGATTTCAATATTTTCATTTCCAAATCCGAATATTCCTGCAGTACCAATTGTTTTTGCTCCTCTTTCATGAGCATGCTTTATAATTTTGGCCGCTGTTGGGATTGTATTTCCTCCGGCAATAACTATAATAACGACATCACCTTCAATTAAATCCAAATTATCCTCTGTAATGTAATCGGAATAACTCACTACTTTTCTGAATTCTTCTTTATGGGTACAAAGCTGTTCTAGAAATTCGGGTTTTGATTTTCCACTTTCCGCTCCAAGAAGTGTAAAAATAATGTCTCCTCCATCTATTTTCTGACCATCAAAAGCACCAATAATTTTTGGCCCGCCTCTGTGAACCTGTATTAAGTTTATTCCAATTCGCAAGCCTAGTCTTCCGCATCCTATTAAATCAATTCTTCCGTGGGGTACTTGTTTATCTTCCATTTTCTGGATTTCATCATTTGTCATTTTATCACTTTAATCTTTCAATAGGTTTTTTGTCAATAACCTCAATGTTAATGTCAAGTTCTTTTAAGATATCTGCAAGGGCATATAATCCTGGAATTTCGCTTTCATGATGATTTAAATCAATTAATGTTATTCCTAAATTTTTTGCAATAATCGCGGTCTGTTGAGTTAAATCTCCTGAAATTAAAATGTCCAAATCCTTACTTTTTGATAGATTGATATATTCAGGATTCTTAAGTCCAAAACCGGATATGATTCCGACTTTGTTTATTGGTTTTTCGTCATCAAGATTATTTACAATTCTTGCATTACTAAAATTATCCAGAATATTCTTTTTTAATTCACTGAATTTCTGATTTGATTTGCAGATTCTCCCGATATTCGTATTTGAATCGAAATAATCAATTACTTCCAATTTTAAAGTTTCTGCCAGTGCTTCATTTGCACCACCATCAATGATGTCCCAATTGGAGTGTATTGTATAAGTTGGTGTTTTCGGATAAAATAAGGGGGGATGATGTGTTATTATCAATGTATTTTCAATATATTCATCATCTTCAACAAGCAAATCCATGTAAATCTTAATTGAGGTAATCTCCTGTGTTAAATCATAATCTCTTTTAAATCCCACTTTATCAGTATCTAATGCTAATAATTTCGGGATTTTTTCATCTATAAACTCAATTATCTCTTTAAGCTTCATTTAAATCATTTTTGAATTTATTTTATTTAGTTCTTCTTCAATCAGTTCATCTAAATTAAATGGATTGATTGTTGATACTTTAAAGGCGTTCACATTAGTCAATTCAATAAATTTTTCAATGTTTTTTTCTTTAAAGATTACCTCTTCAAAAAAGCCCATTTCGCAAGCGCTATAGAGAACACCTTCTTTTTGCCGGCATTTGTTTAATAAATTTGTTAAAATGCCAATGGTTAATGTCATTGTTCCGGAAGTTTTAGTATCAATGCCTGTTGTTTTTATAATTGCTTTGTTTGGAGAGTTAACCACTTTTAATCTTTCATGAATGTTGTTTTTTTCTTTTAAAAGATTGTCATTATCTTCAGCCACGGGATCTTCTATAATAAACGCTTCAACATCGAATTTTGATGATTGCTCAACATTAATTCCACCAAAGCCAGTTGTATCAATAACAATATCTCCACTATAGATTAAATCCAAATCGGATGAAAATTCGATTTCACCTTTTAAGATTCCGCCTAATTCAGTATACAATAACCCTTCCAAATGAGGATAAATATCAATTAGCGTAATGTTTTCATATTTCTCACTTAATCTTTTGACAATTCCAACGCCGGTAAAATAAGTTCCAATAACGATTATTCCAGTGTTTGTATCAATATCTAAACTTTCGATATAATTAAAAACGGCTTCTGATTTTTTTAAGATAATTTCATTAAAAATATCGAATAATTTAGTTTCGGATTTTATTGTAAATATTTCGGAAGTTATTCCTGTATCAATGTTCATCATTCAACCTTCTCAAAACCGATTTTTTCAAGTGCTTCACATGCTTCTTTATAAACTGCCTCTTCGATTGTTTTTTTATGAATCACGTGTGAAGGGGAAGTTCCGGCAGTTAATATTCTTCCCTTATTGTCAATAAAAATAAGCAATGATCCAGACCCGGGAATTCCAAGACGACCTCTAGCTATTATTAAGTCAGCATCACTTTGGTCAAGTGCCATGTATGCTTTTGCAAGAGCAGGTATTCTGCTGGTATCTGCGGTATTTGTATTTATTTGAAGTATTTCTGCTTTCGGCAGGCCGTAGGTTTTTAAAACTCTATTCAATACTTCTACTTTAATTCCATTTTTATTTGGAATGTATATTTTTTCAGCATTTTTAATATAATCCTGAATTTCTGTGATTTCTTCAATCGTATCTCCGAATCGGCAGTTGTTTCTGGATTCTTCAAATGCATTTTTTATCATCTTTTCAAATGCCATAATATCATATCTTAAAAAAAGAGATTAAATAGTTTGAGGTATCAAATCTAATTTCTCAATTACATCAACAACCTCTGTATAATTGCCGTAATTTGGAGAACCTACTCCTTTCACTTCATGAGGATAGTTGTTGGCTATAACTGTTGCCAGATTGTTTGCACCAGCTTTAAGTGAAAATTCCACATTTTCAGGACCTACAGTTGGGGTTGGCATTGTAATTGTAATTTCAGGATACATTATTCTTGTAATGGCGACCATCTTCAACTGTTCTTTTAGAGGAAATGCCGGCCAATCAGCCATTGGAGTGCCTTCGTAAGGATTAAAACCCATTATAGGAATCTCTTCTAATGTTTTAAAGTTAGATAAGTAACGTAAATGTTTTATCCTATCTTCTTTACTTTCACCAAGTCCTAAAAGCAGTCCTGAAGACAATCCAACTCCAGCATCACTTACTCTTTTACAGGTCAATATTCTTTGGTCTAGTGAATCTCCAGGTTTCCTTTGATAGAAAATATCTTCGTTTATGGTTTCTAGATTGCAGCAGATTGTATCTGCACCTAGTTCAGCCAATTCTTTCACGGATCTTTCAGTCAAATCTCCGCCGACATTAACAAGAATTTCTAAATTTGAATTTTCTTTAACAATTTTACAAGCATTCACGGCCTGTTTTCCTTTGTAGCCATATCCTCCGGAACAGCTTACACGGGGAATATGTGCTTCTTGGATAGATTTAACAGCTGTTAATATTTCTTCATTGGATTTATAAAATGCATTATAATAACCTTTTTCAGAGGTCTCTTCTGCAAATCCACAATATTCACATCTAGGTTGGATTTGGCATTTATTTGTAAGATGCACTGTAGATGTTAATTTAATTACTTTTGATTGATTGTCTCTTATATCACACGCTATTTTGAATAATTTTTCTAAATCGTCATCATCTTCAATATCTAACAATTCTAAAAATTCATCATCAGTCAATTCTTTTCCTTGTTCTGCTTTATATAAAATCTCATCAATCATATTGCATCTACTCTCAAATTTTATTATGGATTAGCTTATTTTTTAATGGCTATTTGCATAACAATTAAAAAATAAGTTAATTTAATTGTTGATAAAAATCAACAATCATAACTTATCATCTTTATTCTTCTTTACCTAAGTAATCTAATACGGTAGGAACGATTTCACCTAGTGATCCGAAGTTCATTGAGTCTGCGGTACCGGTTAATGCGGATGGGGCTAATGCATCATCCATTTCTTCTATACCTTTGTCGTTCATTAATGCGGTTACTTGGGTTAAAGCTTCGTTTGCCATCATTTGTGCGAAATCATCAGGAGCGCCTAAGATTTGGGTAACTGTGTCTCTGTATGCTAAGATACCTGCGTAGGTAATAGCGGTTACTGCAGAACACATGTCACATACAGGACCTACCATGTTTGCAGGCAAGGTGTATGCGGATCCTCTAGCTTTCTGACCTAAATCCATTAAAGTATCGATGGAAGCTTGGTCTGCGAATCCTTCTGCAATGTATACTTGTCCTTTCATTTCAGGTACTGCACCTGGGTGGTAGGAAGCTACGTTTACGTTTGCACCTAATTCTTGGAAGATGTCGTTGAATTTGGTGGTTGGGATGGTACATGCATGTGTTAAGATTGCGCCTTCTTTTAAGTTGTCTGAGAATTTTTCGATGATTTCTTTTTGCATTCCGCCTTTTGGTAACCAGGTCATTACCCAGTCAGCGTCTGCTACTGCTTCTGAGTCATCGTTGATACATTTCATGCCTAAGTCTTCAGGGTGTGTAAAGTGGATTGCTCCTTTAGCTGGTTTTGGTACGGTTTCAGCTAATTCGGTTACTTTTGCTCTGATTGCAGGCATTACTTCTTCTGGAGTTCCTGCTTTGTGAGCTGCAATTACTTCTGCATAGTCAAAATCATCAATTACAGTGAAGTCTCCGTCGAATACTGGGTCGGATACTACTACTTCGTCTACTCCTGCTAATTCTAATAATTCTGCACCCATTTCGATGGTGGAGTGAGTCATAGATATGTTTTCTTTTCCGGTTGCTTCTGCAACTTCACAAGCTCTTGAGAAGTTGGTAATTCCACTTGCAGCATGTGTTCTGTAACATCCTGCACCTAAAATTGCCACTTTCATCTTTTTAGTATTTTCAACAGTTTCTTTTATAGCTTCGACTTCTTCTTTCACTTCTTCTTTAGCGATTTTAGTATCAATGCTTTCCGGTTTGCTTTTAACAACGGTTTCTTGAGGTTTTTTAACACCGAGTATTTCTAAAATTTTATCAATCAATTTTAACACCAAAATTCAATTTATTTTTTTATAAGTCTGATAGATATTAACTTATTTTTTAATGGCTATTTGCATAACAATTAAAAAATAAGTTAATTTAATTGTTGATAAAAATCAACAATTAAAACTTATTGTGTTTATTCTTCTTTACCTAAGTAATCTAATACGGTAGGAACGATTTCAGCTAATGATCCGAAGTTCATTGAGTCTGCGGTACCGGTTAATGCGGATGGAGCTAATGCTTGGTCCATGTTTGCAATACCTTCGTCGTTCATTAATGCGGTTACTTGGGTTAAAGCTTCGTTTGCCATCATTTGTGCAAAGTCTGCAGGTGCACCTAAGATTTGGGTAACTGTGTCTCTGTATGCTAAGATACCTGCGTAGGTAATAGCGGTTACTGCAGAACACATGTCACATACAGGGCCTAATAAGTTTGCAGGTAAGGTGTATGCTGCGCCTCTTGCTTTGTTACCTAAGTCTAATAAGGTATCAATAGCTGCTTGGTCTGCGAATCCTTCTGCAATGTATACTTGTCCTTTCATTTCAGGTACTGCACCTGGGTGGTAGGAAGCTACGTTTACGTTTGCACCTAATTCTTGGAAGATGTCGTTGAATTTGGTGGTTGGGATGGTACATGCATGTGTTAAGATTGCGCCTTCTTTTAAGTTGTCTGAGAATTTTTCGATGATTTCTTTTTGCATTCCGCCTTTTGGTAACCAGGTCATTACCCAGTCAGCGTCTGCTACTGCTTCTGCGTCATCGTTGATACATTTCATGCCTAAGTCTTCAGGGTGTGTAAAGTGGATTGCTCCTTTAGCTGGTTTTGGTACGGTTTCAGCTAATTCGGTTACTTTTGCTCTGATTGCAGGCATTACTTCTTCTGGAGTTCCTGCTTTGTGAGCTGCAATTACTTCTGCGTAGTCGAAGTCGTCTACTACGGTGAAGTCTCCGTCGAATACTGGGTCGGATACTACTACTTCGTCTACTCCTGCTAATTCTAATAATTCTGCACCCATTTCGATGGTGGAGTGAGTCATAGATATGTTTTCTTTTCCGGTTGCTTCTGCAACTTCACAAGCTCTTGAGAAGTTGGTAATTCCACTTGCAGCATGTGTTCTGTAACATCCTGCACCTAAAATTGCTACTTTCATTTTTTTCGTCTCCTTAAAACATATATATTTTAATGAACTTTTCTATTAGTTTGAACTAAGTAAAAAAGTTTTACTACATGGAATTAAAACATCCTATTGCATTATTATTACTAAATTATGGTTTTTTATTCCATGTAGTAATAAGTTATATTTAAAAAGTAGTACTATTTAAATCTTTACATTGTGCTTTTTTTAGTATTATTTTATCTATTATTTTTTTATTTTTAGTAATACTAGTATTACTATTTATTTACTATAATATACATTTGTAATACTTTTTATTTTATATAATACTTGATATAAATTGGTTTTAGTAAGCCCTAAATCGAAACTTATTTATTAAAGATTTCACTGAAAATATATATTAATTAGAATTTATCTGGAGCGAATTTTAATGTATGAATTAATAAAAGATGCTGTTCATGATGATGATGCTGCAATTGAAATATCAAAAATGGATAAGGATGTAACTTCTGTTGTTGATGCAATTTCTGAACTTTCATTAGAAGAAACAATGAAATTAGGGATGCAATTTAAAAGATTTCCTTTAGGATGTGATTTAACAGAAGTGGTTGTAGGAACATGTGCATCTGATTTGGAACTAATGGATTTATTAGGAAATTGTAGATTGGCGGATATGATTGGTGCTCCAATTCACATTTGTGCATATGCCTTTTCAGACATCGCTGAGAAGTTTGGAATGAGGGGTGTTGAGGTCATGAAGAAAGTTCATGAAATTGTCGATGTTCCTCTTGATTTGGATCACTTCGGTGAAAATGGTGCGATGAGGCTTCCTAAAAACATCAGTGGATGTGGTGGTGAATGTTATAATAAGGGTCCGGCGTTTACTGAATGTCCTCGTGGAAGAATTCATGAAAGATTAATAGATAAGGAACTTGCTGAAAAGGATGATAAGGAAGAGTGGGTTAAGTTATCCTCATCAGTTGCAGTTAATGTTACATGTGAACAGACTGGTGACGGTCATGCAGCACCATTGAGGGAAGCTGAAGATATTGCGAATCTGGCCAAAAAATATGGCAGGGGTTTGGAATCCATCATGTTCGTTGGTGATGGTTATGATGAAGTAATTACCGGATTTGAAAAATCTATTGAAATAGGTGCTGATGTTATTGTAGTTGAAGGAGGTCCATTTAATAGATGTGAAAATACCACAGAAGCATATGCAAAAACAATTGCCGCTGCAAGGATATTATCTCCCGGAAAGGTCGTTGCTACTAATGGAGCTTATGAACATGAAGTTAGGGCAGGTCTGAGGTCTGGCTTAAACATGGTAATTACCGGTTTTCCAAAAAACCATCATGGTTATATGTGCGGTTTTGAGCCTGGAACTGCCAGAAGGGGAAAATTTGGTCTTCCAAGAGTTATTCAAATTATTAATGAGGAATTCCCAAATAGGGGGCTTCCAGTTCAAAGACCTGATTTGTTGTCATTGGCAACTGCTGTCAAAATTGCGGGACCTGAGTATGTATATCCGAGAAAAATTGGCGCTTATCATGTTGGTGATGCGCACTGGGCAACTTTGGTCAATTCCAGAATGTATCAAAATATAGAATTAAAACACACTTTAAATGAGATTGTTGCTTTGGCTGATGGAAATACAATTGCATTGCACGGTGGAAGGTTTATTTCATGGGTAATTGCCAATGAATTGGATAGGTATGTTGATGAGATTATAATTTCAGATGTTGATGATTGGGTATTAAAAAATACTGTTGAAAACCTGCAAAATGCATTGGATGCAACTATTATTGCTGAAAAGGATGATAATGTTGCAGCTAATGGCGCTGATTTTTCAATTGCTTCATCAACAATGATTCCAGTCAAAGAAAGCATTTTAAAGAAAGTGCCTAATGCATTAACAATTGTATAAATATTAACTTTTTATAAAAAATTATGCTTTAAAGTAGTATTATTTTTATAAAAAGTATTACTTTTTTTATTTTTATATTTTTTATTATATTTTCATTACTCAAAGAATTTTCATTGCTTTTTTTTAGGAATAACTTCTAAAATTATCTTTATTTTTATAAACAATGATGTTTGACAGTTAGTTTATCTTTTAAATTGATTTAAGGAATTTTTTTAATTATTATTTTTTATCAAAATATGAATTTCCATGCTTTTTTTCGATAATTCTCTTATGTTTATTCTTTATTTATTTTTTAAGTGTTTATTTTTTCTTGATTAACTTAAAACTCTTGAATTTTGGAAGTAATACTTTAATAACATTTATATGGTTATTACTAGTGAGTAGTTTATAGATTATTATAATTAATTTTGTTAATTTTAATAATTTGGAGATTATTTCAATAAATAATTGGAGAGAGTAGTGTGGAAATTACGGTAGAAGAAATTGCCATGATAAGAGAAAATTACAACCCTAAAAATACGAATTTAAATTTAGATGTTGACTGGTCAGTTGAATATAGGAATACTGATCAAAGAGACATACAATATGATTTTGTTTTAAAGTCTTGTGAATATTTAAATTTAAATTTTAAAATTTCCGGATTGGTTAGATTAGACAATTTTGAAGAATTCATCCAGCAAGATTGTTCTCAAATCGTTTTCCATCATGCGTGTAACATATTAATGAGCATGATTTCATTAACTAGGCAATCAAATTATGAGTTATTAAATGAGGATATTAATTCTGCTGTAAATTTGGATGCTACTTTTTAAAATTTTGGTGATGTATTATGTTTGAAATTAAACACACGTTATGCCCATCATGCAGTGTTGGTTGTGGTATAAATGTGATTTTAGATAATGAAGAAATTGTGGGAACTTTTCCCTATAAAAGACATCCAGTTAACGCTGGTAAAAACTGTTTAAATGGAAGAAATTCTATTGATTGTTACAAAAACAAATTTGAAGCAGTTGATTTAAATAAAGCAATTGCAGACGCTTCAAATGAAATTAAATCTAATAATGCATCAGACATATCTGTAATCTGTTCTGGTAATGTCTGTGTTGAAGAAGTTGAAGCAATTAAAGATTTTGCTGAATTTAATGGATTTAATCTTGGGTTTTATGCTGATGGGTTGAAAAATTTTGACGATGTCGCTTCTTATGATGATGTTGCACATGCAGGCAAAGTATTTGTAATCGGTGATTTGTTGTATGAAAATCCTTTGGTTGGAAGAAGAATTGTTCATGCAAAACAGAATGATGCGAAAATATATGCTTTGAGCAAAAATGAAAGTGCAGTTACATTCAATATTGCAGATGAAACATCCAATTCATCAGTTCAGGAATTTATAGATAACTTTATGGGAGAAATTGACGATTCATCAGTTGTTGTATTTAATTACGTTGATGAAAAGGATGATTTGGATAAATTAGAATCTTTAAATTGTAAAATTTTACCTGTTTTCAGCAAACCTAATACCAAAGGCGCTTTAAACATTATTGATTCAAAATCCAATGATGAACTGATAGAAATGTTCGATAACACTAAATTGCTAGTGGTTTTTAATGATGATGTTGTTGATGAATTCGATTATGACTTCACTAAAATATCCAAAATAATCAGTTTAGCCTGTTGTGAAAATGATACTACAAAAATCTCAGATATTGTTATTCCTATTAAATCATGGTTGGAACAAGATGGATCTTTTGTAAATGCAATGGGTGAAACACAAAGTTTCAGTTCTGTAGTCGAATCTGATAATTTAAGTATTGCTGAAATTATCGAGGAGTTAAATAAATAGAGGGATAATATGAGTTACGTTTTAGCAAAATCTCAAAATAATGAAATTCATGAAGCAGGTGAATGTGGAGGAGCTGTAACTAGTATTCTCAAATATTTACTTGATGAAGGATTAGTTGATGGTGTTTTAGCATTAAGTCCTCAAGATGATGTTTATGATGCTTTGCCGGTTTTCGTTACTGATTCAGAAGATTTATTGAAAACTGCAGGGTCATATCACTGCGCTCCAACTATGATAGGTGACCTTGTTCAAAAATACTTCATTGATAAAAAAGTTGCATTCACAGTCAAACCATGTGACATGAGGGCTGTAGAAGAGCTTATCACAAGGCATAAAATTAATAAAGATAACATTTATATGATTGGTTTAAATTGCGGAGGAACCGTTTCACCGGTTAGCGGTAGAGAAATGATTGATTTATTCTATGAAGCTAATCCTGATGATGTTGTAAGTGAAGAAATCGACAAAGGACAATTCATCATTGAACTTGCAGACGGTTCTGAAGAAGCAGTGAAAATCCATGATCTTGAAAAAGAAGGTTATGGACGTCGTAACAACTGTCAAAGATGTGATGTTAAAATCCCAAGAAAAGCCAATATTGCTTGTGGAAATTGGGGTGCCGAAGATGGTTGGACCTTCATTGAAATCAACGATGAAAAAGGTCAGGAATTAATAGACGGTGCTAAAAAGGCAGGAATTCTCGAAACCAAATCTCCTTCTGATGCGGCTGTTGAAGGCAGATCTAAAGTCGAAAACATCATGATTAAAATGGCTAAAAAGAATCAGGATGCAACCTACCCATCAGTTAGTGGAATGACTGAATGGAATCGTTGTATTAGCTGTTATGCTTGTCGTGATATTTGTCCAATCTGCTGGTGTTTCGAAAACTGTGAGTTAAACAAACCTTACTTTAAAGATGAGGCAAACATTCCGCCAACTCCAATTGCTTTCCAAGGGGTAAGATTATCTCACATGAGTTTCAGTTGTTGTGACTGCGGCCAATGTGATGATGTATGTCCAATGGACATTCCTGTCTCATTAATCTTCGATAAATTGCAGAAAAAATACTATAATAGAACTGGTTATGTAGCTGGAGTTTCAGATGATATCAAACCTCCATTATACAGTCCAGAAAAAACCGAATTATGAGGTGATTTGATGTCTGATGATTTAAAAATTGTAGGTTTATTATGTAATTGGTGTTGTTATGGTGGTGCTGATACTGCAGGAACTGCACGTATGCAATACTCTCCAAACATAAGAATTATTCGTGTAATGTGTTCTGGAAGAATTAACCCTTCAATGATTTTCAAAGCATTTCAAGAAGGTGCTGATGGAGTATTTGTAGGAGGATGCCATATTGGGGACTGCCATTATGATGCAGGTAACTACAAATGGTCAAGAAGATCAAAAATCGTTGAAGATATCCTTGAGGAATTTGGTATTGAAAAAGAAAGATTCCGTCATGAATGGATTTCAGCATCCGAAGGTGAAAAATTCCAAAGGACAATGGAGGAATTCCATAAAACTCTCTCAAAACTTGGACCATTAGAATTAGAGTAAAAATAGCTAGCCATATATGGATTGTAAATAGCTATTTTAGCTATTTACTTTCATCCATTTAATTGTTTTTCTAAGATTAGTGTATTAATCACTAATGTTAGAAAAATAGTTAAAATTCTGTATTTTGGTTATTTTTCGATTATTGTCTTTATATTGATAAATCATCATTAGCCTGTAATATTGGTTGTTGGCATAACCAGCCGGTATTGCATATTTTCTCCAAATCAATATGGGATAATAATAAAAAAGAGATTTGTATAATTATATATGGGTTTCTTTCACTGTCTACAATAGCTATTAAAGCATTCGACTCCTCACATCTTTAATAGCTATTTTTTTTAAAATCTTAAATTTTTTCTGGTTGGTTAATTTCAATTCAAATAATATTTTTTTATAAAAAAATATTATTATTAGTAGTATTATTTTTATTAAAAGTATTACTTTTTTTATTTTTATATTTTTAAGATATTGGCTCGAAGTTATCTCATTAAAATATTTGTTTTAACTGTTTGCGCATCTTTTATCAATTTTTTGAGGAGTTGCTTATTTTAATTAGTTATTTTTTAATTTAAGGTAATTTTAACAATTTTCGTAGTTATTATCTTTTTTCAGAAACGGAATAAAAATTCTTTTCTAACAATAAAAACTGTTTTACAATTATATTTTGATAATTTAAGATATGTAATTTGTTTATTTTTATTTTAACGATTAATTTGAAGAGTATTACTGTAAAAACATTTATATGGTTATTACTAGTTAGTAAAGTATAGATTATCAAATTGGTTTTTGATAATTTATATGTCCATACCTCAATTAAGAAATTTGGTCATAAACTTTGTAAATAGCTATAACAGCTATTTACACTCTATCTTTAATTTCCTTTCCAAGATTAGTGTTTTAATCACTAATGCTGGAAAGATATTATCTTTCAAAACTTCTTTGTATTTTAAGAAATATTAATATATTTCTCAGTCAATTTGCAAAAGCTATGCAATTCTTATACTAAGAATTGAAATTTTGTATCACTAATAGTTATTAAAGGGCTCTCAACTTTAATAACTATTTTTAATTTAATCGGATAAGTAATAGTACTCTCCTTTCTCTTTTTGTTCACGATCTTTGTAGCTGTCAAGTTTGTTAACTCTTGGTCTTTTGGTTTCCTTATCCCTTCTGAATGTAATGTTGAGATTTCCTAAAAACTCATTCATCGCATTTCTTAAGTCTGTCGGCTTTGAAGCATGACCATTCAAACCAGGAGTTCCATTGAATACCATTGCCCTGTCGGAGATATAATCGATAAATACGATATCGTGGTCTACAATAAGTGATGCCGCATTTCTGCTTTCAATCATCTTGCGGATAACACGTGCGGTTATTAATCTCTGTTCGACATCTAGGAATGCTGTCGGTTCGTCGAAAAGATAGATTTCAGCATCTTTTGATAATGTTGCAGCTATTGCTAACCTTTGAAGCTCTCCTCCACTCAATCCTTTAACAGGTTTATCCAACATGTCGTCTAAGGTTAATGGTTTCATTATTTCGCTTTCAAAGATTTTGCTTCCGAAACTTGGTGCGTTCATGTATAGGAAATCGCTTACTGTTCCTTCAAAGTTTGAAACGATATATTGTGGCTTATAGGCTATTGTAACCTCTTCATCGACTTCACCGTTTGTAGGTTCCTCTACTCCTGCAAGCATTTTTGCAAATGTGGTTTTACCGATACCGTTTGAACCGAATGCAGTAACAATCTCGTCATAAAAGATTTCACCTGCATCAGCGCTTAATTTGAATCCGTCATAATCTTTGTTCAAATCGGAATAGCTTGCAATTGCATCCCCTTCATCTTCGGGGGTTGGTGGTCTGATTGTGAATTCGATTGGATTTCTTCTGATTCTTACATTTTCTTCTGCTAAAAATCCATTGATATAAGCATTGATTCCTAAACGAACTCCTTTTCTTCCGGATACGACACCGTATCCTCCAGGTTGCCCGTATAAAATATGGATATTATCTGACAATGCATCTAAAGTAGCAAGGTCGTGTTCAATAACAAGTACGCTTTTGCCTTCTTCAGCTAAAGAACGGATTACTTTTACGGCATTCAATCTTTGGGATACGTCAAGCCAGGATGTAGGTTCGTCAAAGTAATAGAAATCGCCTTCTCTTAAAACTGTTGCAGCTATTGCAACTCTTTGAAGTTCCCCTCCACTGAGGTTTTCCATTTTTCTGTCCAATACGTTTTCAAGCTGCAATTCATTTGTAACATAATCCAGTTTGTCCCTTTCATTCACGTTTGAAAGAAGGTCTTTTACTTTTCCTTTTACGACTTTCGGCAGTTTGTCAACCATTTGAGGTTTTAAGATAGTTTTTATATTGCCTTCGGACAGGTCTTTAAAGTATTTCTGAAGTGAGGATCCCTTGTAATATTCAATTACAGCATCCCAGTTTTCAGGCTTGTTTTCATAGTCTCCGAAGTTTGGAATCAAACTGCCTGATAGGATATTCATGATTGTTGATTTACCAATACCGTTTGGTCCGAGAAGCCCTAGGACTGTTCCCTCTTCCAGGCTTGGAAGTCCGAACAATTCAAATTGGTTTTGGCCAAATCTGTGTATAGGTTCACCTACTGCTTCAGGCAAATTAATAATAGTAACAGCGTCAAATGGGCAGCGATTTGTACAGATACCGCACCCTTCACATAATTCTTCAGATATCAACGGTTTTTTACTATCTTCATCAATTACAATTGTGTCCTCATCCATTCTAACGCCCGGACAGTAATGTATGCAAAGATAATCACATTTTTTAGGTTGACATCTATCCTTGTCTAAAATTGAAATACGAGTCATTATAATCTCCTTAAAAATATAATCATAAATAATTTTATTTTTACTATTTAATTAAATTTTGCAAAATGCTTTTTATCATTTTTACAAAAAACTTTTTAATCCAAAATTTAATATTTAATATTGATAATATGAAACAGGTCATGATTGTAAGAACTGATTTGAAAATGCGCAAAGGAAAAATTGCAGCCCAATGCTGTCATGGGTCTATCGGCGCATATAAGAAATCTCCCGCTGATAAGATTAGAAAATGGGAAAATGAGGCTTATGCCAAAGTAATCCTAAAGGTTCAAACCAAGGATGAGTTAATCGAGCTTAAAAAATTGGCTGATGAAAAGGGCATTTCCAATTATTTGGTAGTTGATGCCGGAAGAACTCAAATACCTACATCAAGCGTAACAGTTTTGGCCCTTGGTCCGGATGAGGATGAAATAATTGACGAAGTGACTGGAGATTTAAAACTTTTATAGTAAAACCATCATTTAATGAATAGCATTTTTAATTAAACAAGGTCGTGATTGCCATCGTAAAACAGGTTGTAAAAATTGGGGGAAGCCTATTTCCAAATTATGCAATAGATTTAGCAAAAAAACTCAAAGGCACTGATTCATGCATTGTTTTGGGTGGCGGCGAATTTGCAAATCTTATTCGTAAATACAATGATGAAATTGCATTTTCCGAGGAGACAAATCACTGGACAGCTATTGATTGTATGGATATAATAGCAAAACTTGTAAATGATAAGGTGGACACAACAAAACTGGCTTATTCTATAGAAGAGGTTAATCAGATATCTGATGAGGGTTTTACACCAATTTTTGTTGTTTCAGAGTTTTTAAAAAAGGAAGATCCTTTTGAATGTTCATGGGATGTGACTTCCGATTCAATTGCAGCATATATTTCACATCTTCTAAATGCAAACCTTTTAATAGTAACAAATGTAAATGGTATATATACCCAAGAACCGGAAGAGCCAGGTTCTACATTCATAAGTAAAATTGATGCAAAAACTTTACTAACTTTTCAAGAGTCATCAATTGATGTAATGTTGCCTTCTCTTTTATTAAAGTTTGGGACTAATTGTTATGTTGTGAATGGGAAGTACCCTGAAAGGGTTTTATCTTTAATAGATGATAATATAATTGATTATAACTTCGATTACACAAAAATAATAGGTGAATAAAATGAAAACTGTAGAATGCATTTCATGTAAACAAGAAATTCCATTAACTGGACCATTCGTAGAATTTGAATGTCCAATGTGTGGAGCAAAAATTGCAAGATGTGAGAAATGCCGTACTTTTGGTCACGGTTATAAATGTGAATGTGGTTTTGAAGGACCATAAATTTATTTGGAGGAATTAGAATGGGTGAAGTTTTAACTACTATGAAAATTATGCCAGATAGTCCTGATGTAGATTTAGAAGCTATTAAATCTACTATCGAAAGTTCCATGCCTGAAGGCGCAAGAATCCACGATATTGCAGAAGAACCAATCGCTTTTGGTTTAGTTGCTATTGTTTTACAATTCATCACTGAAGATGGTGAAGGTGGATCTGAACCTACTGAAGAAATGGTTAAAGCTATCGACGGCGTTGCTAGTATTGAAATTACTGGCGTTGGAAGATTAATGTAAAATCTTTCACTTTTTTTTATTTTTTTGGAATATATTTATATATGAGTTTACACTAATCATTATATAACTATTGTTATAAAAATAATCAATAAAATTTAGGCATGCCTAAATTTTTAGAAACATTTATATACTATAACAACTAATTTTAATACAAGTGACATATAATTTAGGTTAACCTAAATTTTTCACTTATACAAAACATATTATTAGTCAAATAATGGTTGAATTATCTCACACTTTTACTCTCACAAGTAACTATTAGAATTTTTAACCACATAAAATTTTCTAATTGAAAAAAGTGACCAAGATAATCAACAAATACAATCTCCAAAATACATACATTGTATTAAATTAGCTTTCCACAATTTTCTAATTTAATGCAAAGGAAAATCTATCTGCCAAATAATTTTCCGAAAAACACGAATTGGTGTTTAACTCTCCTCAAACTAAACACCAATTAACTCTCTCTTTTTTAAAAATATTTTTTATGTAGAATACCATTTATCAACATTAACTCTTTTAGTTTGATTCTCACTAGTTATTTTTTCATAGCCACCCGTAAATGCAACTACACAGTCATCATGAATAGCTTCATTAGGATAAGCAGTTATTTTTTCAAGGAATTCCATCGCCCATTTTTTCGTGAACCCGGCCGAATCCTTTCCAACTAAGTAAATTCCCCTCTTTTGAATATCCGCTGAAACCCTTCTTGCACGGTCAACCTTATTCTCTCTTGAGTTACCTGTTCCTGTAGCAAAGCCTCTTCTTGATAACTCATCGATAATTAATAATCCGAAGTTTTTGCCCGTGCTTCCGTCGAGTTCAATGTATTGAACATCAGACTTGTCACGAGCTGCAGTATTTAGTATCTCATTGATCAAGTTTCTTGACTCAAGCTGAAACTCATATGAGTCCAGGATGTAAATGTTACCGTTAAGATCTTTAGCCAGCATGACACCAGCAGTATAATCTGGGTCACTACCTTTCAGTCTGTCATCATTCAATACTTCAGTAGCTGCAAGATCCCAATACCTAATGACTTTAACGATTGGTATTTTCATGTATTCATCATATGAGATTATATGGAAGTCTGATTCATCGAATAGCTGACCTTTAACTGATGCATACCAGTTACCGTTCATTAACTGTTCCCTTGTTACTCTATCAAGGCCCATAAGATATTCTTCATAATCTTTTCTGTCTAAATAGATATTATCCAAATAGCTGGAGCTAATGAATCTGATTTGAGATTTGTCTTGGATGTCTTCATCAATTTTCTCAATGAATCTTTCCCTTACCCATTTGTTTCCACGCTTACCAGGATTACTGGAGCACATTAACTGTGTAGGAAGTTTGTTATCTTTCGTTTTCCTTACTCTTGACCTCATGTAAATGTATTTGAATCTTTCCAGTTGCGTAAGTTCATCTATTCCTATGAACTGATATTCCGAACCCTGATAGGTATCGAGGTCATTGATGTTTCTCAAATATCCGAAAGTTAGTGAATTTCCATTGGGAAATGTCCATGAGTGTTCGGTTCCATCCCACTTTGGTTTGATGCTTGCATTATTTTGAACTTCCTTTCGATTTAACCATTGACTTGCCTTGTGGATTAAAGCTCCTTTACGCTTCAAGTCAGATAAGGTACGTCTCAGGATGAGGGCGTGGTATTCATTGGCATCATCCTGAACATAGAACAATGCCCTCATAAGTAAACTTGTTGATTTGGAACCTCCTGCAGCACCACCAATCAGTACTTCCTTTTCAGTTGCCAATATCATTTCAGCCTGTTTTGGAAATGGAGAGAAAGGAATATATGGATTCTCATATACACACTTCTGAAGAATAGCTTTATCTTTAGCACTGAGATAGAATTCATCGTTTTCATTGTACATTGTTATCGTCTATTTGTTTTGCAAGGATTTCAATTTCATTCATAATGTCCTTTTGTGAGATTTCAATTTTTTTATCCTCTAACTCTAACACACGGTTTTTGAATAGTCTATCCATTTCATCCTTGAATAATCTGTTTTTGGCTTCAAACGCTTTAACGGATAATTCCAGATATCTGATTTTAAGTTCTGTAATGTCGATTAAATATCTGGCCAGACTTTTTTCATTGGCATTGTATCTTACTTCCTGATCCAGTTTTTCAAAGTCGATTTCAAGGCCAACTGCATTTTTAGTTATTTTATCTAAGTTTTCCAAACCTGTTTTAATGTCTGTGACTTGCTGTTGTAGAATTGTATCAATAGCTAAATCTATATTGTCCTGATGAATGTTATTGTCTGTAATTTGTTTTTGTGTGATAGCTCTGTTTGTTAATGCGTCCTTTTGTCTGGCTCTTGAGTCTTTCTCATTATCAGTTAAATTGTATTTCTTTTTGAATCTGGAGAATGTTGCTCTGCTTACTTCAAATTTGTGTTCCTCATCCAGCCATCTTCTGACGCTTTCATCTGTTGCCCCTGAAGTTTTCATTACTTGGATTTCATCTAAGAGCGTTTCCAGGAAATCTCCTTTGGTTATTTTCAATCCTGCCTTGAATTCCTTGAATGTTGTAAGTGAAACTTCACGACCATATTTTGTCGTTAACAGTTCTATGATTTCTTTGTTGCTCATTGCCTTCTTGCAGCAGTTGATGATTTCCTGTTCGTGCTGCTCTAGAAAATAGTGTATGTCTGAATTTACTCGATTCATTGTGTCCTCCTATAAATCTTTCAATTCTTTTTCAAGCTCTTGTTTTCTAGTTTCGATTAGTCTGTACTCGGTTTGTTTCATAACCTTTTGATAATTGGGATTGCTGTGTATTAGTGTTATTGTATCTTCAGCATCACCAATAGCTATTAGCATAGCTCCAAGTTCATATGCATCCTTGTGAGTAAAACTAGATTCTTCTACTATTTTTTTGAGTGTTATTTCAACTCTTGCGCTGATGTTGGTTTTTTCTGGTAACATAATAATAATTATATTATGTATTATATATAAAATTTTATTATAAAAAAAATATAAAAGTAATAATAAATATTACTTTCACAATTCAAAAATAGTTTTTCTTTTAAGAGTTATATACGTGGGATATATTTTTTGAAGCTATTCACCATCATCCATTTCGTCAAGTTCCTTTTGCAAGTCATGGATTTGCATTTCTTTGTAGAATCTTTCGAACTTGCCCACTTCGATGAGATAAGCTGAAACTTCAAGAGCATCCCTAAAGGTATAATTAGACTCTTTGATAATTTGTTTTTTATCTTCCTCCATATAGGAAGAAGTATTATTTATATTGGCCATAGCTATTACAACCTGTATATAATAATTAATATAATATATTATTATTACTTTTATATAAATTTATCATTATTGAATTTCAATATTATTATAAAAAAAGTTAAAAAAGTAAAATATTAGAAATTTGATGAGCATGATAATTCATGCTCAAAGTTAGTGGATTATATTTGAAGATAGAATTTTAACTTTATCCCCAATTTCTTCCATAATTCTTAAGTCAAATTCTTTTTCTAACTGTTTTAAATCTTCAAGAGAATCACTAGTTAATTGTACTTCCATTTCTTCAAGAGTTATAATTTCTAAATTTCGACCACCCAACTCTGAAAAGCTAGTATATAACTCAATTGTTCCAGTTTCGTATGTTTTCAATAATGCATTAATTTTAGTCTCATCTTCTTTGTTTAACGGTTTATCAATTACCACTATCTTCTTTAACATTTTTACCATCTTAATCACACCTCATAAGTCATTATATATTCACAGTTTTCACATTTGCAGTTTACAACAGTTCCATCAAATGTGAGGACTTCATTTTTAATAATCATGTTTCCGCCACATTTCGGACATTTTTCACTTGAATATTCGCCAATCATGTTATCACTCCTTATTCTCATCAAGAATAGCTTTATTTGTTGTATCAACAACAATTATAGTTTTACAGTTTTCACATTCGCATTCATATTTACTAAGTCCTAATTCTTTAATCACATTTAATTTGGCATGTCCACATTTAGGACATGGATCTCCAATAAACATTGATACTTCAATCATGTTATCAACTCCATTTATTAGTTACAATTTTTAAAATAAAAAGTTCTTGAATAAAATTTATCCAAATAGAAAAATAATCAATGATAAAAATCATTAATTAAATTATTAAACGTTTTGTTTGCATTTTAGATTTATCAGCGGATTTTGTGACAAATACTGTTTCCGGTTCAATGCCCAATGGTTGGGATGGTTGTTTCTTTGGTTTATTATTTTGTTTGGATTTATCTTCACCCACGTTATCACCTCCAAAAAGTCAGTAGTAATAAAATAAAAAATGTTACAGTCGATATTAAACCGTATTTAAAAAATTCAAAACCTATTTTTGCTTTTTTAGTTTTATCTTCTACAATTTCATGATTGTCTTCAATACATTTTTGTAAACTAACAATGTTCTTATTGATAATTAAATCTGCATCATCTTTATTTTCAATTGATGAGATAATTCCGCTCATGACAGGAGCCTCCTGAAAAGTGCTAACAAAAGTTATTGCTGAAATGAAATAGAAGATGGAAATTGCATAACAACAAATTGACATAATCTCTAAACATATCAATGCTCTTGAAGCATTAATTAATAAAATTTCCGAGGATCTATTAAAGATTTGTGGTAAAATAGTAATTTCAATAGTCAGTATTATTCCAATGAATCCTATCATTGATTTATTTTTGTTATCAACGCTACTATTTCGATTATTGACTTCATCATAGCGATGAAGAGCGAGATTTAATAATATTTCCTTTTCATCCATATTATTCACCAGTGTTTTCTTAATTTTAAATTATTTATAGTTCCTGTTAGATTTGAAATTTGGATTAAGTACTCATGTCAATCCCTCCCTTATTAGTAAGTTAGGCATTACTGGCAAGATTATAAACATAAATAGTAATGGCAACATTCTTCTAAAATTTGTATTTCAAAATTAGTCTATTAAAAAAGGTCACAACCACTAAACGTGGCGTGACCTATTAGAATAATTACAATACAATTAGAACGAAAATAGTAATAAAAAATAAATTTAGTAAAAAATAGTCTTCTTCACTATATAGGGTCATAAAATTCAAACTAATTATAATCGATTAAAAATATAAAAAATAATTATTTAAAACATTATACTACTTAAAAATAAATTAATTTAATTAATACGGCTTATAATTTTTTAATGTTCTTCTACGTTCACTTTTAATGCTTTTCAATTCTTGTTCATAATCTGGATTTCGATGAGGGCTTAGTTTAACATTACCCAATCGTTTTTCATGATAATCTGGATTCCTTCTTTGTTTCCATTTATTGTCTCTATCTTTTTCCTGTTTTCCGAACTTTTTACAATCTTTAGAACAGTATTTGTCAGCATTATTCTTTGGTTTGAAACTTTTACCACACCAAGCACATTTTTTATGCTGTAAATTATAGATAACTTTATCATAGAGATTTTTTGATTCTTTTGAATCAAAACGGATTTTATTATTTTCTTTAAGTTTATTTAAACCCCTTTTAATATCCGTGGGGCTTTTTGAATATATTCTTTGATTAAATGTTTCATTTAAATCAACCAAATATAACTTATCTTCCTTTTCTATGATTTTTATAGAAAGTAGATACAGCCATTCTTCTCTTGACATATAGTCTCTACTTGATTTGTAATTTGACATTTCAATCCTTATTTAAAATAAGTGCATATTTTCATATGTTAGATGTTTAATACTCCAACACATCCCATTAGGAGATAATATAAATCATTCCTCCATATTATCGCCATTTTTTATTTCAATATAATTTAAAGGTACTAAAAAAATAAAATTAAAGAATAAGGATTATTATTTGATTTAATCCTCGTTAGTTACTTCTTTGAATTTTTCCCATATTTTTACCATAGCATAAGTGTCAAGTTCACAATATCTGAGTAAACCTTCCCTTATCTCTTTTTGCTTTTCTGGAGTTTGTTCATTTAAAGTTAAGAATGCATTTGCAGCTTCATCACCTTTATGCACTCCAGGAAGCTTACTGTAATCCAGTTCATCATCATCTGGGAATAATGCAGGTAAGACCTTTTTGATTGAATAGGAACCTTCCATCTCTTTTGTATAATACTTCCTGCTTCTAAACGGCACCATAAAATCAACAATATTTTCATTAATCCTTTCCATTTCGTCATTTAAATCAGGATACATTTCTCCGATTTCCCTATTACGTGCAGGTTCAAAAGAGTTATTATAGATAATTACACTACCGTCTTCAGGAATGTCATTAATCATACTTTCTGCAAAATGTCTAATCATATTTTCATCATCCACTTCAGCTAGGAATTCTTTATGCTCTAAAGGAGCTCCTTCCTCTTGAATGATGTGTAATGAGTATTGGAAAGGTATTTGTTGATATGCTTTTGTTCCTTCAAATTCTGGAATCGCATATTGACAGGTTTCATAGTCAATGAAATATAATGGATAACTAAGTGAATCTAATATCTCATTTATCGCTTCTTTTTCTATTTTAGGTTCCCTGTCATGTAATTCGAAATCAATTTGTTCTACAAATCTTGGAGTGGTAAGGTCATCATCATTTTCTAAATCTTCAAAGGATATTATGCCATCATAATACTTTTCAAATTTCTTATCCTTTTTCATGAGGAATATATCGAAAACATTTGGCTTTGGCAAATCTCTTGTACAGTAATCCCAGAAAACACAAGGACTATCTGGATCAAGACAATTAACACATATATCTGTTTCCGGTTCATTATCTTTGTCTTGTGTTTCCATAAGGTTATTAATCATGTCAATATTATTTTTTACCTCATCCTGTTTTTCTAAAGCCTCAAAAGTTACATCCACAATATTAAATAATTGATTAATATCTAGTTCTTTGCCTCTAATGTAAGTGTCATTGTTTAAATAAACAATGCATACTTTTTTGACAGTTAAACCTAGATTTGATAGGACAAAGTACTGAAATGCAACATCATCTAAGTAATAAGGTTTGATTTCTGTAGCGCTTTTTACTTCATAGATTTCTACACCATCTGAATCATTTTTTAGAATATCTACACTACAAAAATTGTTATCATATGAAAATGATGCTTCTGTGATGATATTAGGTTTATCTTGCATTAACTCCTCAGTTTTTTCTATCATGACACTGAGATCTTCATTATAAGGTATGTCTTCATAATCTCCAAACAATCCTTTAGCAAGTTCACCTACTTTCTTACCATTTCCAATAATAGCTTCATTTTTGTTAATTACTGCACATTCCGGTTTATATTTCTCTAACCAAAGAATTTTTTCACATTGCACACATTTACAATACTTAGATTTTGACAACTTTATTTTATTCATGATATACACTCCTTACATATTCTATTGTTTAAACATTTCGGGATTTAATACTAATGATTCAGATGCAGGATTTATCACTAAATCTTCTTTTGCAACTTTTACTAAATCAGTGAACTGGTATGCTTGCGGATAAACATCTTCTTTGTGATTATCAAAAATCTTTTTAAACTCATCAATGTCTGTAAATAATGGAAGATGAGGTTTGTTTTCATTATTCCATATTAAAACAAAGTTTGTACCATCATCAGTGTCAACACAACCAGTAATCATTATTGATTTTAATAATTTCTCACCAAATTCATTTGCATCCTCCTGAGACAATTCTTTTCTATGTAAAAACTCCCTTAATTCATCATTTTTTATATCAGTTATTTCAAGTTTATCTTCATCATTGAATTGACTTAAGAATGCTTCTATTGGCATGTTCAAATCAAATTGAGTGAATGGATTGATTGCAATTACAGAATATTTGTCTGTTTGTTTTAGCATGTCTGCCAAATCACTCATATACATTACCATTACTGATGTACGAGCTCCTGCTTCTTTCATCATTTCCTCGCTGGTAAACAACGGTACTGCTTTTCTGCCTTCATGATCTGTTAGAAATTGAATGCTGAAACCCCTTGGACCTTCTATTTCATCACCAGGTTTTGTGTTTTCAATATCTTTAAATGCGTCAGGACCAAAATCAACCGGCAAGAATAATCTTGATTCTTTTAGTATTTCAAAAACTTCCTTTTGCATTTGGGGAGTAATGTCCTGTTTTATTAATTCTTCTAATCTGGAATTATCAACTACTGTTTCTTCTTTTAACTCTTCTAGTTTTTTATCATCCATTATTATTCCTCCTTGATTATCAATTCATCCCATACATCTCTTAATTTCACATCTTCATTTACAAACCAAAATTCACTAATTTCATCATATTCTAAATTTGTGTATATTGAAACTATCCCCCGAGTTGTTAAGTCATATTTAATAATATTATAGTTTCCATGAATATAAATAAAATTGTCTTGTTTAATTAAACTATTAACTTCAATTGAGGGGCATAGATTTGTATGTATGATTTCTAGCTGATTATTGTCAAGATTAAACCTGCATAAACCATTGTAATGTTCATTTGAATAGAAATACAAATAATTCTCATCTACATAATATCCAGAAAAATACATATCGTCACATTTAAATATAGTAGCTATTTGATATTTTCCATTTGATCTTTTAATTTCATGTAAAGCGCATTCACGACCAAATAAATGTGCTAAAGATGAAATTGCATATACTTTACAATCATATTCAAAAATATCTTCAAACGAATCTGAAAAACTATCAAAATGATACTCCTGCCCATCATCTGTAATTAATATTAAACTACCTCCCCATTCTCCTTTATCCTGACAGGTAATCAAACCTAAAGACGTATTAACCATTCTATCATAGCTTTTATTTTTAATAGTTTTGATTTTTATTTCATCATTGTCTAAAAAAAGATAGCACCTATATCCAACAGGAGATATACAATTATCTTTTCTTTGAACTACATTATCAAACATTTTCTTTAATTTTTTTAAATTGTGAACTGTTTGTACTTTACATATTGTTTCCTCTCCAGTATTTCTACCCCCTCCAAACAATCCCCCCATTGAAAATTTATCGTCATCAGCACCATAAAACTCTTCAACTTTATTAGTGAAGTTAAGTTTTGGTTCTTTAATCTCTTGTCCAAACATTATTACAGCTCCTTTAAAATTTTTTCATATATTAATAATAATCGATTTTCGGACGCTCTTTTTGTTCAAGTGGGAATCCTTTTGGTTTTTGAATCATTGGCCAGCCCACGCCACCTCTTTTGATTTCAAATTTTCCAGAGTATATTAACTCCCCATTTTCATCATAGGCATTGCCGTCGCATGGTGCATTTGGCCCATAACCTCGTGTTAAGCACCATTGTCCTTCAAAACGAAGCTGTCCTGAAGGATAATATTCTTTTCCTTGAACTATTCCTTTTATATCAAATATTCCCTCTCTAAATAAATCACCATTAGCAAAATAGGCTTTACCAAACCCGTATGGAGAATAATGAAGTGTATATCCTTCATAAACCAATTTACCATCTTCATCATGCAGCTGCCTGTGTACAATCTGGTCTCTAGGATAATAATTGACTTTATCATAGAATTTAGATTCAGAAATAATATCGTTATCCCCTACTTTATCAACTGAAATAGAATTGTAAGTTTTATCAACAACATCAATCAAAAACAATAATCCAGATTCAAAACTGCTTTTAAATCCATTCTCTTTTAAGAATTCAATTAATTTTACTTTTGATTCGTTTGAGGATATTCTCACATAATATTGTCGATATTTTACTCTTGAAGTGTATTCATTTACATACTTTTTAAATCTATCAATCCTCGCTGAGCGTTCTAAATTATCTGATTCAATTTCTAACATTCGATTGTAACATTGCCATGCATCCACATATTTTTCCAATTCTATTAGTTGATCTATTCTTAAGCTAAGACATGTCCCATATTCTCTTTTTATAAAATTGAAATCGTCTTCATCAGATATTCCTATTTTCAATATTTCCTCAAAGCATTCAACGGCTTTGCCATATTCTTCTTTATACATCAATATGTCTGCTTTAATATCAAAAAAATAAGAATTATTAGGATATAAAATTATAGCATTATTTAAAAGTGTTAATGCCTCTTCACATTCCTCCAAAAGATATAAACATCTTGCTTTATATCCCAATGCCCTTTGATTATTAAAATCCCTTTTTAAAATTTCATTGCAGGTATTTATTACTTCCGGATAGTTATTTTCACAGTATAAACTCCTACATTCATCAAGCAATTTTTCAATTTCCATTGAAACACCACCTATTCCAATCTGATTATATCAACGGCTATTATTTTAATACCATGGTTTATATTTTAAATATTCAGTATATTCCCAATCGATTAAATCTTCATTTTTACAAAGTCTTCTTATTTCATCCCTAAGTTCCATCAATGCTCTTCCAAAGAGATTTTCCTCATCGTCTGAAACATAAATCAATGGTTCATCACCAGTTTCCAGAAGCTTTTGTTTTAAGTCTCCATCCTCCATGATTTTAAAATAGCTTGCATTAAGCAAGACGGAGTATTTATAAATGTCCCAGTTTTTTTCTTCTTCTAAAGTAAATTCAACTGCATCTAGCACATCAAAATCATCTTTTTTATCACATTTTTTGAAATGTAAACATTTGGAAAGCAATAGTGCTTGTTCAATTGATTTGAAGCGGAATGTATCTGAGGTGAATTCCTTTTCATCATTTAAATTGATGAAATCATTTATTTCAATTCCATCTGAAATATTTGGATATTCTGGCTTTCCATCTTCTCTCCAGAAATAACCAAGTAGTGGATGTGGCTTGTATGGACTTTCGGAAAATCTGAAATTCCAGTATTTTGGCATTGGAAATAGCTTTCTAAATTCCTCATCATGGTGCGGTAGGTTCATTACATAATGTTCACCAGCACCCATTCTCCAACCTATTGTCCATGCTGACAATTGTGGATAAACTAACCATTCTGGGGCAGCGAATTTGCCTTCATCCAAATACTCTTTTGCACATTTCAAATCCTTAAATCCCACTAGCTTAATATATCCTTCACGTGGCTGGTCAATGTAATCTAAATATTTTAAGTGATTTATGAATGCATCAAATTCTTTATCGTCAAAACCTCTTAATTCTTTTTTAAGAGCATCAAGAGATCTAACAAAGATTGTTGAATTGTTTTTTAGTATACGAGTCAATTCTCTAATCTTATATTTGATATATTCATTTAACTTGTAATCCTCACATTCTATATGTAAACCTTCACATCCTAAGTAAAATTCATTATTACATTTTTTGCAGTGGTAATTTGTATAAAATAGAGGAATATCACAACCTCCTAAAAATACTTCTCCACGTTCAGCTTTTTCAAGTAATTTTGGATTTGGATATCCCCAAATAATTGGAAGTAGCGGCCCTCCGCAATCTGGACAGACTTCAGTATCATATTTAAATTTTATTTTGTCAATCCATAAAATGTAATATTCTCCAAGTCCCTGAGTATTTGCCTCTTTGATTTTATCAATGACCAACTCAAAATCATCAATATCTTCATTTAAACAATATTTTAAAGCTTCATCGTATTTTTCTGCTTCAATTAACAAATCGCAGATTTCAATATCTGCAGGTGCATTTTCATAGCACTCAATTGCTTTATCAATTCTGCCCAGTTTAAGTAAAGCTTTTATTTTGTTTTCAAATAGCCAATCAAAGTCTTTAATCTTTAAACCCTGCTCACAATACTTTAAAGATTTTTCATAATCTCCCAAATCATAATATACCATTGCAAGATGGTTATTGATATAATAATTGTCAGGATAAAGTTTGATTCCTTTTTCTAAAATTTCTAATGCCTTTTCAGGTTGGTTTAAAAAGCAGTAAGCTATTGATTTATAACCGATTGCGTTTTGGCTATCTGGATCTATTTTAAAAACTTCATCGCAAAGCTCTATGAGTCTTTTATAATCATGAGCAAAATATGCATCTTCACATTTATCTAATAACTCTTGTATATTCATGTTATCACCGAAATTGGAATTTTTTTCGATAATCATCTAAATCTACGTGTTTAGGTGATAGTTCTAATTAGTGTATAAAAAAATTGTATAAACTTTGTTAATAAATTGTTAGTATAATGGGGTTTATAAATTTTTCTATTAATACTAAATTTATCAGAATCATTATAAATATGTTGAGCAAATATTGTGAATATAATTTTCAATGCAACTATTAATTAAATCAAAAGCAAACATCTAAACTTAACATAATCCACTGACATTAACATTAACACAGACCATTTAATAAATCAACCTAGTTTAACTATGGGAGGCATATAAAAACATTTAAAAAAGTTAATTTAATATATGAAGCTGATTTCAATATTAAAAAATAAAAAAAGCTAACATTAACGTTAGCTACTGTACAAATCTGTGAATATCCATGATGGGTCGTATGCTATGAGATATCCATCTTCACACCAAAGAGACCTTACATTACCTGAAGTAGTATCTGCTACCGCAGCAGGATCACGATTAATCCAATTACCTCCAGTATGTTTTTTATGCTTTAATCTTAGTCTTATATGGCCTGTTCCAGATACTCTGCATTTAACGTGGACAAATTGTACATCATAACCTAAAGATTTAGCTATTCTGTAATATACTTGTCCCCAGTCCACACAATTTGAACCTTTTCCAGATTTAGCATCATTGATTGTTTTCTTGTCTGTTTTTTGCGAATTGAAGTATTTACTATATAATTCTTTCTTTGCTATAATAGCTAAAGCTTCATCAATTGTATTTCCTTTGAAGTTGAATACATTGATAAATAGCTTCATTGTGGAATCTTTGTAATCTGGAAGAGT
Organism: Methanobrevibacter sp. YE315; assembly: GCF_001548675.1. Classification (NCBI taxonomy): domain Archaea; kingdom Methanobacteriati; phylum Methanobacteriota; class Methanobacteria; order Methanobacteriales; family Methanobacteriaceae; genus Methanobrevibacter; species Methanobrevibacter sp. YE315. Next base: position 412,452 of record NZ_CP010834.1, read on the forward strand.
TGACATCCTATATACAATAGCGGGAAGTCTTTTATTTGCTCTTATATAAGCTTCCGTCCTTATTGCCATATCCACATATTCAGCCTTATCGATTTTCTCTCCATTCTTTAATGTTACGTAGTTTGGAAGGAAATCCAAAGACGTATTATCTTTGATTAAAGCCATTGTATACATTGCAACTAGCTTATCGCTTCCAAGTTTTTTAGCTTTCTTTTCTATATCACTACAACTACCGTTTAATGTTAATATTTGGTAATGGTCACGTTTCTTATACTTCTTTTTGTTTTGGAGTAGCCAGTATGCTATGGAATTCATAGCTTGGCAAAAACTTGTCCAACTAATATTATCTTTCATATTATATTTTTTATATAAAATAAGTAATAAATCTATTTAATAAAGATAAAGGAATTATTGAAATTGAAGAAATAGAAATAGAAAAAAGGATGATGAAACTATTGAATATGTTAATCTAATATTATCAATAGTTTCTTAAAATCTTAGTTTTTGAGTAATTCATTGTCTTTTAGATATTCAATGAATTTCAAGATTATTTTTGTTTCACGTTGCCCAATATCAGTTTCTGTAAAATCAGTCACTGAATTTGAAAGATTAACTAATTCTTTAATAGCAGTGCCTTCTTTCTTACCTTTCTTAGTTGTGAAACCTTGATAGTATTTGATTTTATCAGAGAATCTATAATCAGAAGCTCGGATATTAATTTTCTTTTCCAGTATAGATTTGTTTCCCAAACTATCTATATTATTTGGATTTGTAAGTCCTTGTTCTATTTTCTGACGATTCCTAGCATAGATATGTTCAATCTCAATTGCTTTTTCTAAAGGCAAACATTCTTGTTCTGGTTCTTGGAATGCCCACCAAGTTAACATTGATTTTGTGATTGGTCTTTGATTTTTGAAATCGAAGCTTCTGAATTTGTTTTGTACTTGTTCTGCACTGAATAAGAACTCATCAAATGTTACTGGTTCTTTGTTAACAATATTTATCATCTCTGGGTAAACAGGAGTTCTTAATGCATTAACACCGGGATTAATAACGGCATATGCCCAGATAAATGCTGTGATTTTACTTAAGAATTTATAAAATTCTTCATCATCAAGCAATCCATCATCATCCCTATATTCCATATAATAAACGGATACAAAGTATGTCCACATTCCATTCGGCGCATAATTTAAAACATATAATCTTTTTAGAACTTCGTTAGAGAATCTTTCTATATTTTGATCATATACATCATTCCAGAAGTTAGCTAAGTCAATTAAGTTATCAAAGGTTTCATCATTTTTTAAAAGAGCATAACTGTCTTTTTCATAGAATCTACGCAATGCTTCTGTTGTGGATAATTTAATACCTTGCTTTGCTCTTTCATAGTACATATATCTTGTAAATATTTCATCCAATGCACTGCCTGATGATGGTTGGAAAATAGAATTACATAATACTTCCAAGTCTTTCCATTTTTCAATAAAGCTTTCTTTTTCACCTTTATCAGAATAATATTTGTAGAATTGTGCTTTAAAAATATCTGCATCAGACAATGGTTTTCCTCTATCATTTAAAGTGGAAAAAATTCTTAATGCAGTATCTCTAGACTCAGCTTCAATAGGTAAGAGAATACAATTCTGCATAATTCTAAGAGGGAGCAATGGAGTATAACTTACATACTCTTCTGTAAATTCTTTAATCTTATCTTGGAAGAAGTTAAAGTTTTTAGCATAACTGCTCTTTCCTTTTGATACATTACCTGTTCTTAATATTTCTGAAAACTCCTCTTTGTCATTATCAGTTGCAACTTCCGAATCAATTTTTAGTTCATCTTTAATTGCATCTCCAAATTCATCTGTTCTCCAAATGCATTGTTCAATTTGTTTTCTAGTCTTTGCAGATTTATCATCTTTCATGTTTTTGAACTTATCATAGAATGCACGAAGTAAGAGCATTAATGTAGTTAAACGTTGTTGCCCATCAATTATCTCCATATCTCCAGCATCGTTTTTAAAAGTAACAATAGGGCCCAAGAAATATTCATCACTTTCACTATCGAAGTTATCACAATTTTCTTCAGGAAATGAAAAATTGAATAAATCTTCCCATAGTGTTTGGCATTCATCTTCTCCCCATGCATAGGGCCTTTGATAATCTGGAATTAAAAATTTTGTTTTTTTAGCACTAAAAAGATCTTTAACAGTTTTTTGGTCAATATTTAGCTTTGACATATATGACCTCCAATTATTATTTATATGTTTGTTTAATGTGTTTATTTTTTCAAATTTAAAAATTTACTGTATAAACCACATTGACATTAACGATTGCAATTTCAATACCTGAAAATGTATTGCTTTCAAGAATTAAAAATTTAAAGTTTTGAATATGAATTAATTGGTATTGAATCAATACTTATTCATTTAATTAATCAACATTAACATTAACAGAAGAATTATCTGATTTAAATTTGTATTTTACCCTACGATATATGCACAAGTTTTTAAAAGTAGATTTTCAATAGCTAATGTTGGATGTCTCTGTTATGAATCCACTCACGGTGCTTTCCAATAGCTACTCTCACAATAACATCAATCAAATCAGTTTCATCTTCCTTTTTGAAATAGTAATAAGCAGGTCCTTCCAGCATCTGCCTTAAGTCATAGAATGGTTTTGGTTTGACTGCATCTGGATGCATCAGTCCGTAATTTTTGAGTAGCTTGACGTTTTCTGTTTCGTATTTCTCCAGTTTGGATTTCTGGACTTTAGTAGCTACTGTCTTTTCTTTTTTATCAAACAGTTTAGCTATTTGAGAGCTATCAATTAATATACTGGATTCTATCAATAGCAAGGTTAATTCTTTACCTTTAACTGTTAATGTGGTTGGATATGAATTTTCAGTATCAAGAATTAATTTCATTTTTATAGCCTCACGTATATAATATAGCGATTATTGCATATAAAAAATATGAGCAGAAGAAATTAGTGAAGCTTGAAACTTCACTAATATTTTAGGAGATAAAATATGGTTTTATGCTCTGAAATTACCTTTGATAATTCTGTTAGGTGCATTCATTAATACACCGACACTTGAAAGGACGAATAGCTTTGTATACATTGGCAATTCATCACGAATATCTTTTCTCATGAATTCGATTAATGGATAGAAATCATACATCTCACCGTCAGGTCCTAACGGAGCAACGGTTGTTCCAGTTGTTCTGGAGTATAGGAGTTTCATTCCGGGGTTAATGTAGTCCATACCAATGTATGTTTTGTCACCCATTTCAGAACCTCCGTCGCATACTGCTGTTCCTAAGATATCGATGTTATCAACGCCGTAATAGCTTTGGATTAATTCCACAGGTTCGACTTGACGGTTACTTGAAAATATATCAGATTTCAGAGTTGTCAATGATTTGTAGCTTACTGCCATACTGTTTAAGTTGGCATAGCTTCCAGCTGCTTCCTTGAACTTTTCCTGAGCTTTAAGGATGGTCATTCCAGTATCATCACCACTTTCAAAGTTGTAGGTAGCAACTTTACTGGAGTTCATAATCATGTCAATAGCTGCCTTTTCAATACTCCTACCAATTAGAATTCCTACGTCTTGTAACATGTCATTAACGGAGATTAAATTGGAATCTAACATTTGAGCGGAAACGTTTAAGACTCCACCGATAGTGTCGATTGAGATAGTTTCTGAGATTGGTTTTCTAACGTTTAATTCCTGAAGTGTTGCACCAGGAGCAATATCTTTGGCCTCACCAAGCACGCCGCTTTGAATGGCCTCTTCGATATTGACTCTTTGAGACATGTAAGTATAATATTGGCTGTTTTCTTGAATCTCTTGCTTTGGTAAAAGTCTGGTGAATTTCATCCACTTTGCTGAAGTATCAGCAATAATTTGTGCCATTACTTCATTTTGTACTTTCGCATCATTTCCTTTAGTTAACATTAACAATCCTCCTTTATGGCCTGCAAGTACCTTTCAAAGCAAGTCCCGGTTTATTTAATAATATTCCTACTTTACTTTGTATAAATAACTTTGTATATTGAGGTAACTCATCGTAAATATCTTTTCTCATGATTTCAATTATAGGATAGAAGTCTGCAATGTTTTCATCTGATGTAATAGGTGCAACAGTAGTTCCAGAACTTTTAGAGTATAGAACTGTTAATGGCGCATTTCTTAAATCGAAACCGATGTATTGTTTTTCACCTATTAATGATCCGCCGTCAGCTTGGGTTGTTCCTAAAAGATCAATATTGTCAATACCATAATATTCTTTAATGTCTTCAACAGGTTGCACTAACTTGTTAGAACTGTAAGCTAATTGTTTAACGTATGATAATGTTTTGTAAGACTCAGCCATTATTGTTAAATCTGCTCCCGCTCCAGCATTACCTTTAAATGCTTCCTGCGCTTTAATTACAAAGTTACCGAACGCATCCATAGTATCATCGGTTTGAGTAGTATTATATTGTGGAACGTTTGGAGAGCTTATTATTGTATCGTAAATGTTGTATTCAATACGGTTTGCAATAACGGTAGCTACATCACCTAATAAATCTTCAAATGAAACAATGTCACTATCAAAGACATCTTTGTTAACATTGAGGACACCTCCAACAGTATCAATGCTGATAGTATCGGTTACTGGTTTTCTGATGTTTAACTCTTGAAGGCTTGCACCAGGAGCAATGTCTTTTGCTTCTCCGAGCAATCCTTTTTTAATAGCTTCATCAAGATTGATGTTTTGTCTGAAATATGTGTAGTAATCGGAATTCTCTTTGATTTCTTGTTTAGGAAACAATCTAGCTAACTTCAATCTTTTTGCGGTTTCATCAGTAATAGTTTGAGCTATTACCTCATTTTGAACTTTGGTATTATTTCCTTTTGTAATCATTAATTATCACCTTTAAGTTTGGCCAGTTTCACCGGTTGCACCGATGTCATATGGTCTGAATACTTCGATGTATTTGTAATCGTCTGAACTTGTTACCGGATGCATTGCAATATATTCTCCCTCATCGGATTTGATGGCTCCTGTGCTGGTTAAAGCTATTCTGTTGTTGACTGCAATGTTTGAAATTCCACTGGCTAATTTCAATCTGAACAAATGACCTAATACAAGAATTGCTGTTTTTCTTTTTCCCCCAGTCATTGTAACCGGATCGTTGACTGCAATTCCTAAGATGATTTCACCTTCAGCAGCAGTATATTTCTTAACGGTTGGTTTTCCGATATCTGAATTAGCTGATAATGTTACAACATCGTCTGTCTTGATTTTGTTTCCTGCGTATTCGTAACCTGGAGTTTCTCCAGTAGGAGTTGTTACGGTGGTTGCAGTGATAGCACCTTCATCTAATAAGAATGTAGTGACTTCTTTTCTTTCTTCAAGTAAAACAATTGAATCTGGCATAAATGTCCTCCACTTAATTTATTATATAATTTATTATTTATAATATATAAAGATTTATATATAATAGCTACTTTTTTAAAAATATAGTGGAGATTAACCTTAACTTATAATATTCTGTTAATAGCTTAAAAATAGAAAGAGGCATTAATATTTACTTATTGAAACAAAATAAAGGATAGAATAGAAATAAGTCGATAATAATCAATCAGAATTATATTATGAATTAGATGACTTATTCCTATTTTGAAAACAAAGTAGGAATTAATATTGTCTTCAGATGATTATTTGTATTTAATAGTATATATATTAGAAATATAAATTTAGTTCCTTGATAATTATGCTTATATAACAAAACATTTAATTTATGATGAACATAAATTATTAACACTTAATATATTAAGGGATTTTTATGAAATTAACAGATAATGAAAAAAGAGAAATTGTCCAAATGATTGAGGATGATGAATCTTTACCTGACGAATACAGATTTAAACTTTTTGATAATAATCAAAAGGTCGAATTACTGTGGGATGGTAAAACAAATGAAAAATCTAATGTTGTCTTACCATTTCAAACAATTGAATGTATTGATGAACCTAGAAAAACTGGAAAAACATCTTTTAAGCAATCCGATTTGTTTAACTTTGATGTTGATCCAAGAGGTAGGCAACTTAAAGGTTGGTCAAATAAATTAATTTGGGGAGACAATAAATTAATTCTAAGTAGTCTAAAAAATGGGCCTTTAAGAGAAGAAATCGAAGCACAAGGAGGAATAAAACTCATATATATTGATCCTCCTTTTGATGTAGGTGCTGACTTCTCAATGGATATCGACATTGGTGATGAATCAATTACAAAAGAACAAAATGTTTTAGAAGAAATTGCTTACAGAGATACATGGGGTAATGGTTCAGATAGTTTCATTGCTATGATTTATGAAAGATTATCCTTAATGAAAGATTTACTAGCTAATGATGGTTCAATTTTAGTTCATTGCGATTATAGAGTTAATAGTTATATTAGATTAATTTTAGATGAATTATTTGGAAAAGATAATTTTAAAAGTGAAATTATTTGGAAAAGAACTGGAGGTCACCATATCTCTAATACCAGATTGGATGTGATGACGGATACTATTTTATATTATACTAAATCTGATAATTTTGTTTATAATCCACAATATGAAGTATTATCTGATGAAGAATTAGATGAGAAATTTCCTTATTTAGAACCTGAAACCAATAGACGATTTAATCATGAAAAATTAGAAAAAAGATCAAATGCATCCTCAGCTGGTGAGACTAGGATTATCCAAGGAAAAAAAGTAATAAGTGACATAGGTTGGGTTTGGTCTCAAAAAACATTTGATGAACGTCTAGAAAAAAATCCGTATTTAATTTATTGGACAAACAATGGTCGACCTAGATATAAAAATTACGCAGATGAATATCAAGGTAGAGATGTTGGTAGTTTATGGACTGATGTAAATCCTTTAGCATCAGGGTCAAATGAACGTGTTGGTTACCCAACTCAAAAGCCAGAAATATTATTAACCCGTATAATAAAGATGGCTTCTAATGAAAATGATCTTGTTGCTGACTTTTTCTGTGGTTCTGGTACAACATTGGCAGTGGCTGAAAAACTTGGTAGAAAATGGATTGGTTCCGATTTAGGTAAATTTGCTATTCATACAACTAGAAAACGAATGATTAATATTCAAAGAGAGTTAAAAGCTTCTGGAAAAGATTATAGATCATTTGAAATTTTGAATCTTGGAAAATATGAAAGACAATATTATATGAGTATTGATTCAGAAGTACTTGATGAAAATCAAGAAATAATATTATCTCAAAAAGAAAAACAATTCACTTCATTAATTTTATCTGCATATAAAGCACAACCTGTAAATGGATTCAATACTCTTAAAGGTAATAAATTAGGGCGATTTATTTCAATTGGTCCTATTGACATGCCTGTTTCAAGACTGTTTGTTGAAGAAGTTCTTAATGAATGTATTGAAAAACAATTAACTAAAGTAGATATTTTAGGTTTTGAATTTGAAATGGGTTTATTCCCAGATATACAGGATTATGCTAAAGATAAAGCTATTGATTTGAGTTTAAAATATATTCCTAAAGATGTTTTTGATAAAAGAGCTATTGAAAAAGATCAAGTGAAATTTTATGATGTTTCTTATATCGACGTTGACTATGAATTAAAAAACAACAATATTTCAATTGAATTAACTGACTTTGCTGTTTTCTATAATCAAGATGAAGAGAAAGTTCCAACTCGAAAAGGTCAATCCATACTTAAAATTTCAAATGGTAAATTAATTAAAGTTAAAAATGATAATGGAATTATTAAACAAGAAATGATTACTAAACATTGGACTGACTGGATAGATTATTGGTCTATTGATTTTGATTACGAAAGTAAAAAAGAAATTATTCGAATTAATGATGATGAAGAATGGACGGGTAAATATATTTTTGAAAATGAATGGCAAAGTTTTAGAACAAAAAGTGATAGGAAGTTATTATTAAAATCAACTCCGTATCCAATAAAAAAAGGAAAAACAAAAATAGCTATTAAAGTTGTTGATATATTTGGTAATGATACTATGAAAATAATAGAAGTAAATAATGGAGGGAAATAATGCCACTTCCAGATAATTTCCCAAGTTCTCCATATACTATCTTAGATCCAGATAGCAGATGGAAACCGGATGAAAAAACTCTAGAAAAAAATTTTAGTCTTATACCCCCATTGGTAAAGGAAATAAGGCTTAAAGTTAAAGAATGGAGAGATAAGGATTATGAAGGTGCAAGTGAAACTACTAAAGCATTGCTTCATTTTTGGTTTGAAGAAGAACATTGGATAGAAAATTCTAATGGCGAATTTTTTGAGTTTAAATATTATTTTGCTCAAAGAGAATCTGTTGAAACCATAATATATCTTCATGAAATCGCAAATGTTAAAGATAAAGATGATTTATTGAAATTTGATAGTACTGGACTTATTAAACCTAGAGACCTTACTGAATCATGGGCTCGTTTTGTAATTAAGATGGCAACAGGTAGTGGAAAAACAAAAGTTTTAAGTTTAATTTTAGTTTGGTCATTTTTCAATAAAACATATGAAGAAAATTCAGAATTATCTAGAAATTTTTTAGTCATAACTCCTAATATTATTGTATTAGATAGAATTCGCTCTGATTTTGAAGGTCTTAAAACTTTTTTTGCAGACCCTATGATTCCTGATGATGGTTATGAAGGTAGAAATTGGAAATCTGATTTTCAATTAGATGTGCATATTCAAGACAATGTACATCAAACTAACAAAACTGGAAATATCTTTTTAACAAATATTCATAGAGTTTACGACAGTAACTACAAGGAACCTTCATTTGATGATGAAAATACAATGGATCATTTTTTAGGCAAAAAAGCTAAAGATGTTAAAGAAGATCACGTGGATTTAGGAGATATTGTAAGAGATATTGATGAATTGATGGTTTTAAATGATGAAGCACATCACATCCATGATAGTAACTTGCAATGGTTCAAATCAATTGAAGATATCCATAATAATCTTAAACATAAAGGAAAAAAGTTATCTATGCAAGTTGATTTCACTGCAACACCTAAAGATACTAAAGGATATATTTTCCCACAAACCGTTTCTGATTATCCGCTAGTTGAGGCAATTCATCAAAATATTGTAAAACAACCATTCATTCCCGATGATGAAAGTCGGGAAAAAATGAAAGAAGTTGATTCAATCAAAGTTGAAGAAAGATATGCTGATTACCTTGATGTTGGGTATTATGAATGGAAAAAAGCTTATGATGAACATATTGGTGTTGGTAAAAAGGCAGTTCTATTTATAATGGTGGAAGATACGAAAAAATGTGATGATGTAGCATCATATCTTGAAAGAACATATCCTGAATTTGAAAATTCTGTTTTAACAATTCACACTAATGCTAAAGGTGATTTAAAAGATGGAAAATCTAAAAAGGCTAAAGAAGAATTAGATATGCTTAGAAAAGCAGCTAATGAAATTGATAGTTTAGAAAGTCCATATAAAGTAATTGTTTCAGTATTAGTCTTAAAAGAAGGATGGGATGTTAAAAATGTTACTACAATAGTTGGTTTGAGATCATTTAGTGCAAAATCACAAATTCTCCCTGAACAAACTTTGGGAAGAGGATTAAGAAAGATGTATCGTGACAGTGAAGAAAAACTCATGATAATCGGAACTGAACCATTTATGGAATTTATTGAATCAATTAAAATTGAAGGTGTTAAAGTGGGTAAAGATCATGTTGGCCCTGATGTGCCAGCACAAGCAATGCGTATCGAAGTTGATTTAGATAATGATGAAAAAGATATCGATGATTTGGATATTTTAATCCCTGTTTTGGAGCCTTCATTTTATAAAGACTTTATGAAATTAAAACAGATGGATGTTAGTGAATTCAAGCTTGTAGAAAAATTTGATATTGTGCCTTATACTGAAGATGAACTTATTGAAATTGATTTTGTTCATATTATTGATGAAGATAAAAAAGAAACATTAATACTAAAAGGCAATAACAATATAGATTATAGATCAATGCTTAAATATTACTCTGAAGTTATTTTAAAAGAAACAGGATTAGTTTCAGGAAGTGCAACAGTTTATGGTAAATTAAAAGAATTTATTTCTGATTATTTATTTAAAGAACATGTTGATTTAGAGGATGCAAATGTAATTAAAAATGTTTCTAGAAGTGAAGTTTCAAATGCACTACTTGAGACTTTCATATATTATATAAACAATATTACAACTTCTTGTATTTCTGAACCAAGAATAATGACATGGAAATCAGTAGCAGATACAAAACCATTTATTGTTAAAGAACAAGAGTGCATTGAACCTAAAAAATCAGTTTTTAATAAAATTATTGGAGACAGTGGCTTTGAAAGAGATGTAGCTAATGATTTGGAAGATTTCAAAGATATCATATCTTATGCAAAAAATTATCTTGCAATTCAATTTAATATAGAATATCAAGATAGAAATGGGAAACTTTCAAAATATTATCCTGATTTCTTGGTAAAAACATCAGAAGATACTGTTTATGTTATTGAAACAAAAGGAAATGCTGATTTAGATGTTCCTCCAAAACTAAAAAGGTTGAAAGAATGGTGTAGTGATGTTAATTCTCAAGAAACTCAAATTACATATATTCCATTATATGTTGAACAAACAAAATACAACGATAAACACATTAAGTCTTTCAATGAATTAATTAAATTGTTCGAACATGATTTAGATTTCATGATTAATAATGACTAAAGTGTTATTTAAATCCGAGTCATTGTTTGATTAATAAAATTCAAAATATAAACCAGCCATCACTTATTCTAAATTTTTAACTAAGTCATCGCCTTTTTCAGTTAATCTGTACAATCTGCCTTTTCTAACTTCTGGATTAATACATTCAACTAGCTCATGCTCTTTCAATTCACCTAAAACCTTTGAAATATGATTTGTCCTAATACCCGAATTTTTAGCTATTTGAGAAGGTATCAATACCTCCCCATCTAAAGACTTCATTACTTTTGTCCTATACTTTGAAATATTTACATAACTAATTTCAATCAACATGTCATCCGATAATTCCATACTATCACTTATGAACTTCTTACAAAATAAATTGTGTCATTATCATAGCTACTTAACGCATCATAAGCTGCCTGAGTCATAAACCTAAACTTACCAAAGACACCATATTCAACACCCATGTAAACTGGACCTGAAGATTTTGCTAAATACATCTGTATGCTTCCAGAATGTTTTAATGGTATTACTGAATATGGGTCAAGAGATTCTGTATCCCATGATGTGCCATTATATTCTTTTATGGCCATGACAGAGCTTGTGACAATAGCTACACGATAACCTGCACTAACGCCTGTAGGTAAAGTTGTTGTAGTTAATATTTGATCGACTGGCAGTTTCCATCCAGCTTCCTCATCACTACCTTGACCAGTAGCTCCAGTAGCTCCAGTGTCACCTTTAGGACCAGTAGCGCCAGTATCGCCTTTAGCACCTGTTGAACCAGTATTTCCTGTATCTCCTTTCGGACCTGTAGCACCAGTTGCTCCGGTATCTCCTTTTATGTTCCCCACATTTTCCCAAGCAGTTCCATTCCAAACATAAAGGGAGCCGTTGACTATATAGCTGTCTCCTTGATTACCTGTTGGATGTGCAGCTATTAATTCCTGGTAAGTATTATACGAGCCTTTAATAGTAGTAGCAGCACCAGTAGCTCCAGTGTCCCCAGTCGCCCCGGCCGGTCCAGTATCTCCAGTAGCTCCTGTGTCTCCAGTATCTCCCTTAGGTCCTGTGTCTCCTTTCTCCCCAGTTGCTCCAGTCTCACCCGTGTCGCCTTTATCACCTTTCGCACCAGTTTCTCCTTTATCACCTGTATCACCTTTTGGTCCTGCCGGTCCAGTATCACCTGTTTCACCTTTCAATCCAGCTAACTGTTCCGGCGTAAAATCTTCATATGTGAATGCATCACCAGTATCCCCTTTTTCTCCAGTATCTCCGACTACTCTTCCGATTGCTATCCATTCTTTATCTGCCACATTTATTCCTCCTTAGTCCATGGTTCAATTAAAATATTATTAAATATCATGCTTCCACCATAATCGTAAATCATGAATGCTGGATAATAGCTATCCAAACTGATACTTGAAGATACATCTCCAGAATAGCTGAAGACTGTTGTTGAGCCGTCCTTGATTGTTGCTTCAAGATAGCCTTGATCATAATAGAATTCAAATGTGTACCATTTTGAATCCAATGTCAATTGTCCTGTAGTGACACTAACATCCCTTACAACATGATCACTATTGGAATATTTGACTCCTTTTTTACCAGGATATGCTCCAAGCTCTAAAATCTTTGTATCCCTTGCGTGAGATAGATTTTTAGAGTTCAATAGACATATTGCATCTCCCCATCCGGAATTACTTGTTTTCTTTTGCACCATTCCGCATTTGAAATGAATTCCAGAATCCGTAATTGCAGGAGTTCCTTTTGGAATTAAGAATGCTGCACTTGCACTGTTAATGGCTTTGCTCACTAACAATCCAGAGTCATTATATCCTGTATCGTATTCATATGGTTCTAATGTTAATGTTATGTCACTTGGATATTTTATGATGTCAAACATTGAGGAAGTAGGATTTTCTTCTTCCATTCCAAATAATTTTATGTTTTCAAATGACCAGCTTTCAGATTCTTTTCCTGCATATACTGTTCCTGAAAATGTTGAACCAACATTTCCAACTGTTAATGTGACTTCTGCCCTTCCATTACTGTTAGTGAATACATTATATGTTTGTCCGCCGCAGACTACTTTAACTGGCATATCCTGAATTGGTTGATTATCATTATCAACTATTACTGCCCCTGCTGTTACTTGTGCTCCGGCTATGCATTCATTTTCAGAAGGACAGAATATGGATACAGACAATAGATTGCTAGTGTATGCCCATCTTTTCAATAGCTGAAATAGTGTATCATTATTGTTATAGTCAATGTCCCATGCTGTTAATTTTTCTCTTAAGATTGTTCTTGCTGTACCTAATTTAGTATTTTCATCAATAACATTGCTTGCAATACTCATCATCTCACCCCCTACGGAGTAACAGCCCTAATATATTTTATTGGAATTCTTAATCTTTCATTAGCTGCCATATTGTTTGCATAGAAAACAATGCATGGTCCGTATGTGCTTCCAATCATTGAATCATACCACCAACCGCCATAATTGTCTACACTACCGTCAGCGGTTCTGTAGTAGGTATAATTTCCTGAAATTCCACCTACAATATCTACATAGCATTCAGTAGCACTTCCCGCTTTTGTATATCCTTCATCTTCAGGATAACCTAAGAAATCAAATTCATAGGCACCTTCAAAATCAGCATCGGAATTATCATAAAATATTCCCAATGAATCTCTTTCGCCATTTCCAACAAATCCTCCACCATAGCCTTTCAATTTAGTTGCAGATGGAACATTTCCTCTAGTTATGTCATATCCTATGTAGACATGAGTATTGCTGTTAGCTCCGAGAATTGTTGGAGTGTTGTTAATCATGATGGCTCCTTTCATTTCTCCAGCGGCATTAGCAACGACTTCAATATAATTTTCATCATAATCCAGACCGGTCTTGTCTACTGATTTTACATTTGTGGCTTTTAAAAGATTACTGGTATTCAATAAAGATGAAGGAATGCGGTCTTCATATTCATCATCATTAAAGTAATTCATATAGTATTGTGGAAGTGAATGCTCGGCACTGACACTAGGTTTGTTGGTTACATAAGTCCTGTAAACATAACCTCCCCTATTTGCATCGGCAACAGCAGTATATGATAAAGGAGACTTTCCAGAAGTTACTGTTGTCCAATTACCACCAGATATTGGTTTTCTTTGCAATGTAACATCAATACCACTCATGGAAATACCATCTTTATCTCTGACTACAATATACATCCTTGCACTTTTGGCATGGCTTTGAGGTCCATCTTTAGTTAACCAAGAGTCATAACAATTAAACTCAATAGACCTTGGATCAGGAACTGGCAATAATCTTAACAACCCCAAAATTCCCAAATCACTAGCATAACTAATTTCTGCATCATCCAAAATAGCTTTAACATCATTTCGGAATGTTGTTAATCTTGAATTCATTGTTTGTTCATTTGCCAATACTCCAGAAAGGTCAGGTGGTGTAAAACTCATGATAACTAGCTCCCTAATAAATTAAGATTGTTCTGCTGTGCTGTTGTTATTGTTCCAATGCTTGTTTGAAGATTTTGAATAGCTGTAGCTACGGGTGCATTTTTTATTGCATTGGTTGTGTCGGTAGTGTCCAAAGTACTTGCAAGATTGACTGGTCCAGTCGCTCCTGTTGCACCAGTATCGCCTGTATCTCCTTTAGGCCCAGTTGCTCCTGTGTCTCCCTTAGCGCCGGTATCCCCGGTATCACCTTTTTCACCTGTTGCACCGGTAGCGCCAGTATCACCCTTGGCACCGGTTTCACCTGTTGCACCAGTATCTCCTTTTGCTCCAGTTTCTCCAGTAGCGCCAGTTGATCCTGTGCTTCCTGTATCTCCTTTTGGACCAGTTATATCATCATAGCTTAAATAAATGCTTGTGCTTTCTCCAGTGAAGATTATTTGTCTGTGTGCAGAGTCTTTGTATACCTCAATACTTTCACCATCCGCCCCAGTAGCTCCAGTGTCTCCTTTGGCTCCAGTTTCACCTGTTGCACCAGTATCGCCCGTATCTCCTTTAGGTCCAGCAGGACCTGTATCTCCAGTGTCTCCTTTGGCTCCTGTTTCACCAGTTGCTCCTGCACTAGCTAATTTATAACAATTAACGTAATTGTATTCATCAGAATCTGTTACTGGATGTAAAGCTACAAAGTCACCTGAAGAATCTTTAATAGCTCCAGCATCGCTTAATTTGATTTTATCAGCTGGTGAAATATCAGTAATGCCACTAGCTAGTTTGAGTCTGTATAGTTGGCCTAACACTAAAACACTAGCTTTTCTTTGACCACCATCCATAACTACGGGGTCATTAACGATTATACCTATTGGCACTTCACCATTATCACCAGAGTATTTTTTAACCATTTCTTTTCCTATTTGTGAATTTGGAGAGATTGTAACAGTATCTTCTGGATAGAGTTTAGCGCTGTACTCATAGCCAATGCCTTGTCCTGTTTCTGTTACTACGTCTTTTGAGGTTATATCTCCATCATCAAGTAAAAATGTAGTGACTTCTTTTCTTGCTTCTAATAAAACGATTTGGTCTTGCATTTATACACTCACCTCATATATGTGATTACCTTTAACATTTGGGTTGCATTTTATATTCATTCCGTATTTTCTGGCCTCACTGCAGAAATATAAATCTTCAGAAAGTATTGTGTCATTGTCATAGATTACATACTTGAAATAAGGATAGGCCATTTTTCTAAAGACATTAACATTAACGAGACTGATTCCAAGACCTCCACCTTTAATGTCAAACGAATCATTCAAATCACGTAATGTTTTTCCATAGATCATGTTTTTGTTATTGAAATCTTTTCCAAAATCAAAGATGACAGTCTCATCTGTTCTTGTTCTTTTCTTATAGTACCATCCTAAAGCAATGTCTGTTTTACAATCCAATAGCTTATTAAGTGTTTCTTTAGGTACACTAACATCAGAATCTATCATTAACACATAATCAAAGTTATAATTGATTGCCAGTTTTGCTATTTCGTTTCTTGCACGTGCACAATCATAACCTTTCACATAATCAAAATAAAGATTAAAATCTTTAGGATTTGCGAGGCCATAAATGCTTTTGAAGCATTGCGGTTTGATGTTTTCAAATGTCGGAACTGCAATTAGAATCTTACCTTTCATCAAGATTACCTTCCAGCTTTTCGATTCTATCTTCCAGTTCATCTAAACTAATCTTATCTTCACGCTCACATCTATACTCATACAAATCGATTAATGCAACAATAATGATGGCTAATGTAAATGGCAATAGTCCTTCGATTAAAGCATACTTTGTTGCATTGGTCATGATAATGTTGATAGCTATTGCTGTTAAAACAGCACTTGAAATTGTTTTGGTAAAGTTGCAAATGAGTATCTTCTTTTTTATTTTGTTCATGATAACAATATCCTCCAAAGAATCTTATTTTTCTTCAGGGAATCCCAATACTCTTTTAACATTTTGTTTTGCGTCTTTAACATCAGCTTCGCCTCTTATCCTGCTTGCGTAATGACTAGCTATACCTAAAATTATCATGAGAATACAATAAGGAATAGTGTTTTCACTAATACCTAATGCTTCTGAATAGAGCATGACAATTGGGATAGCTGTAACAAGGAATGAAGTTAAAATGTCAATGTCTGTTCTGTTTGCTTCTAACCATTCGTAAATCATTTAGATTTCCTCCTCTTTGTATGTGTGGCTGATGATTACTCCATCAACAAGAATCTTTTCTTCACTTTGATATACCTCTTCAGCATTTTCTTCTACTTTCATCCAGGATTCGTATTCTTCGATTGTTTCAAAGTATTTGATGTATTTCATTGTGCCTCCCAAGTTATTGAATAATATAAGATGCCGTTTTCTATTTTGAATTCAATGATGGGTTTAACAGCGTAAGGATATCCGCTATCGACGTATCTTGTGCCGTTCCAGTAGAACCAGTGGCCTGTTGACTGGTCGATGTATGGCCCTTTGTTTTCTAAAGTTCCTACAAGTTTCCTTATTGTCATGTTATTCCCTCACTAATAATATTATATTTTTTATTATATATTTTATTATATAAATTATTATTTATTTTATATAAAATGTACACTTTGGCCATCATCACAACCTTCCCATTCCATGTATAACTTGTTATCTTCCCATACAAACCTTACATTATTGACAATAGCTACATCCGGAAGCTCACAATAGGTAACGCCGTCTGCATCCTTAACATAATTGGCCTGCGCCATAATGTTAGATTCTGAAGGTACAATCATATTAACGACATGAGTTATCTCATCCTGTTCAAAACTGCAATCTCCAAGATCAATACAGTTCTGAGATTCAGGATACATTTCAACTTCAGACATTTGTCTATAAACTCTAATGTAATCCGTATGTTCATTTTCCTGAAGATTAACGATTGACAACATCCTTAAGTCATGACCTTCGACTGGATTGCACTCGCCGTCACTGTCAATGTAGATTCTGGTATTCGGCAATATATCTTCAGCCACTGGCCTTTTGAGTTTCAATCTGAAAACATCTCCCAATACCGCCACAGCAACTAATGTTAATCCAGATGTTTTAACCTGAACTTTACCTAAAAGATACCCGAAGGCCAGTTCGCCTGCCTGGGCTTTCCTAACTATTGTATGTTCCATAGTTGAGGACATGTCTAAAGTCACCATGTCCCCTACTGCACATTGATTGGAACAAATCCAAGCCGTATGCTCATCATTAACATATGTCCTTTCGCCCTCATCTAAAAGGCAAGCTATTACATCCATTTTCTCTGTATGTTCAAGGCCAGTTGGATATCCACGGCCATGCCCGATTGTTGAATTTACATCATAATCAATAATCATTTTAAAACACCCAATCCCAATTATGGTTAATTATTTTATCTGGAATATGAAGTCCAGTATCATCCATGTCATCATCATTAGCATCCCACATTAACGTTGAGCCTTTGTAAGCTTTGGTATATTCATGACTTCCTTTATATAAGCGAATACCAGTCTTATCTCTTTTGGTTACAGTTATTGTTGGAATGCCATTAGCTGCAAATAATGGGGATGGAAATACTAACAACCATTTTAGATCAACATAATTGAAATCTTCGAAATCAGTTGTAGCATAAAATGTTGGAGAGATTTGAATTTCAGCATAATTGGTTTCATAAATCTTGCCCGTATTGTTTCTGCTGAATCCTTCCAGATAATCTGAGCTGTTTGAGGTTCCGGTACCTACACTGCCGTGACGGTGATATTGTTTATAATTTCCTTCCTCATCACTGCCTGAAGCGTAAGCATCGAAGGAACTTGCCATTACTAAAGTTTTAGCACCATTAAACATACAATAGTCCTTTTCCTCATCGGCCCAGTAGCATATTGTGCCTTTCGTATCTACTCCATAAGTTGTGAGACTGCCATCAACTTGCATCATGACATTTCCAAAAGTTGAACCATGATATGTTGCATTATCATTAACATCAACATTACCGCCAATACGTTTAAATCTGGCTACAGTAACACGATTGTTACTTAGAGATTGACCTGAAGCAAATGTTGTGATTAAATCAGTTGGGGAGGTTCCGTCAAGGTTTGGAACAAATCTAGCTCTTAAAAAATGACCTCCATCTGTTGAGTCATTGTTTGATGATAAACCTGAGTAGTTCATGAAAAATTGTGAGTATGTATCAGAGTTTGCATCAAACATTAACACTTCATTACCTGTTGATAACGTGCTGCTGAATGTTGTTCCGGTATCATGGACGTCCAATAATAGCTTTGTGGTTTGTGAGATCTGACCAACAGGAACCCTTGCAAGAATTGCTGCGCCTTGTGATCCATAAGCAGGAATATATAAAACTGGACATTCGGTACCATTAGTAGTTTTGATCTTCAGGTTTTTCAAATCACTTCTGAAATAATTAGAGAAAGAACTGCTGGCTAAATTGTCCAAGAAGATATAATCGTAACTGGATGAAAAGCTACCGCTTCTTGTGTTGTAATTACTCATGACAATATTGATTTGTAATTTTTTCTGCAATGTCATAATTAATATTTTATTATCCTTTTTATATAAATTATATAATAAAAAAAGTAATATTAACATTAACATTAACGATTCAATATTCGGATTTTGTTTTCCCCATGCACTTTGATATATATGCAAGCTTTGAGAAAAAACCAACATTAACATTACCCTCTGTTAATGTGAAATATGATTCAAATAATTAAAAATAGAAATCTACTTTTGATTTTATCGGTATTAACGTTAACATTAACGATAGTAAAACTGGATTCGACATTAACATTACCTGTTGTTAATGTGAAAAAAATTGAAGAAAATAATTCTAAAAAGGTTTGTGGTGAATGTTTCCCTAAAAAACATTACAATTCATACAAGATTAGCAATAACTAATTACTCCACTTTCTGGACAAATCTTTATCATTGAACACTGTTTTTTCTTGGCATTCAGTTACTTCACTTATATTTTCCTTGAAAAATTTCAAGCAATAATCTTTTTTCGGACTGAAGTTGTCACAGTTCAAGTGAATGTTTTCTTTGCAGTTATCGCAGTTTGTGTCGGTACCTGTTTTGTTTTTACAGTATAATTCATTGTTTTCAGTGAAACGATATTCACAATCTTTAAACACTATGTTATCCATTATTTTACCTCTTAAAATGGTTTTGAATAATTCTCAGGGAAAATATTCATTTCAAACACATATTATATTTTTCTTCTTTTACTTAATTAACTTATGTTTAAGATGAATTTATTGTGAGGGCATTTACGATGATAGCCCAACCAGATTCAAAATTAACATTTGCAAATTTAAAACTTGTTTCCCATTACACTACGATATAAAGTTTCAGTGAGCATTTGGTAACTTTTGAATCAAGCCACCTTGCCATACCCACGTTTTAAGCGAGCCAATTCGCCCAGGCCGACCCCACGCCGACCGAAGGGAGGCGTGTGTGGGAGGCCTGGGTGAATAGAATTGGCGAGCATATACTGTAGAGAGGAACCGACCCTCGCCGGTCGGTTCCGTAAGTAATAATTAAATAAACATCTTCATTTTAGTTTCTTTACCATTATGTTCCGTCCGAGCGTAAGCGAGGACTGGACGCCTTGAGCGAAGCGAAAGGCCAATACTATAGACCTAACAATAATAGCCACGTCATGTCCCGAGGAACAGGGGCTTGTCCCCTGTTCCGAGTTTATGGATTTGAAAACATTAGTTTGTCGAATCCGAGGAATGAGGGCTTGTCCCCCATTCCGAGTTCATGGATTTGGCATAGATGAATTTGTCAAATTTAAGAACCGACCCTTTAGCGGTCGGTTCGAGGTTAAGTTTTGATAAACTTCAATTCCTTGCATTGGCATTCGTGGGTAATTAAAGGGGGGCTTGTCCCCCCTTAATTAGGCATTAAGGGTTTCAATGCAAGATTTTTAAGGAGAAACGCCACATTAAAACACTTCTCCAATTATGAATAACGAGTTTTCCTACATATCAAAAATTTTAGCTCCGGCGAAAAGCAATAAAACACCATCATAGCTAAATCCTTGTACGATTAAATCCCATATCTTTTAATATCTTATTATATTCTTCACGGGTTGTGAAAGAAGGAGCGTTCTCATCTCCAGCATTTCCAGTATCACCAGTTTCACCTACATCACCGGAGTTTGCAGGATTTCTTCCTCCAGGTGTGGAACCGTCACTTGCAGCTTCAATTTTAATTCTTCTCTCAGCAAGTTTTTCCATTAGCTCCATATCAACATCACCAGATAATAGCTTATCAATTATCTCTTTATCCTGAGCATTTTCATTATAGTTAAAGTTGTATTTAGCTTCGTAGTCTTTTATTTTCCTTTCATTTTCAGCTTTTCTAAGCTCAGACAATTCTTTTAAAATATCATCTTTAGAATCTATAAATTCCTTATTTTCTTCAATAGCTTTTTTTATCTCATCATATTTTTTAGATTCTTCTTTTAGATTATTTATTTCATCCTGAAGCTTTCCAATCTCCGCATCTTTACCTTGCAGCTTCTCTAACAGTAAACTTGTAGCTACATTAGTGTCTTTTGCAGGTGGCTGAGGTTGTGGTTGCGGTGCTGGTTCTGGATTTGGATTTCCAGTTTCACCAGTTATTTCAGAATTCAGAAGTCTTATTTTTCTTGGGTGTTTAGTAACGCCTACGTCTATTAAGCTCATAGTATCAATTCCAAATGAATCTCCATTATCTTTCAATAAGACATCAACTTTAGGAGACAGTCCTTTACCTTCCATATCCAGCTCATCAGGAATCTCTATGAATAGCTTTCCTTCCTCAAATTCAATATTATTTCCAATACCTACATAGATATTGTCGTGCTCGGAAGTTAGTGGAATTCCTCCACGGTAGTTTTCAGCTATTAGCTTTAGATCATCTTCCGTCCATTCAACTGGTTTGTCAAGTCTATCGTCCAGGTCGGAGTAGTCATAGGATCCGACTTCAAAAAGTTCATGCCTCATCATTATCACTTTTTATTATATTAATTATTATATTATTTATTATTTATTTTATATAAATATTTATTATATTTCAACACCACTTTCAGATAGAATCCTTTCACCTACCGGCTGTTCCTCTTCAAAGTTACTTAGATAGTTTTTATAGATTTCATCACCTTCAGCAGAAAGTTCCATAATGTATTTTATAACATCATCTCTTGAATAGCTGAAGTAAATATCTAAACTTTCACTAATACCCATCAGCTCCAATTGCATGTTCAATAGCTGATTGCAATACTTTAACACCCATTTCTGGTCATTGGCAACATTAACAATAAACCCAGTAATAGCTGAATCGTTAATGTACTCGGCCACATTCTGATTTGACTTTTCATTACCCGCTTGAGATTGCGGTGTCACGAAAGTTCTTAAAATATTATTCCTAAAGATTTCAGTCTGCCTTGTATAGTCTGACTGATAGTTGTTACCCCCTAAGATTTTAGATTCAATACCTGGAGGCACAATAGCTACATTGCTTCCGGCAGTAGTTCCATAATCAGCATATAAGTTTTCCTTAGCAGTGCTTGAAAGCTCAGTAATGTAAGGCTGGCCGTTTGCATCCATTGCAGGCTTTACTTCAATAATATTATCCTTATTAATTCTCTCTACCTGATTTCTTTCAAGGTTGCATTTGTGATAAATATCATCAAGACAGTTCAGGATAATGCTTTGAGCTTCGCAGTATATTTCATTATACATGAAGTTAATAACCTCATCAGCTTCATATTTGACCGTTAATGTTCCTTCCTCAACACTAACATAGTTTGCAAACTCTTCAGGCGATCCGGCAACAACATCCTTAGGCATTTCATGAAGGTATAGCTGCACTTCATTATCATCATTGAACTCTTTCTTTAATCCGTAACCGTGCGCACCGATTTCCAAAAAGATAGGTTTAATGTATTTGCCTATAGATTTATCCCATCTCTCTACAGGTTTAATCAATCCTTCTCCATCAACCATTCCTCCTTGCAGAATATTTTTAGCTACTTGGCTGATGTCAATTTTTCTCGCCCACAAAATTAAAGTCAATTTCTGCTCCTGAGATAACTTATTTTCCTTATCAACAAGCACCATATTTACATTAGCTTTATCAATTCTGTTTTTCAAAATTCCTGAAGTATAACCATCAAGCTTAACAGCATAACGAGCATTAGCTATTGTCTTATTAATAACCGGAGGGAGTGCATCAATAAGATCAAGACCCGTATTGATTCCATCAGTTCTAGGCTGCCTTTCATCCTCACCCCAATAGCTGCGCTTGGTGTTGTACTGCTCCACACGATTATTTAATAATCTGGTTTTAATGTAATCAGTAATTCCCATATCAATCATTTCCAAATATATTTTTATTATATTATTTATTATATTTTTTATATAAAATAAGTAATATATTTTGGGTTGGGAGTTGAATAACTATGAGAAATTATCAAAAAATAAAATTCACTAATGTTAAATAGGAATTTAAACACACATATATAATAATGATATTAAATTGATATTAAGTTTCATAGAGGGTTAAAATGGAAAATATTAAAAATTTTGATTTTAAGGATATTGAATTATTACGAGATAACCTCTTAGATATGAGCTTAAGAAACAATTTATTAAACTTTAAACCACGTAAAAAATCCATTGAAATTGTTGATGAAGATATTGTTTCTTTATATAACCTAATTGTTTTAAAAGAAACAAAAATGAAATTTTACTCTAAAGAAAATTTAGAAAGTGAACCTGAACCAGAACCGGAATACGATAAAAATAATTTAGATGGATATTTAAAAATTAATCCTCTTAATCTAAATGACAATACTTGGGATCCAAATGCTGAGATAAAAGAAAGTCATTTAGATAAATTTCTTCAAACTGATTATACTAAAGATGAATTAAGAAAAAAATTAAATTATTTATATCGTGAAAACAAAACAAATCTTGAAGAACAAGGATATAACAATTTATTTTTAGCTTTAGGTTTTTTAGAGTGGAAAGAAGATGATACTTCAGAAGCTTTTCGTTCTGCACCCATTATTTTAGTTCCTATGACTATTGTTAAAGAAAAAGTTTCAAGTCCATATACCATATATTGGACCGGAGATGAAGTTCGTTCAAATTTATCATTGATATACAAATTAAAAGATCAAAATATTGATATTGAAGAATTTGATGAATTAGAAAGCGAATATGACTTAATTAATTACTTGAAAAGTATTGAAAAAGCAATTACTCCAAAAAAAGATTGGAGGATAACAAAAGACATATTTATATCTAATTTTAGTTTTAAGAAATTTGTCATGTTCAAAGATTTAGATTCAAAAAATTGGCATAACATAGGCAATTCTTGTGTAAATGGATTATCTGGACAAAATGCTAATTCCATAGATTCAGAACAAGATACTGAATATGATTTCGATAAGATTAATTCTACAGAAATTTATAATGTTCTTGATGCAGATTCTTCCCAACTTGCAGTATTAGAAGATATTAAAAATGGAAAAAATTTAGTTGTTGAAGGTCCTCCAGGCACTGGTAAATCTCAAACTATTGTTAATATTATTGCAGAATTAATGGCATTGAATAAAAAAATATTATTTGTTAGTGAGAAAAAAGCTGCTCTTGATGTTGTAAAATCTAGACTTGATTATCTTGGATTAGGTGAGGGTTGTTTAGAATTACATGGAAAAAATTCAAATAAAAAAGAAGTGTTAAAAGAATTACAAAATACTTTAGAACTAGAACATATCCAATTAAAAGATAAACGTAATTTTCAAGAGTTAGACTATTTAAAGAGAGAATTAAATGAGTATATTAATACATTGCATTCTATTTATGGAAATACTGGATT
Organism: Methanobrevibacter sp. YE315; assembly: GCF_001548675.1. Taxonomy (NCBI): domain Archaea; kingdom Methanobacteriati; phylum Methanobacteriota; class Methanobacteria; order Methanobacteriales; family Methanobacteriaceae; genus Methanobrevibacter; species Methanobrevibacter sp. YE315. The sequence continues at coordinate 436,628 of NZ_CP010834.1, forward strand.
ATCCGCATTTACATTAATAGGGTATTATATTCAAAATAAAGAAATTCTTGAGAAAAATAAACAATTATTATTTGATATTCATTTGACTGATGTTTCATCATTTGATCTTGAAACACGTGGAGAATATATTAAAAAGCTAGATGAAATAAAATCTTATTATGATTTAGTAAAACCTATTTCTGAAAATGCATGGAGGGACACATACCCATATGATATTTCCACAATGGACATTAAAGAAATAGAATTAAATCTAAAGGAATTAATTAATACTCTAAATGATTTTGAGGAAAATACAAAAAAAATTCATGACAAGACAGGAATAAATAAATTTGATAGTTTGGATATTGAAAGTAAAATTAATAAACTAAATATATTAAATTCTAATTCTAAATTAATTAAATCAGAGGATAATCCTAATGAGCTAATTAATGATATTGAAACTTTTCAAGAAAAGACAAGTAATATCAATTTAGATGTATTTAATCTAGATTTAGAGAATTTTAATAATGAAATAAATGAATTATGGGAAAAGATATTTGTTTCAAATATCGATTTTAATATTATTGATAATGAAGATTTGGAACACTTAAAAGATGAACTTGATATTAAAAATCAATTCATAGAAAATTCCAACCTAAAAGAAACATTAAATGATTCAGAACTAGAACAAAAACTAGAGCAACTAAAAATACAAAAAGAATTCATAGAAAACTCTAACTTACAAAATACTTTAACAGATTCAGAATTAGACTTAAAAGTAGAACAATTAAAATCTAAAAAAGAATTCATAGAAAACTCTAACCTAAAAGAAACACTTAATGATGAACAATTAACTACAAAACTAAATGACTTCAAATCACAAAAAGAATTCATAGAAAACTCTAACCTAAAAGAAACACTTAATGATGAACAATTAACTACAAAACTAAATGACTTCAAATCACAAAAAGAATTCATAGAAAACTCTAACCTAAAAGAAACACTTAATGATGAACAATTAACTACAAAACTAAATGACTTCAAATCACAAAAAGAATTCATAGAAAATTCCAACCTAAAAGAAACATTAACCGACCCAGAACTAGAACAAAAACTAAACGACTTCAAATCTAAAAAAGAATACATAAATAATTCCAATCTAAAAGAAACACTTAATGACGAACAATTAACTACAAAACTCAACAACTTCAAATCACAAAAAGAATTCATAGAAAATTCCAACCTAAAAGAAACATTAACCGACCCAGAACTAGAACAAAAACTAAACGACTTCAAATCTAAAAAAGAATACATAAATAATTCCAATCTAAAAGAAACACTTAATGACGAACAATTAACTACAAAACTCAACAACTTCAAATCACAAAAAGAATTCATAGAAAATTCCAACCTAAAAGAAACATTAACCGACCCAGAACTAGACTTAAAACTAGATCAATTCAAAAACAAAAAAGATTCTTTTTTAAAAAGAACTTTTAACGGAGATTATAAAAAAATTAAAAAAGAATTTACTTCATATTATACTGTTGCTGTCGAAGACGATAAAATAATAAATGACCTGGAAAAACTGATAAAAACAAATAATGAATATCAAACATTAAAAAAAGAATTTAATAAATATTATCCTCTTGAAGTATCAGATGACAAAATAATTAATGATTTAGAAGAATTAATAAAAACTAACGTCCCTTATAAAAAAATTAAAAAAGAATTTAATTCCTATTACGCTGTTGCTGTCGAAGACGATAAAATAATAAACGACTTAGAAGAATTAATTAAAACAAATAACGAGTATAACATCATCTATAATGAATTTAATGAATATTATTCAACTGAAATTTCCAGTGACAAAATAATAGCTGACTTAGAAGAACTAATTGAAACAAATAACAAATTCAATACTATTAAAAACGAATTTAACTCTTATTATGCTATTTCCGCCCCTGATGACCAAATAATAAACGACTTGGAAAAATTAATAAAAACAAATGAAGAATATAACTTACTGAAAAATAAATTCAGCTCATATTATGATAACGAAGTACAAGATGATGCGCTCATAAATGATTTAGAAGAATTAATTAAAACAAATAACGAGTATAACATCATCTATAATGAATTTAATGAATATTATTCAACTGAAATTTCCAGTGACAAAATAATAGCTGACTTAGAAGAACTAATTGAAACAAATAACAAATTCAATACTATTAAAAACGAATTTAGTTCATATTATGTCATTCCTGTCGATGATAATCAAATAATAAATGATTTAGAAGAATTAATAGAAACTTATATTCCTTATAAAAAATTTAAAAAAGAATTTAATTCTTTCTATCCTGTTGCCGTCACTGAAGATAAAATAATAAACGACTTGGAAAAACTAATAAAAACAAATGAAGAATATAACTTACTGAAAAATAAATTCACCCCATATTACGATTATGAAGTAAAAGATGATGAATTAATTGATGATTTAGAAAAATTAATACAAATACATCAAGAATTCACAATACTAAAAAATAGTTTCAATAAATATTACACTAATGAAATATCCGATCAACAATTAATAGATGATTTAGAAAAACTAATCCCAACCCATAATGAGTTAGAAATTATTAAAAATAAAATTTTAAACTATTCTAAAGAACCTAATTTAACTGTTAATGAAATTATAATTGATTCAAATAACTTATTATCTTATTTTGCCCAGTTAAATGAAATATGTTTAGAATTTAAAAAATATAATATTATCACCACTCCAAAATCCATAAAAGAAAAAATGGTAGAATTAATTGAATTAAATAAATTATTAAATAAAATAAGTGATAGTGATAATGTAGGTTCATATTACTTTAACACAGGATGGGATAGTTACAATTCAAATACAAATTATTTAATAGCTATACTAAATAATTTAAATGAATTTAATGAATATTATCATGATGGATTTTTCAATGATACTACAGTTACATTAGTTGAAACAATTGACTTTGATGAATTAAATGGCCTGATGTCACAGTTAGTGAAAAATAAACATCAAATTATTTCTATTTATAATAAATTAAATAATAAACTCTATCTCAATAAAGAATTAAATTGTTTTGATGAATCAACTAATGATTCTAATTATAATACTATTACTAATATTTCAGAGTACAAAACCTATATGGCTGATTTTTTAAGTAATATAGATGATTTAAATAACTATAGATTATTTGTTAAATATTGTGAAGAATATAAAGATGAAAATACTGAAGGTATCATAAATCTTATTCAAAAAGATAACATAAACTCAGATTTAATCATTAATACCTTCTATTATAATTTTGCTAGAACTGCTTTGAGAAAAGTGTTTTCAGAAGACAATATCTTGGATGACTTTAATTATGCTCTTCATCAAGAAAAAATTGAAAAATTCAAACAATTAGATGAAGAGATTATGAAATCTAATATAATCAGAGTTAAAGAAAAACTAAGCGATAATAGACCAAATATTTTAACTCTTGTAAGTCAAAATTCAAGTTTAGGTATTTTAAAACATGAATTTACTAAGAAAAGAAGAATAATGCCTATTAGAAAACTTTTATCAAGAACCTTTGATGCAGTATCATCAATAAAACCTTGTTTCATGATGAGTCCAATATCTATTGCTCAATTTTTAAATCCTTCAACTTTTGAATCATATTTTGATTATGTTATTTTTGATGAAGCAAGTCAAGTAAAAATTGAAGATTCAATTGGAGCATTTCTTAGAGCAAAAAAATATGTGGTTATGGGAGATACAAAACAATTACCTCCAACATCATTCTTTGAAAAAGAATTGGACATTGATGAACTAGATGAAGATAGTTACACCACAGATATTGAAAGTATATTGCATCTATGTAAAAATACAACTGAAACTAAAATGTTGAAATGGCATTATAGAAGTCGTCACGAATCATTAATCAATGTATCAAATAATGAATTCTATGATAATAAATTATACGTATTCCCATCTCCAATGATATATGATGAAGATTTAGGATTGAAATTTGAATATGATCCTACCACTGAATATCAAAGAGGATATGGAGCAAATAATATAAAAGAAGCAGAAAACCTTATAGAATACTTATTTGGTCTTGTTAGGAAATATGGAAACTCAAGAAGTATTGGTGTAGCTACATTTAATATAAAACAAAGAAATACAATTTTAGATATTTTAGAAAACAAACTGAAAGACCATCCAGAATTAGAACAGTACTTTGATGAATCTGGAAAAGAAGGATTCTTTGTTAAAAATCTTGAGAACATACAAGGTGATGAAAGAGATATCATTTTAATAAGTATGGGTTATGGAAAAGATTCAAATGGTAAATTGACCATGAACTTTGGACCATTGAATAAAGATGGTGGAGAGAGAAGATTAAATGTATTAATAACAAGAGCAAGAATGCAATGTATTGTTTTCAGTAATTTTAAATCTTCAGAAATGGTTACTAATGAAAAAACACCTAGAGGTGTTGAAGCACTGAAAACTTTCCTTTATTATGCTGAATTAGGAGAATTACCTGAAAATTACCACACTGGAGAAGACTTTGATTCACCATTTGAAGAATCTGTATATGACTTTTTAACTGATGAAGGATATCAAGTTGAAAAACAAGTTGGATGTGCAGGTTACAAAATAGATTTAGCAATTGTTGATAAAGAAGATTCTAACAGATATATTTTAGCTATTGAATGTGATGGAGCAACATATCACTCATCAAAATCTGCAAGAGATCGTGACAGACTAAGGCAAAGTGTTTTAGAAGATTTGGGATGGAAATTTTATAGGATTTGGTCAACTGATTGGTTCCATCAAACTAAATCTGCTAAGCAAAGATTACTTGATGCTGTTGAATATGCAATTAAACAAAAGGATAATGAAGATGCTGCTAGAACAGTTGAATCAAATTTTGAACCTGAAATAATAATTAAAACAAATGAAGATTTAATTAATGAACAATTTGATGATTATTTTGAAGATTATAAATACTGTACTGATTTTAATAAATATGGTCGTAGCTATGAAGCTGTCCTAAAAGCTTTAGTTGAATGTGAATGCCCGATACATATTGATGACATCTATGATACTGTTAAAAAAATTGGAAATCAAAGGGCTGATAAACGATTTAAAAGAAATATTAAATTCTGTTTAGCTCGTGTTGATACAATTTATAGCTACAATGATTTTTATTATGATACTAGCTTCAATGTTAAAACTATGAAAGTCAGGAAAAGAATAAAACCAAATATTAATCGTATTTCTGAAGAAGAATTAGCAAAAGCAATAATTAATACATTAAAAACAGAATTTTCATCAAGTAGGTCAAACTTAATAAAATCTGCATCAACACACTTAGGATTTAAATCTGCAGGTTCAAAAATTAAAGAAAGATTTAATTATATAATTGATTATATGTTGGCAGAGAATATTATTAAAGAAAAAAATGGAATTATAGAATTAGTTTAAAATAAAAATATCTATGCATAATACATAAGTATTCAAAAACATTAATCTTTTAGTAAATACAATATCGTTGATTAATAGTTATTTATTTAACTCCTAAGCAATTTTCTTCTACCTTTACCAATCAACTGACGCTGTCTTTTTCTTAACTCTTTATACTCCCAATACATCTGTGATGTGACGTATCCATGCAGCCTTCTAAACTCGTCAATACGAACAATAGCTGCCTGTACAATAGCTGCTTCGCCTTCATGCCAGCAGTAGTATGGATGATGGCAGGGAATATCGTGTTCTGAAGCCAATCCTGTTTTGCAGTTGTTGCAATAATCTACAAACCACAATTCTTCCTCTCTTTCTGTCTTTTCTTTTTTGGCTTCGATTATCTGTTGTTTAATAGATTTCATAACAATCAATTTTTATAAAAACCAAAAAAACCATAAAAACCTTTGTAAACTTTTTCAATGGTTTTTTTAAAAACACCTTAAAATCCTTTAAATCCAAAAAGAATAATTTAAAGGAAGTTTCACGAAAATGATTTTTTAAAAAACCAAATTTTGCTGGAGTATGCGGGGCCACTTTTAAACATGCCCCACACATTTCCGCAACCTCAGTTTTTTTGTGTAAACCACCTCACCAAAACCAAAGTAAAATCCTTCAATTAACCTAAAAACAATTATAAACGATTTTTTAAAAAAACTTTTACAAAAGTTTTTATAAGTTTACATGGTTTTTTTAGTTTTTTGGTTTTCATGGTTTTTCAGTTTTTATGGTTTTTTACCAATCCATATTGGCTTTTTTATATCTGAATCAAAGTTCATTATACTTAACCCCTCAATAAATTTATCTTCCTTCATAATGTCTACAACCCACTGCCCAATCTCATAGCAGATATCATCATATACAGAATCATCCATGTGCTTTAAATCATAGCTGATTGATTCCACTTCACTTTTTGCAAGATCATATACATTGGATCTTCCTGACCTGTCAGTAATCTGTAGAAATCCCTTGTCTGCCAGTTCATACATGTATTTTCTGGAGGATGCCTTGCTCAGTCCGAGACTCTGAAGTGTGAAGTAATCATTGGTTGTAATCCCCATGTTCAGCACTTCCCTGTCCTTGCTTATCTTCCACTCATCAATATTGTTTCTGATATCATTTAAAACCTCAACGGCTTTAGGAGCAAGGTTGGCTGATATGCTTTCCTTGTAGGGCCTTAGCAGACTCATGAACAGTTGCACATCAGCTATATTTGTCAGCACCACCTTTTTCCCGTCAACATCATAGACTTTATGATTATAATAATTCAAGGCAGTTATTGTTTTGAGTAACCCGTTGAACTTGTCAAAATCCCTTTTGTAAAAAGCGGAGTTTTTTAAAAAGTCTATGACAAAATGAACATAAGGATTTATCACTACCGTATTTTCAAATATCTCCTTTAGATGCAATAGCATATACGGCACCAGTTCAGCTTCCTTTTCGTATTGCTTTAAAATCCTATAGCTTTTGCCGTGCTTGAATTCAAGTGCACTTTTTCTTCTGTTGAAGATTTTCTGGTTATCCATTCTTGGAGTGATGAAAATGCTTCTACTCATTTCCTGATCATCAAAATAATGATTAGGTACAGTAGTATATGTCAGACACGGCCTACCTTCAAGCTCCAAGTCTTTTACATCCCATCCACCTTCACCGTCGGGAATGTTTAACGGCTTGTTTAGAAATCCATCGGACTGCAGTTCCTTCATGAGGTTTTTGGATTCCTCCATGAATTCATGGTCATTGGTTCCACCCATATCGCCGTAGTTGACAATCATGCCGTCATAGAAGTACCTGTCCTTTTTGGCACGGTTGAAGAGTGCTGCTTCGGTAATCTTTTTTTCATTGACAACAAACCTTTTTGGAATCAGTCTTAAAGCTGTTTCCTGGATGTGGGATTTGCCGCTGCTTGCCTCGCCAAGACATATTACTGAAACAGGATTTTTCAAGATAACTTGCCCGGCATATACAGTGAATGCATAAAGGATATTGTTGCGCTCACCTGCAGTAAACCATTCAACAATACTGCCGATATAAATCAATGGACAATCCAATGATTTGAGCTTCACAATAGCTTCCTTTAATTTATTGGAATCCTTTTCCTGCTCGGCCTGTTTCTTGTCAGCTATTTCCTGCTCGATAACAGAGAGCTCATTTTCATAGTGAAGCTGCAGCAATTGCTTCAGTTCTGAAAACTGATTGTTGACCTGTCTCGGTTTCATCTCACCGTTGGGATTTACAATCTGCTTGAACTGTCTTGCGACATTACTTTGGGAAGATAATGTAGCGGGAGATTTATTCAAGTATTCTCCAATCTTATTACCATACCTGTTTTTAAATACATATGTGACCTTATCAACATTATCCCTGTTGATAATGAGTGTTATTGTATCCTTTGTCGGTAATTCAGCTACATTACTCATTTCTACACTCCGTTTATTTTACTTGGACGTCACGTACGATGAAACTGTAGTATACATAGCTTCCAGACTTTTCTTTGACCTGTATTGTCATTTCATCTAAGTTGTTTACGAATTCACGGTATTCTGCAAGGTTGACGTTTCTTAAGATATTGGATCTGCCAACTGAACCTGCATTTTCCAATTCTAAGATTGAAGTGATGAAGTCGAAGAGCACACTTCCTTTTCTGATGTTTTTGTGAAGGTCGCCGTCGTTTTTGAGGTTGACGTTTATTTCAACGTATATTTTTTCATCATCTTTGAAAATGAATAATTTAAAGCGGTTGACGGTTTTTTCCTCACCGTCATCATCGAAAGTGTAGGATGTGACAGATGACATTTCAGGCCTTCCGGTGATGAGTGTTCCATCTTCAAAGTCTCTTAATTCTGCTTTTTCATATCCTTCTGGGATTTCCACGATTTCTTCAAAGTCCAATTCTGTTCCTGTAAATATTGTTTGTCTAGTATTTTCAAAACTCATTTTTTGTCTCCTAAAAAATTATTTAAGAGGAATTATCCTCTTTTAGAAATTTTGATTGTGATACAATCTTTTCTGCTGACATTTCTTCTGCTGACACTTCACCGGCTCCAATCAGTTCAGCTATTGCACGATTGGTTGCACGTGTCTTTGCAGTGCTCATTATAGTATGGTCAGACACTTTGTCTTTACCTCTCTCAGAACGGGAGCATAACGCATCTGATTCTACACTTCTGCCATTAGGCAAGGTTGCGCGTACACAGTAGTATGCTTCTCTGATTCTGCCCATTTTGGTTCTCTCAATGTCACGGTCAACAATTTCAGTATCAACATTGAATGCCCTTGAGAGCTTCTGCCATGCTGACTTTTTCTTGAAGTGTCTTTTCACTTTAACGTAGTTTCCGTCTTCATCTTTTTCTTTAACAATTATTTCCTGATAGTCACTGTCATTCAATAACCCTTTACAGAGTTTTTGATAAGCGTCCCACTGTTCAATAGCTACATCAACATCCGGGACATTATCAACAGCAGTAACAATTTCAGCTTCTTGTGGATTTTCTATTAATTCCGCTTTTACCATTCTTATCACCTTTATAATACTCCAAAGCTTGCGGTTGTAATTCCAAACCATCCGATAGCTATGGCAAACATAACGCTTCCAACAATAATCATTTTTGGATTTGGATCCATCGGTTCTTCTTTTGGATACAATCTTGCTGGTTTAGGCATACTGACCAACTCTCCTTATGCAAACCTCAATAATTAAATTCAAGTTAATTATTGTAGTTCTTCCCCTTTTTTTGCGAATAACAACTGTTTTATTGTCTGGGAAATTCAATTCATCTGATTTTAACACAACGAAATATGGATTTTCATTTTCAGATATGAATGCAATAAAATATCCCTCTTCAAGGTTCTTTTGCATTTCAAGAATTGTCTCTTGCATTTTTATCATCCCTTTTGTTTTTCCTGAATCCGACAATATATGATTCACCTTTTATGAATTTGATGAATGCAGTATCTCCTGCCTTTGCATATTGAATCATTGACAATAGCTTGGAGTGTATTGTTGTCTGATATGCTTTTTTACCGCCATCCACCAGTACGATACCGTCATCGTCAATGTAGATGATTTCGTGTTCAACATCCCCTTTGGCAACTTTAATCTCACCATTGTGAGTTAGGATTCCATGGTAGTTGTCTTCGAATTGATTATATGCAATTCCGCAATGTGGCAAATAGCTATCCATTCTATTCACCCTTTTGTTTGATTATTTTGAATATGTCAATTATTTCATCCCATGCTTCCTCAGGGACTAAAACATATTGTTTTCCATTTATCTCTTTTCTCAACATAGCTGATTGGCTCCTTTAATGTTAATGTCATTCAACATTCCAGTTTCAATATCCTGATTTGGTATAAGTCGAAGAATTCCTTTTCATCAGTGATGTTTTCACATTCTGTAATTTCACTGATGGCCTCTTCCAGTGCATGGAAGTTAGTTGGAACAATTACTTCTGGGGTTATGCGATTTCTTATTCCCTTCATGATTTGTGACTCCATTTATTTTCACCAGCTGCTTATTGAAATAAACAGCTGGGATCGATTGTATTTTCAATCTAAAAATTTCATCAGTCATAAGGGTCAGAAAATTATAAAATAAAAATAGTAGAGATAAATGTTGATTTTCCTTTCTTTGCCCAAATTGTAAAATAAGATAAACATTTCTTTTTAAATTGTACAAATGTTTATATATTCTATGAACTATACTTTTACTTGGGTTAAGTTTTGGAAAATATTAATTTCAACATAGTTGGTTGGCTCTGTTAATATTTCTATTTTCTTTACTGACCCCACTAGGATTATGTAAAAAATATTAACTCGTCATTCAATTAAATATTTTTTTTATAATCCTTATTTCACGCTGATCTTTTTTTCCTTGTTTTATTTCGATATTCACCTCGTGTTTAACTACATCACAAAAAATCGTTTCCATCATGAAAAATTGCTTTCACTCTGGAAAATTGTACTGACTTTGTGATGGGCAATACTACATTACAATTTGAACTATTTAAAGATTACTATAGAATTTAAATGAACATTGTTTAATTTTTTTTCAAAAAAATATGTTTTCGACCCTAGTATTTTTGGAGATTTTGTTAAACATCTAAACAACCACTTCGTGTCACAAAACTAGAATGTATAAAATCAAAATGATAAAATCTCAAATGATTTTTGTGCGTGAAAAATGAAATGATAGCTATTAAAATATTCACAATCCCTAACATTAAATTAATGTTAAAGTTATCTGATTAATTTAATGAATCGGATTTGACATTAACAAAAGAATATTTAAAAAACAAAGCTGATTCAAAGTCGGGATATATATCAAAGGTTTTAAAATTAGTATTTGAATAGCTATACCCAGACGTTAATGTAAATCTATTCAAAGGAATTTAATTGTAAAAATAGTTTGGACAATGGGGAATTATAATATATCCCCAAATACATCTTCGCCCTTTTCAGTTAATATAAACATCTTTTTATGCCCTTCTTCAGAATTGACCGATTCAAGGAGGCCTGCATTTAATAATTTAAGCATCATGTTGGAGAGAAACTTTTCTTCTGTTCCATCATCCAATGCAGCATCAGGATATAATACTCCTCTAACATCAGTCATGTTCCAATTTTCACGTTCGACTTCTGAGTTCCACCGGTAGATTTTTTTGCATGTCAACTCTGAGATGAATCCTCTTTCAAGAACTTCCTTAATATCATCAAAGGATTCTACAAGAAAAAAATGTGAACGGCTGGAAAAGAATCCGTATTTCTGAACTCTTTCCTTTTGAGGAATAGACTGCAGAAATCTCAAGGCATCTTTTTGTGTGCTGTTCCATGTCAATGTTGAGGTGTCATTCTCATCTGTAAAGTCAACTATATTCTCATATACCCATTCAATTAAGTTTTTATTGTTCTTCCGTATCATATTACCATTTTCCATTTTTGTGAATTACCAATTTGTGATTTAAATAAATGTAAAGCTTTATGAAAAATGAGTAGGGAGTCACATTTCCAGGATCTCCACCATCACCTAATTTATCAATTTTACACTTTTTATAAAAAAAGCATCTGAAATATGTGACTCCTATTGATATATCATATTAATTAAAAATATGCGAATTTTCCAAGAGAGCATTTGGTAAGTAATATTTCAAAAAAAGTTATAGACAATAAGCTATTTGCGAGTGTTTACGTTAAAATAAAAAGAGTAGTGGAATATAAATTCCACTTTTGAATTTAAGGAGATTCGATTTCTCCATCCAAAACATGTTCCATGAGGAAATCGACTTTTCCACTAAGTGTATCCACCTTGTTTTTATAATAGTCTTTTTCTTTTTCCATTTTAATATATTCCGGAGATTTGATGGATAACTTCTCTACATCCTTATTGATAGTTACAGCATGTAAATGCCTGACGTATTCATATTTCAAATCTTCGGGGTTGGTCATGAAATATGCATCATCAGTTTTGTTTTTGGCTTTTCCCTGCAAGTCATTTACATTGTCTCTGCTCATGCCGTCATTGTATAATGCTGAAGCATGGAACTTTCTAAGCATGTGGCTTCTGAAACGATTGAAACTACCTTTCCTACCTAAATTTAAATCATCATTGATTCTCTCAAACATTCTTGTCAGATAATTCTCATGAATTTTAAATAATGGACTGGTAGGTTCCAGTTCATCTTCTCTGCTTAACAAATAGCTATTAATTGCCAAGACCGCTTCAGGACTACAATATGTAGTATAATACTTGTCTGTCTTTTGTCTGCGAACATTGAAAGTTGGAATTATATCTCTATTATTTTCCAAATCTTCCAATATGTCATAAATGTCTTTTTTATTCGTATATTCTTTTAAAGCATCAATATAATCCTGAATAGTTAAGTTCAATGTTTCTCGCCTTGCACATCCGCTGGAGCACATGACCAATATTATTGCTTTCATTTTAGGATCAGAAATGTTCACCGCTTCACGGATTATTTCCTTGTCAGGCAAATCCTTAAAACGGATAGGTTCTGGTTTGATTGCTTGTTTCCTGTTTAATTTTGGTAATTCGTGAATTTCAATTTCGAAATATTTGTAGATTACCAAAATAGGCCTCATCATTGTAAGTACAGTATTTATGCAATGGTTTTCAAGAAGGTATTGCCTATAATTGATTAGTCTTCTTTTTATTGTTCTTCTTTTCCACCTGACACCACTGTCTTCTTCTGTTTCTGCTTCTTCAATTAATTCACCCATTGACATGCCAAAGAAGTTAGTGTATTTCTTTACCGCTTGTTTGTACAAGGTTCGTGTTGCCTTTGAATGATTAAAGGTACTGTGTACTTCATTCAATATGTTCTCGTCATTCATAATATCACATTTAGTTTTCAATAATATTATAAAACATAGTGAGAGCATTTGACAAGTATTCACAACCCAAATGTAATATAATCTTTACAATTTTGGGCTTAAGTATAACATAATTCTTTAAATATTAGTCAATAATAATACAATCTCCAAAATATAGATATAGTATTAAATTAGCTTTCCACAATTTTCTAATTTAATGCCGGAAAATTATTCTGCCAAATTTTCCGAAAAACACGTATGGTGTTTAAATCTCCTCATTAAACACCATTATTTATCTCTTTTTCATGATTTTTTCAATATCACTTTAATTTTTATTAGGTTTGCCTAAAAATTTAGAAACATTTATAAGTACTTGCAACAATATTATTATGTAGTGATAAAAATTAGGTTTACCTAAAAATCTAATTTGAATTACTACTTTATGTTGTTGGTTAAAACCACAATACTACACTCCGATTGTTATTAAATTAGTTTACACTCTCTTTCTAATTTGATAACAAGCATATAACTACTCTCAAGAAATTAAATATGGTCGCCATATTTAATTTCCCTATTTATATCTAAATTGGTGATTTTATGGCGGAAAATGAGAATAAACCAAAATGCTGTACAATTGATAAAAAAGATTCAAAAAAGGAAAAAGGCATACTGCAGAAAATTTGGTGTTTCTTTTTTGGATGTAATTGTCATTAATTCTTTTATTTTTAATTTATTTTTGTAATACTCTATTAATATTTAATAATATTTAAGTATAATAAAATAAAAATTATTTTATAAATAAATAATAGTTGGTATTATTATGGATAGGACAAAAAAACTGATTATTGCAATAATAATTGTTGTTTTAATAGCGTTAGCTGCAATTGTTGCTAGTGTACTATTCATTGGAAACGATGCACATCTGGAAGAGGGAAAGAAAAATATTCTAGTATGTGCTATCGATGAAAGTGAAGATAGGCCTGGAATGGGCGCTTGTGATATGGCATTTATTGTTAGTTTAGATAATGGTACTCTTGAAAATTATACTCCTGTTTATCCGGGAGGCATGACACATCCAACGGCCTCCGAACCTAGAGAGGCCCAAGAGCAAGGTGCAGGATCAGCACTGTTACTTCACGATGCTTTCTGGGATGCGGATAATTCTAAAGGAATGCAATATGCTAAAGAAATTGTTGAATACCGTACTAATTATTCAGTTGACTCTGTTGTAGCCATTAATGTTAAAGGTTTAGATGCTGTTTTATCAGCCGCCGCTCCATTAGAAGTAAATGGCAAAACTTTAAACGCTAGCGGTATTGATATTATTCGTGAAGAAGATTGGGGCAAAGGTGTTGATAGAGGAGATGCAGTAATGGAGATTGTTAAAGCAGCTGCAAACTCTGCAAAAGACCCTGTTAAAAAATCTGCAATGGTGAACGCTGCCCTTGACCAATATTCAAAAGGTAATATTATCATGGATCAACAAGGGGCATTTGTTGGATTATTAGCATCAAAAGGAATTGAAACTTTCTTCAAGTAATTCCTTTTCACTTTCTTTTTTTTTAAACTAAATTTTAGGTTCTAGCTTTTTAATTAATATTCCCATGAACACTACAATCATTGGAAAAAATAATGTATATATTGTAAATAACAGATTTGAAGATACAACATCACCTATTACTGTAGAACTGGCCATCAACATCACTAAACTTATAACTGGGGCTAAAATAGCAATGAATGTATAAATCAATATAAAAGAATTTAACTTTTGAGAATATTCTTTTAGGCTAATTTGCATATCGAATGTTATGTCCTTTGCGATTATATTCAGACTGTTGGACAGATTTCCCCCAACTCTCAATGTGCTGATTATTTGCTGAATAGCTATTGAAAAGCGCGGGGAGTTAACCCTATGTGACATTTCAAGTAATGATGTTTCGGTTGATTTGCCGAATTTAATCTCTTCCAAAACGCGATTAAATTCCTTGGATAGTGACCCATAATTCCCATTTCTGATTGTTATCAATGAGTCATGAAGCCCCTTTCCGGATTTCAGTTCAATACCCATATGCCTTAATGCATAGGGCAGTTCCTGATTCAAATCAGAATAGCTATTCTGTTCCTTTATCTGAGGATAATATAATATGAATACATAAACCATAATATTCAAAACAACAACAATTCCGATTAGCTCCAAACTAAAAAATAACGTTGAAATCATCATTAAACTTATTAATAATATGATAAATCCTTTATTCAACATATGCCTCATTAGAACAATTCGAATTTCATTCAATTTATCGTTTTCAAGTTTTAGGGAAGTGTCCGGTTTTAAATTCAATTTTTCAAATATGCTATATGCAGAGTCTTTAGAGGGTGCTTCATTTTCAGATTTTTGATTGGGGCTCTTTAAAAAATTAATAAGGGAGATGCAGATTCCCCCAACAGTTATAAAAAAATTCTCTAGAATTGTAATCACCTTAAATAATCTGATTTAAAATTTTTTCAGGCTCCCTATAATATAGGTCTAAAACCGGGTTTACCTCATCAACACGACGGATTCCCTGTTCAGCCATATGTTTCAAGACCACTTCCCTGTTGTTAATTTCACGGTGAAGGGCATTCAATGAATTTCCACTTAAATTAGCAATCTGATTCAATGTCTTGCTGCTTACAGAGACATTTTCGATTTTATCAAGTTCCGGATTCCATTGGAATAATCTGTTTAATTGCACAACCCCTTCTTCTGTACCCACTACCTCAGCAACTTCGCTTATGCGTCTGTAGGAAACTCCTGACGGCGTATATATTCTGTTCTGCATTATTATAAAATCGATTGCCTGAAGCATAATTTTCGGCACGGACATGGGTTCGTTAGTCAATCTGGTGATTGTTTCACGAGCATCATTGGAATGCAATGTACCAAAACCAGAATGTCCTGTATTTAAAGCAGTAAACAATGTTATTGCTTCCTCTCCGCGAACTTCCCCAACGATTATCCTGTCTGGCCTTTGCCTTAAGGAGTTCTTAACCAGGTCATTCATTGTAATCTCCCCTTTGTTTTCAATATTTGCCGGTCGAGTTTCCATTCTTATTATATGTTCATGGGGTATTTGAAGTTCCAGTGTATCTTCAATAGTTATAATTCTTTCTTTAGGGTTGATGAAGGCTGAAAGAGCATTTAAAGTGGTTGTTTTTCCGGAACTTGTTCCTCCGGAAATTATTGCATTTGCCGATTTTACCCCTAATCCGTCGATACATACCCATAGAAATGCAGCTAATTCGCAAGATATTGTTTTTGAATTTATTAAGTCGATAATGGTAAATGGGTCTTTTTTGAATTTACGTATGGTCAGGGAAGGTCCGTCAGCAGATGCCGGAGGGATTGTGGCGTTTATTCTAGATCCGTTTGTTAATCTTCCGTCTAAAATGGGTGTTTCCTTATCAATTCTGCGGTTGATCTGTCTTGCAATCGAATCTATCAGATTCATTAATTCATTTTCATCCGTGTACTGAATGTTGGTTTTCATCATGCCGTACTTTCTGTGGTAGATGAAAACCGGTTTGTTTGTTCCATTAATCATGATTTCCTCCAGTTCATCATCCTGGATTAGCGAATCAATTTTTCCGTATCCGATTATGTCCCTGAGAAATTTCTCTGATAATGTATCTAAATATTCATTTGTGGCGTTAGGCTTGTTATCCATCTCGAAAAACCTGTTGACTAAAAAGTTTTTAATGTCTTTTAGCAGTTTGTCTTCGTTTGGCTGGAAATTTTCACCTGAAGATATTGCTAAATCAACCAGATTTTCTCTTATTTCTCCCAAAAGGATTTTTTCTTCGTTGGAATAATTTTGTTTTTCTATGTCATATTGAGGTAGAATCTCTTTTTTGTTCATATTTTTCACCAATGGCGATTTTGATTACACTTAGAGATTAGTAATACTAATTTATATAGTTTTTATTACTTTTTACATCATAATTATAAATATGAATCACTAATAAAATATTACATGTTGTGGGGGTTTTTTCATGATAAATATAGATGAAAAAATAGAATTGCTCAAAGAATGTGAAAATTGTCAAGATATCCAAATAAAAAAATTCACTCCATTGGAAAAGTTAATAGATTTCGATGAACTTGATGGGGAATATATGAAATGTGTGTGTGGAAAAAGGCCAATTGACATTGTTATGAGCCATATTCTAAAAATAATGATTGAATCGGAAATAGTTCCGCAAACCGCTACACTTAGGCGCAATTCACCGGTTCCGCTTTCTGAATTTTATTATAGCAGTCTGAACCCTCAGTTCATTGGAGAAAAAACATTGATTTTGCTTCATCCTGATTTTACAAATGAAGTCGCCTTAAAATTAATTAATGAGGTTCCGGAAGTCAAATGCGTTTTAAAAGGAAGTCCTCAAGTTTTAACAGGTCAATTAGACAAGGATTCCGAAATTAATCATTTTGAAATACTTGAAGGCGATGATACGCAAATCAATGTAATGAGGACCCTACTGGGCGAAAAGGTCGTTTTGGTAAAAAACCAATCTAAACATCACATTGAAGTGGCCATGACAACCGAAGAAAAATTGCTCAGATTACATAACTATTTGGACAATAATTCCGTTAAAAAGGGTATAGCTATTGATGGAATGTGTGGATTGGGAGCATTAGGCATCTATTTGATTAAATATGGATTTGAAAAGGTAATATTCAATGATATTAATCCTGAAATGATTGAAGCCCTGAAATATAATCTGGACATTAACGGAATCGATGATAAGTTTGAAATATACAATGAAGCATTTGAAGACTTGGATGTTGGTCATGTTGACTTGTGCGTAATTGATGCTTATCCGGGAGCAGACACTTCTGAAATCATTGAAAAAGCACAAAAAACAGCAGATGATGTCATCATCATATAGCTTATTTTTTTTAAAACAGGAACATCTGCATATAGATTGCTATGGCAGGAATGATTAAAACACCCATCAAATGAGATTTGCCAACGCCAATATAGTGGGGCAACATTCCCATAGCCGTTGAAGTGATTAAGGCTAAGGTCATATATCCAATAGGGGCTTTATAATAGAAAACAAATATGTACAGTATTGCAATTTGAAGTAAGATGACTGCAATTGATAACTTTTTATAATCAAACCTGCTCATTAATCTGGAAAATGAATCACCTAATTTCAGGCTCACCACCAAGGATATGGAAACGGCAATTAAAGATGCAAAAATAAAGATTGCCAAATGATTTAAACTCATTTCAGAGATCAAATAGGACATATAGACTGCAATGCCGCTTCGGGGATTTCCGATGATATAAATGGCTATTAATGAGAATAGGCAATCTGAAATGTTTAATCCGGATGTCGCAAGTAGAAAATTGACGGTATCATCATCATTATTGTCATTCGTTCCGCTGACTGCTTGAGCGATTACGGTTCCCTGTGCGGGTCCAAAACCCGGCAAAAAGCCAAGAATTGCACCGGTTATTCCTCCAGCAAAAATGCTTTTGAATTTATTGTAGTCTATATTGAGTTCATAAAAAGGGTTTTGATGGGGGATGGTTGATGAATCATTGAGGCTGAATAGTATGGTGCTTATTCCAAATAGTCCTGAAAATGTGCACATCAACGAGATTCCTGATGGAATAGGTGTTTGAAATATAATCCAACCTAAAATTCCGGAGAGTATAAACAGTAATGAAGACCATAAAAAGTCTCTTGTGGTGTTTGTTAGCTTATAAGTTAAATAAACTGATGCAACAAGTAAAATAATCCATGTATAGGGTTTGGAAACATCATGTAAAAACGGCAGGGCGATTGCAAATAGGGGAAGCAATATTATGGTAACTATGATTGCTCCGAAGCCACCTACACTAACAATGCGTATCACTTCCTTTGATCTTCCTTGCAAAACCATTCTATGTCCGGGAAGAATTGAAGTTGCTGTTCCTTCCTGTGGCACTCCTAAAAGCATTGATGGTACAAATTCGATTAACGCATGTGCGATTGACATTGAAACCATCAGTACGCAAAGGAACTCTGGAGACACCTGCGATAATAAGAAACTTGATGATGCAAACAATATTGCTCCGGCAGTATTGACATGTATTCCGGGTATCATTCCTGTTGTCGTTCCAATTAATATACCTATAAAACAAGCTATAACCAATTCTATCATGGCTATTAATTATTTGAACGAATATTTAAACTTTGTTTAAGCAATTCGGTAAAATTGAAGTTATTTGAGGGAGTTGATTTCAAAAAATAGTCGAAATCTTCTTCTATTGGGTTCCTGCGATTTCATTGAAATTCTGGGTGATAAATCATCATGGAGATATCCAATTTCCCCAAATCAGATTGTCCAAGTCTTTTCTTGGCACCTGTTAATAATATGTCAATCTTTAAATAATATTTGTAACAATTTATTAACATGAAAAGAAAAATCATCATCATTTTAGCAATAATCGGAATTTGCTTTGTGCTATTGAGCCCTGTATGCGCAAAGCAGAAAGTTAATGTAAAGATTTCAACCGATGAATATCCATTGAATAATAAAGGCATCATCGTAATCAAATTATTCGACGGCAATGGGAAGCCGATAAAATCAGCAGGCAAGATAAACTACACAATCACAGACCAAAATGGCAATTACGTGTGGAAATGCAAATCATATAATGGTGAAATTCGAGAAAAATATGATGTCGGCGAATATAGGGTTAAAGTAGTATTCAAAGGCGATTCAAAGTATGATAAAGCTACAGAAACCAAAACGGTCATTTTAAAAGCATTCGATCCTTACACATATTATGATAATCATAATTGGGGATTGAACCAGGAAGTGGATGATTATCTTGAGTATAATTACTGGGATGAAGAGATTTATGATGATCCCTACACCTATGACGGTGAAGGATATTGATTTTTTTTAAAAAAAGAGAGATGATTGGTGTTTAGTTGAGGAGAGTTAAACACCAATTCGTGTTTTTTGGAAAATTTTGGCAGATAAATTTTCCGGATATATTAAATTAGAAAATTGTGGAAAGCTAATTTAATATAAAGTATGTATTTTTTTTGGAGATTGTATTTTTATTGACTGATACATGTTTTGTATCATTGTATGTTTTTCAAGTGAAAAATTTAGGTGTACCTAAATTATTTCTCACTTGTATAAAAGTAGGCGATAATAGTATATAAATGTTTCTAAAAATTTAGGTATGCCTAAATTTCCTCAACATATTTTCAAGATAGAGAATCATTATCATATAACAATTGTTATTAATATTATATAAATATTACATATTTAAGGTGCACCTAAATATTTAAATAACATAAAATTCAATATAAAATCATGTTTAGGTTAACCTAATTTTTATTATTATTTGGATAATCTTAAACTAAAAATAATTTTTTTGGTAATGAATGATATTTTAAGGGTAAAATATGATTCATTAAAGTCAATAAACGGGAGAATGGTTAATGACAGAATTAATTGTAGGGTTAGCAGGAAACCCGAACGTGGGTAAAACTACAGTATTCAATCAATTAACTGGTATGAGGCAACATGTAGGTAATTGGCCGGGTAAAACTGTTGAAAGAGCAGAAGGTCATTTCAAACATGGAAGCTACGAATATGATGTTATTGATTTGCCTGGTAATTATGCATTAAGTGCTCATTCTATGGAAGAAATTGTTTCTAGGGATTTCATTGTAGATGATGATTCTGATGTTATTATCAATGTAGTTGACGCTGCTAATTTAGAACGTAATTTATATTTAACAGTTCAAATGATGGAATTAGGTGCTAATCTTGTAATGGCGCTTAATATGAATGATTTTGCTAAGAAAAAAGATCATATCATCGATATTGAATTAATGAGTGAACTTTTAGGATTCCCAGTGGTTGAAGTTAATGCAAAAACCAAAGACGGTTTTGAAGAGTTATTAACTGCTGTTGAAAAGGCAGCCGCAAATCCGGTAGATAGCAGTGCTAAATTATCTTATGGTGATGAATTAAAAGAACACTTGGGTGACCTTCAAAAATTAATCGAACAAGATAGCAATTTATTGGATGTTCCTTCTGTTTGGACTGCAATCAAGTTATTGGAAAAAGATTCAATCGTAATACAAAAAGTACAAGGATCTCCAAAAAGTTCTCAGATTATGGCTGAGACTGATAAAGTTGCAGGACACCTTCATACTATTTATAATGAAGGTGCTGAAGAAGTTGTTGCAAATGCAAGATACGCATTTATCGACGGTTTGATGGCCGAGGCTGTTAAAAAGCCGGCTGTTGAAAAAGAAACTATGACCGATAAAATTGATAAGATTGTTACAAATAGGCTTTTAGCTCCATTTATATTTATTATTATCATGTATGCAATGTTCCAATTAACATTTACTATCGGTGCTCCTTTCCAGGATATGATTGATGAATTGTTTGGAATGATAGCTGGTGCTGTTGCCGAAGTTCTTGGTGAAGGTCTGCTTTCATCATTCATCTGTGATGGTATCATTGGAGGAGTAGGTGGTGTGCTCACTTTCTTGCCTATTATTATTCTAATGTTCTTATTCTTAAGTATTTTAGAAGATTGTGGTTACTTGGCAAGAGCAGCATTTACTTTAGATAAGATTATGCACAAAATTGTTGGTCTTCACGGTAAAGCTTTCATCCCTATGATTTTAGGATTTGGTTGTGGTGTGCCTGCTATTATGGCAACAAGAACCATGGAAAACGAAGGGGATCGTATGCTTGCTATGATGCTCGTTCCATTCATGTCCTGTACTGCTAGATTGCCTATTTACGGTATTTTTATAGCAGCATTTTTCACAGAAAATCAAGGGCTTATGTTGGTTTTAATTTATGTATTGGGTATTGTTGTGGCTCTTATTGTTGCAGCTATTCTCAAAAGAACAATGTTTAAAGGTTTATCAACTCCATTTGTAATGGAATTGCCAACCTATAAAGTGCCTTCCCTAAAAGGTGTATTATTACATACCTGGGAAAAAGTAAAAGGATTCCTAAGAAAAGCAGGTACTATTATTCTTGCTTGTTCCATCGTATTATGGATTTTACAAAACATCTTCCCATGGGGAGGAACAGATCCTCAAATGAGTCTTTTAGGTATGATTGGTACTGTTCTTGCACCAATTTTCGCACCATTAGGATTCGGAACTTGGCAAGCTGCCGTAGCAATTATCGCAGGTTTGGCTGCTAAAGAAGTTGTAGTTGCAACATTCGGTACTCTTGCAGGAATGGAAGAAGATGATGAAGATGGTATTACTGGTTTAGTACATGATACTTTCACTCCATTATCAGCATTTTCATTCATGGCATTTACTCTATTATACACTCCATGTTTCGCAGCTATCGGTGCAATTAAACAAGAAACCAACAGTTACAGATGGGCATTGATTATGTGTGGTATCACTTTAGTGACTGCATATGTTGTTTCATTCTTAATCTACAATGTTGGGATGTTAGCAGGATTTGGATAGTCAATTCCTATTGTTGAATGTGCAAAATTTCCTTCAAAAGATGATGATTAGGATTTATTCTAATTGTCATTTTTTCGATTTTTAGTCATAACTAAATATTTATATACTTGTTAATACATACTATTAAATAACAAGTTTTTAGCATGCCTAAAAATTATCAATGTTTTATTTTGGTGATAAGATGAAAACCTTAAAAGATGCAAAACCTGGGGAAACAGTTAAATTGGTAAAATATCATGAAACTGGGGATATAGGTTTAAGAAGACACTTATTAGGTATGGGTTTTGTTAAAGGAGCTGAAATTAAAATTAAAAAAGTAGCTACTTTAGGCGATCCTATCGAAATGAGTATTAAAGGATATGATGTTTGCCTTCGTAAAGAAGAAGCTGAAAACATTGAAGTGGAATAAGCTTCAATTTTTTCATTTATTTTTTTAGACTGATTTTATTAACGGTGTTATATTATGAAATGCAGAATGTGTGGGTTTGAATTTGATGAAAATGCATTGGAAAACCGAGGATGCTCTAGTTGCGGAAAACATAACTGCAATAGTTATCACTGTCCGAACTGCGGTTTTGCCAACTCTCCAGAATTAGATCAGGAATTCGAATTCATAACAAAACTCAAGGAAAAACTTAAAAAGAAAAACTCAACAAATTAAACTTTTTTTACTTTTAATATTTCTTCGACAGTTTCATCAATGCTGATTTTTTCAGTATCAACATCCAATCCATTTTCTTTTAATTTATACAATATTTCTGTTGTAACTGGTGCTTTTAAATGAGCTTTCTTTAACAGTTCCTTATCGGAGAATATCTGATGCTTATCTCCTTCAGCTATTATTTCACCATTGTATAAAACGAAAATTTTATCTGCAAACTGATTAACCATTTCAATGTCATGTGATGAAATTACAATGCTTATTCCTTCTTCATTCAGTTTATTTAGAATGGCCAATACTTTATCAACACCTTCGGGGTCGAGACCCGCAGTCGGTTCATCAAGTATCATTATTTCAGGCCGCATTGCAATAATTCCTGCAATTGCCACTCTTTTTTGCTGGCCTCCACTTAGATGATGAGGAGTTTTTTCTTCAAAACCGGACATTCCGACCATTTCTAAGGATTCTTCAATTCTTTTTTCAACTTCATCATAATCAAGACCTAAATTCATAGGTCCGAAGGCGACATCTTCCTTAACGGTAGGGGCAAATAATTGGTCATTTGGGTCTTGGAACACTATTCCCACTTTTTGTCTTACTTTAAGTAATTCGTCACGCTCAAAAATGATTTTTTCACCATCAATTTCAACATGGCCTGATGTAGGTTCTGTTAAACCATTGAAATGAGAAAACAGTGTTGATTTACCTGCACCGTTAGGTCCCATGATAGCTATTTTCTCTCCTTTTTTAATTTGAAGATTTACATTTTTCAAAGCTTCAGTTCCATCGGGATATGTGAAAGATAAGTTTTTTGTCTCTAAATGTATTTGTTCCATTTTCGCCACCTAATTTATTGCTAAGTTTTGACCAAAGTAACCCAATTGTCCAGAATATTTAAATAATATTATTTCCAGCACAATAACAAAGATTATGATTGTAAATAAGTAAATATAATCGCTTTTTTCAGGAGATTTTTTCTCATTAAACATTTCAGATGCATCTGAAAATCCACGGCTCACCATACTTTTGTGAACTCGCTCTCCCTGTTCATATGCTTTTAAAAACATCATGCCTATTGTATAACCGACTTGCTTCACTCTCCATTTGTAGGGTGTATTATTTCCGTGGATGGTGAAGTTCCTTGATTTTTGTGATTTTCTAATCGCTGCAAGCTCATCTACGAATAAAAATAAAAATCTGACCATAATTGATAAAATCATTGCTAAATCTCTTGGCATCTTTAATTTTCTAAAAGAACTTGCCATTTCCTGAAGGGGTGTTGTTGATGAGTATATGATAATTGCAGTTAAACAGACAACCATACGGGTAAATAATAAGATTCCCCAATTCAAACCTACATCTGTAACTGTTAGCCAGGAATAGTTCCAGAGTATATTTCCGGGTTGTATGAATGGTTGGAATATGATTACTGCTCCACCAAAAGGCAATAACATTAATAATCTTTTAAAAGAATCAACATATGATAATTTAGCTATCTTTAAAATGATTAATAGCATTATTTCAAGCATTATCGGTATAAACAGTTCTTTTGAAATAACACAAACAAGAATTATAAATACGGTTGATATTAATTTGATTCGCCCTTCTAGGTTATGTATGGGACTGTCCATTGATGCCAAATCATCAAATCTGATTATTTGTGTTATGTCTACCATTTTTATTCACTATTCTAATATTAAAAATTAGTATTATATTATTATTTTGTTATGCTGATTTTATAAAATTTCAATTACTTTTAAAAAAATAAGAAAAATAGAAATTAAATAAATTAATTTCTACTTCTAACAATTTCTGCAACTGCATACCCTACTCCTAGGGTTAGAATTGCACCAATCACCAGTGCTACGATTTGTAGTGCTTGGTTTTCGGGATCATTTGCAAATGCATAATCTGGGAAGATGGCATCAGGGATGCCTTTGATTTCTTCAATTGAGAAATCTTCAGCAAGTCCGGAATCTTCAGCGGACTTTTCAAGACCGTCAGGGTCACCAGATGCAATATATGGTGAAAGACAGCAAATTATAATACAAATGACCACTGCAACAACAATTAAGTATGTATCCTTTTTATCCATATTATGCATCTCCATTGTTCCATGCTAGTAAATCTGGTCTGAATTTGTCTAATGCTGCAAGGACAATTACGGTTAGTACTGCTTCGATTATTCCAATAAAGAAGTGGTATAAAACCATTGATGGGATACCAACATTGAATGGGAAGGTTCCAGCAATACCCATTTCGATAGCACAGGCTAATGCCGCAATTACAGTTGCTAACCATGCTGCGATACCTGCTGCAGGGTATTTTCCGATTGTTCCTTGTAAGAATTTAAAGGTGTATAATCCGACAAATCCTCCAATGATTGCCATGTTCAATACATTTGCTCCTAAAGCAGTTATTCCACCGTCACCAAATATCAATGCTTGGATAAGCAAAACAACGGTAAATACTATAACAGCAGCTTCTGGAGCTAAAAATACTATAGCTACGAGAGCTCCTCCAACCATGTGTCCACTGGTACCAAATGGGATTGGCATGTTCATGGACATGATTGCAAAGATACCTGCTGCGAGCACTGCTAAAAGAGGTATACGTTTTTCATCTAAATTAGATCTTGCCCATTTCACAGAGAAGTATAATGCAACAATTAAAATCACATAATATATGAGACATTGTGAAATAGGTATAAATCCGTCAGGTATGTGCAATTTTATTCCTCCATTTACATTGGGTAATACTTTTTTTGATTTCATTTATAAACCAAGTATTACTCAAAAGTATTATTATCTCTTATTTTTAGTAATATCAAGTTTGTTGGGAAGTTTATTAAGTTTAGTGGTTAATAACTTCGTTATGTTGCTTGACATTTAATATTTACATATATATAAGTATTTAAAGGTTATTAAAGTAATACTAATAAGTATTATTTTATATATTCAGTAATACTCGTGTCAAAAATATATGTCTAATTTTTGGAATTTACTATATTTAAAAAATAGATGAAAATGGCTATTGCAAAGTATAATAACACTTGAATATCTAAAATTCCGGTTTCAATGCCTAAAATGGTGTATGTCAAAATTAAACTATAAATGGCAATATAGAAGTAATCTTTTGTTTTCTGCATTATTTTATATCCAATTCCAAGTATGAATCCTAAAAGTAACATTTCAACTGCCACTCCAACCTTACCGAAATCAACTACCATCTGGCCGATTAAAGTGGGTGTGACTGTAACCTCGGTTCTCCATGCAATAAGTTTTCCCACCATCATTCTAGGTCCTAAGTCACTTCCGGGAATGGAACTTGCCAGTAATTTTCCGTGGGTTATTCCAAAGTTTCCACCAATAAAATCAAGCAGGTTTAAAACATGCAGCGTGAAATCCGCTCTGGATTGCAGTGTGTAGAAAGGGCTTGTTGAAGAAGTTATTGTCATTTCTCCTAATGACCTAAAATACCCGATTCCTATGATTGCACCTACACCAATTAATCCGCCCACTACCACTTCCCATAGGGAAACGATATTTCCATAGAAACCTATTATAATTATGATTAGAAATGCTGCAAGCAGTGGTGTCCTATACCCTAGAAGCAATAATATTGCAACATTCATGGCTAGCAGAAATATGTATCTGAATCTTGCTTGGGAGCGAGTAATCTTTTCATCCTGATAGTCTTTTAGATAAGCGCCAGCAACCAGGCAGGTTCCGGGAATTATTAAAAACACAGGCATTGTAAATGCGGGCTTAAGCAAATATCTTATTGATGGCTTTAAAAGAGGAATTCCTCCTACTGAAGCAATGCATATTCCGAAAAATACGATACTAACCAAAATCAAACAAAAACCGATTGAATATATGTCTTTTCTTTCAAATTGTATGATATTGAAGTCATCGTTAAAGAAGAATCTTGGAAGGATTGTTGATCCTATAAAAAATGCAATAAATGCAATCAGTAATGTAATAACTAAGCTTGTTGACGGTTTGTTTAAGGATAACATTAAAAAACCAGCAAATAAGAAAAGCACGATTAACGGATGGAATATGTGGTTTTTTAATATAACATTTTTATTTAAAAAGTTTATGAAATCTTCGCCAGGGTATAATTTTTTAAAATAGCTGTTTACCCATTGATCTTCAATAAATGACAAAATGGAAAAGATTGTGGTAAATAAGAAAGAGTTGTGAAATTCGTCACTAATTCTATTAATTATTGAAGTTATTGTTGAATAAATAATGCTCATAGTGCACACAACTTAAAAATTTCTAATATTTGTAATGTCATAACTGTTTTTTATATTTTCTAGTTGGCTGTCACTGCAGTTGTAAACTCTTATTGTAATGTCTCCAGTAACTCCGTTAATATTTCCAAGAATGGCATTAGCATCTTTAATATTTTGCATATTGGCTTTTTCAACTATTATCTGGTCATATGAATCTGTACCTGAATAGTGTATTGCCAATCTTTTATCTTGGGAGTTAATTTTATTCATTAACTCTTGGAATTTGATTGAATCAACTGAGTCAACAGAAACTATGGTTGTAATTTCAAAATCAGTATCGGATAAATTTTTAGCTAAATCATTTAATGAGGTAATCTTTTCAGGCTTTGCAGTAAATTCAACTAAATTATCATATTTGCTGCCATCACTTTCAAGTGAAATGGTTTTGATATAAATGTCTGCATTTGGAACGTTTTTGTATAATCCTGCCAAATAGGTGGCATTGTTGGAATCAATCAATATTTTCACATCGGATCCACCATTATTTCCAATCCATTTAACAGTGCCGTTCAGAGTTATTTCTTCATTATTGCTTGAATTGAAACCGTTAACGGTAGTTTTTACAATATTCCCGTCTTTATAATAATTTAGATATGTGTCCGGGATTTTGTTAATTGTTGACTCATCGAATGCAGTTTTCTGTATCTTTGAAGAGTCGTCAGCGGTAATATGTATAAATGCGAAAATCACTGCACAGATGACTAAGAATATTATAATGTAATCAATAATGGTAAATTTTTTCATATTAAAAACCTAATCTTCATAAATTGCGCCTACAGGACAAACATCAACGCATTCACCACAGTTATCGCATTTGGTACTGTCAATAATAATGGTATAGGCCTTTCTTTGGATGGCTTCTTCCATACAAACATCAATACAATCTTCACAAACTCCGCATTCTTCCATATCAACTTTCAATTAATCCACCATCTGAATTTAATTTAAAAAATATATTATATGTAATATTTTTGATTATCTTAATATTTATATAGTTTGTTTATCAATATAAAATTGTAGTTTTTTATATTCGCCTAATAAATGTCAAATAAGAGTAACATTTAAATACTATTGAATCAAATATTACTATTGTATGCAAGGGTGCCCGAGCGGCCAAAGGGGAAGGACTTAAGATCCTTTGGCATAGGCCTTCGAGGGTTCGAATCCCTTCCCTTGCACTATTTTATGATTTTGAGTATTTTTTTATTCCTGATATTGCCTTAGTGGCTCAGGTGGTAGAGCGCCACCTTGGTAAGGTGGAAGTCGGGGGTTCGAATCCCCCCTAAGGCTTTCAGCTATTTTTCTATGGATTTAATATTCTTTTAATTTCATTTTTTGAAGAGGGAGTAAATTATTATAATCAATTACCTTAAAGTTTAAATTAGTAGAAAATAAATAATATTCATAATATTATTTTGAGTATGTGTTGAAAGGTGAAAATGATGAATTATAAAAAGATTGTATTAGTGGGTTTCATTTCAGCATTTGTTGCTATTTTAACTTCAGTGATGGGTGTTGCAGGAACAATCATAGGTTCAGTTATTTCATCTGTTCTGTATAATATGCTTTCGGAAGCATTAGAAAAACCTATGGAGAATGCCAGTTTTGACACAAATTTTGAATGGGATATTGCATACGTATTTCCTCTTGTAGTCATTGCTTTAATACAATTGCTTTTAATCTTTGCTTTGTTGGCCGAAGCAGGATTCTTACATTATGGCTTTGCCGAATTCTACTTTTCAATTCAAAATTTAGCCAATAATAATTTATATAAGATTTTAGGTGTTGCTTTATTGATTATGAGTGTTTATCCTTTAATCCTTAAGCCGGAACATGTAAAAAAAATTCATGGAATCATCATCGGATTTGTCGGTTTAGTATTTTTAGCACGTGGTTTTGTGGATATTGATAATAATATCACAAATCTTTATGATGGAGTCTTTTCACATTTTGATTTTCAGATTGCGGTTATTGCATTTATTCTGTTATTGATAGTTATTGTTAGAATCATACTTTCTGCAAAAAACTCAGAAAACGAATTCAAAACAATGAAAAAAGAGATTAATAATGATAAAATCAATAATAATGGTGCAAGAATGGTTTATTCTTCTAAATCTGAGGATGCTCGACCAACTCAACCAAAACAAAAAGCACGTAAAATCAAACAGCAACCAGTTAAACCAAGACGTGATGCTGAAAAAGAGCATAAGGTTAATTTCAAAAACCGTGTTGAAGATGAAAAAGCAAATTCAAGCATAAACAAATCTTCAGAAAAAATTCATTTTGAATCTAATGATCTGCTAGAGGAATATAAGAAATAGAAGATATCATGAGCAAAAAAGATAAGACATTAACGGAAATCCTGGATTTTATTTTATATGAAAACCCCTCCACCCAAGATGAAATTGCTGAAAAGCTTGGGATAACTCGCAGATATGTTACTCAATTACTTCAGCCTTTAATTAAAGACGGAACTGTTAAAAGGGCTTATGTAATTGATTTAAAACGTTATGAAGAAATTGCCGAGTCATTGGGTGATTATACCAGCTCAAAGGAAGCCACAGGTAATGTATTGTTAAATGACATGTTGTTGAACATGGCAAAGCATGTTCATTCACAGCTTGAAACCTCATTTGACGCTGTTTTGGAATTTGATGAGAAAAAAGCTAATAAAGCTTTGGAAATGGATTTTGCCACAAATAACATGGTTGAAAAGATTAGAACTTCTGTTGAAACTATTGTCAGTATTAATCAGCGTTCCGAATTTTCAAAATCAATGCTTTACACTGAAGTTGCATATGACTTAGAAAGAATTGGGGATTATTGCGGCCATATTGCCAAGTTCGTCATAAATGATATTTATGAAATAGATGAAAATGTCTTGAAAAAACTTAAGAATATGTATAAAACAGCTCAGAAGATGATAAACTTATCCATGAAAGCGTTCATTGAAGGAAAAACGGAATTAATGGAAGATTTAATGGAATTGGAAGATTCAATTCATATTCTCCAATCTAAAGCTATTAATTTGATTGCAACTCAAATGGCTGAGAATTCTTTTGATGAAAAAGAGCGTTCTAATTATTTTATTTATTTGTTTAGGGTTATTAAAGCATTTGAACGTATGGGAGACATTTCTGTTGAAATCATGGATGTGTCTATAGAGTTTCATGAAAATATTCCAAGGTCAACTACTCCTAGAACTTTCAGGTACTAGGCAAATAATTATTGCTTGACTGTTTCTTTAAATATTTTATTCAACTTTTTATTTTGTTGTTAAATTCTTTTTTTTATTTTATTTAAGTTAATTTTTCTAGATTTAAGTTTTAAATCTATTTAATGCTTGTTTTTATTGATATTGTTTAAAATTGGTGGCTAATCAAGAAAAATCATATTTATTTTTAGTTTGTTCTTTTTTGTCTAATTCAAAATATTTATATATTAATAATGATAAATTATCTAATCGGAAGGAAGGTTCCTTCCGACTAAGTATTCTATTAGAATTCATTTAGTCAAAATGGTTTTCCAATTTCCATGTTATTCAACAAAATGGAAATTATACTCAAAGAAATGATGTGAAAAAATGTCAGCAAAAGATAACAAATTAGACCAAATAATTAAAACAATAGAAGAACATGATATAAAATTCTTGAAATTAGAACTAGCAGATATACATGGATTACCAAAAAGTATGGCAGTACCACTAAAAAATGCCAATGATGTTGAAGACATAGTAAATGACGGATTATTATTTGACGGATCATCCATAGCAGGATTGGCTTCAATCAATGACAGTGATTTACTTGCAAAACCAGACATCGACACCTTCTCAACAATTCCATGGAGACCTGAAGTACAAGGTACTAGTAGATTTATATGTGATATTTTCACCACAGAAGGAAAACCATATGATGGAGACCCAAGAGGTGTGCTTAAAAAATCATTACAATTAGCAGAAAAAAGAGGATACCAATTCAATATGGGTCCTGAACCAGAATTCTTCATTATAACAAAAGATGAAAACGGAAATTACATACCTGCAGATGAAGCTGAATACTTTGATGTAGAACCACTAGACCAAGGTACCGATATCAGAAGAGAAATCGTATTAGGTTTAGAAAAATTAGATTTCAATGTAGAAGTAAGTCACCACGAAGTAGCAGCAGGACAACATGAAGTCGACTTTAAATATGCAGATGCTTTAAAAACTGCTGATGCTGTTATAACATTTAAAGAAGCTGTTAAAGCATTAGTTAATAAATTAGGATTTAAAGCAACATTCATGCCAAAACCATTCATAGGAATTAACGGTAGTGGTATGCATTGTAATCAAAGTCTATTTAAAAATGGGGAAAATATTTTCTATGACCCAGATGCTGAAAATCAAATATCACAAGAAGCTTTATACTTCATTGGAGGATTATTGAAACATGCGCCAGCTTTATCAGCAATATTATCACCAACCGTCAACTCTTACAAACGTTTAGTGCCAGGTTACGAAGCACCATGTTACATAGCTTACGGTTTCAAAAACAGATCAACTCTGTTAAGGATTCCTGCATCTCGTGGATTAGGTACAAGAATCGAATGCAGATCAGCAGACCCATCATGTAACCCATACCTAGCATTCGCAGTATTGCTTGAAGCAGGTTTAGATGGTATGGACAATAAAATTGACCCTGGCGAACCAACTGAAGAAAACTTATTCGCACTTTCTGAAGACGAACTTGCCCAAAGAGGAGTTAATAATTTACCAACAAGTTTATGGGAAGCATATCACTCATTAGAAGAGGATGACGTAGTCAAAAATGCTCTTGGTGAGAAAGTATTCAATCAGTTCTATAACATCAAAAGAGCTGAATGGGATGCTTACAGAGTGCAAGTGTTCGATTATGAAAGAGATGAATACTTAAACGTGTAGATTATTTTCATTTATTTGAGTATTATTGGTGGTCACTTTAAAACTCATTTTTTAAATTGGCTGCCAATTAAATTAAGATTTTTTCGGGAGGTTGAAAAAATAAGCAAAGCGTTGGATAATGTAAACTAAATTTATTGTTTTTAAAATTTTAAAATTATTATTTTAAGGCATATGGTAATTTTATAGTATTAGTTATTAGGCATATTGTAAATTTGAAATCAATTTTAGGATTATTATTTTAAGGCATATGGTAATTTTATAGGCATATGATGAATCAAAAGGTGCCGAATTTAAAATAAGATCAACAATTAATTGATTGGAATTTGTTTTAAATTAACTTAGTATACGTTTATTTTATTTGGAGGCATAAAATGTGTGGAATAGCAGGTGTAATATACAAAGATAAAAAGGCTCATCCTGTAGGCGAAGCATTAACATCAATGTTGGAATCTTTACAACATAGGGGTCCGGATTCAGCAGGTTATGCAATCTATGGGAGTTTAAATTTTCCTGAAAATTATTATCAATTAAATATTGAAGTCAAAAGAAGAAGAGGAGCTTTAGACAATTTAAAATCATTATTAAATCAGATAAGTCCAATATTCGAAGAGGAATTAATCGAGTCTGTAGGGGACTCAGATGTATATAAATGCAAAATAGTATTGGATGATTTTTCTCTTTTACAGCCATATATAAGAGAAATAGACGAACTTGCAAATGTGAGGGTTATCAACGGTTCACATTCATTTGAAATGATAAAGGACACTGGAAAAGTAAAAGACATTGCAGAACGATTCGATGTTCAAAGTAGGATGGGAACACACGGAATAGGACATACCCGTTTTGCAACAGAAAGTGGTGTAGACCGCTACCATGCACACCCATATCAAAGTTACATCATACCGGATATAACTGTAGTGCACAATGGACAAATCACCAATTACTGGAAAATAAGAGACCCATTAGAAAGAAAAGGACATACTTTTGAATCATTTAATGATACAGAATGTATTGTTCATTATATGGCCGATAAACTTAACCAAGGCTATAAATTGGAAGAAGCTTTAGACCAAGCTGTAATCGATTTGGACGGCCCATTTTCAATATTGGTCGGAACACCTAATGGGATTGGTATTGCAAAGGACAAACTTGGTCTAAGGCCTGGTGTAATGGTGGAAACCGATGAAATTTTTGCGATAGCTTCAGAAGAAATGGCATTGCATAATGTAATAGATTCCGATCAAATAGAGCAAATAGCTCCGGGCGAAACAAGAGCTTATACCATCTGATAAGGGGGTTTATCCATGAAAGAATATGTCATTGACGCAAAAGATATGGAGGAGAAAGAATTAAACCGCACCATAAAAGAACAAGCGAAATCTCATGATAAACTCATAATTAACAATCCCGACTCTAAACACAATATCTGTGCTGGTTTAAGTGAGGATGTTGATATAGAAATCAATGGTTCTGCAGGTTATTTTGTTGGAACAATGGTTAACGGACCAAAAATTCACATCAACGGAAATGCAGGCTGGTTTGCTGGAGATAATATGACAAAAGGAGAACTTATTATTGAAGGTACAGCAGGTGATGGTGCAGGACAAGGAATCTATGGTGGAACAGTACTGGTGAAAGGGAATACGGGTTCCAGAACTGGAGAAATCATGAAAGGCGGAACCGTAATAATTGGTGGAAACAGCGGTTTCATGACCGGATTGCTCATGATGGGTGGCAGACTCATAATACTCGGTGATGTAACCGACGATGTTGGCGAATCAATTATGAGGGGAAGCATATATGTTCTTGGAGATGTTAAAAGCTTAGGAAAGAATGCGGTTATGGAAAAAACCACACTTGAAGATCAAAATGAGTTAAAAGAAATTTTAACAGAATATGGTTTTGAACTAACTGATGCAGATTATGCAAACTTTAAAAAAATCGTTAATATACAATAGGAGCTAAAAAAATGAGCGAACATAGGATAGCAATGGTTGGAACACCATGTGAAATTATGGCTGCATCAAAACTACAACATTATACAGATAGCCCTATTGATGTTAAACTGGGCTTATTTTGTATGGAGAATTTTTCATATAAATACTTTGTAAATCTCTTAAAAGAGTATGATTTGAAAATGGACGATATTGAAAAATTCCAGATAGATAAAGGGTATGTATTTTTATTGTTGAAAAACAAAGAAACAGTGAAAATACCTCTATCAGTAGCCAAAAGGATAATTAGAAAAAACTGTAACATATGTGTTGAATTAACATCAGAAACATCCGATATCTCAATCGGTTCTATAGGATCAGATGATGGTTGGTCAACATTAATAATCAGAACAGAAAAAGGTGAACAAATAGTTAATGGAGCAATAGAGCAAAAATTCATTGAAGCTAAAGATCTTACCGATTCACAATTCAAATTACTAAATAAAATTGCAGAAAGCAAAATAAGTAAAAATCTGGATGAAATAGAAAAAAGAGAATTTCTGGCTAGACCAGTTCTATACCAAAGGGACAAATCAGATGATTCAATCATCGAAGACCTTTCAGACTCTAAATTCTCAGATTTAAAATCAAATGTTATTGATGTTGGAGCATGCGTACTCTGTGGAGCTTGCGAATATGTGTGCCCGGATAATCTAATAACCATTGATGATACAAAACCGATAATGAAAGGAGAATGTCCTCAAGATTGCCATGCATGCTTTGCAGTCTGTCCAAGAACATTCATACCTGAAGATTTGAGAAACGACAATTCAAAAGCAATTGGTGATTTTATAAAAGTATTGTCAGTTAAATCAATAAAACATAGCCAAGGTCAAGACGGTTCCATCGTTACCACATTACTGGACTACTTATTAACAAATGACATTGTAACTGATGCAATAATTGTTGATAAAAAAGATGAACTGGCTTGGAAACCTTATGCAAAGATGACAAGTGACATTGATGAGGTCGTTAAATCTGGAGGAACAAAATATTCTGTTTGTCCAGTATTCAAACCTTTGAAAGATATTAAAGAGGGGGCAGAATAAATGTCATTCACTGTTGAAAGAAAGATAGAAATATGTAGACAGAACAATGATAGGCCTGGCTGCTGCTGGTATTTATGTGACAATCCAAACAAATCAGCATGTAAAAACTGTTATAGCTGTTATTCAAATTGCCCTCACAATGTATATGAGGTAATCAATGACGAACCATTGCCAATACGTCAGGAAAATTGTGTAGGATGCAAAATCTGTGAAGAAATGTGTCCGACACATGCGATATATGTAAGGCCTCTCGTCGATGAAGGAAGAGGAGTCTGGTCAAATTCAACAATGGTTGAGATTAAACGTAAAAGCCAAACAGGATCATATAAAGTGCGTGGTTGTGGATTGACTAGAAAAATCCCAACATTCGATGATTTAAGCATATTGCCTGCACAAGTGTCAAGACCTCCAATAGATTCATACAGGGAACCATGTAAAACCTCAGTAGTTCTTGGGGACAGATTTGCTGAAAATCCAATTGAAATAGATACTCCAATCATGATTGGGGCAATGTCTTTTGGTGCATTAAGTAAAGAAGCAAAAATAGCATTAGCTATTGGAAGCAGCAAAGTAGGCTCAATAACCAATACAGGTGAAGGAGGAATGCTTCCTGAAGAAAGGCATCATGCCGATAAACTAATTGCCCAGTATGCTTCAGGCCGTTTTGGAGTCTCAGCCAGCTATCTGAATAATGCAGAAGCTGTTGAGATAAAAATAGGCCAAGGTGCAAAATCAGGTATGGGTGGACATTTACTTGCCCATAAGGTGACTGCAGAAGTAGCTAAAGTTAGAAATATTCCTGAAGGAACTTCAGCATTAAGCCCAGCAAGACATATGGATATTGTCGGACCTGAGGATTTGGGTATGAAAATCAATCAATTAAGAGAAATCACTGATTGGAAAATACCGATTATCGTGAAATTTGCATCCGGTAGAGTGGAGCAGGATGTAAAAATTGCAGCAAAAGCCGGTGCAGACATAATTGTAGTTGATGGTATGCAGGGAGGAACCGGTGCAGGACCTGAAGTGGTTACAGAACATGCCGGTATTCCTACAATAGAAGCAATAGTTAAAGCTGATGATGCTCTTAAAGACATTAATTTAAGAAGTGAAGTTAGTCTTGTAGCTGCTGGAGGAATAAGGTCCGGTGCTGATGTTGCAAAAGCAATAGCTTTAGGTGCTGATGCAGTATATATCGCTACATCCGCATTGATTTCCATAGGATGTAAAGTCTGCCAATCCTGTTCTGAAGGCATTTGTCCGAAAGGAATTGCAACACAGCAAAGAGCGCTTAGAAGAAGATTGGATCCTATAAGAAAAGGTCAACAAGTTGCAAATTATATTGAAGCAATGACTCAAGAGGTAACATCATTAACTCAACAAGCAGGAAATACCGATATAGAAAATCTTGAACGTGAAGATTTAGTTGCATTAACAATGGAAGCTTCACAGTTAACTGGAGTGCCAATGGTGAGCAAACAACATTAATATTAGGAGAAATTAATATGACAGCATTTGATAGAATCAAATCAGGAATTCCCGGGCTCGATAAAGCTTTAGACAATATTCGTTTAGGGGATAATGTAGTTTGGAACGTTACAAATTTAAATGAATTTTCATACTTTGTCAACCCTTATGTAAAACAAGCAAAAAAAGATAATAGGAACTTAATTTACATCCGGTTTGCTAATCATCCTCCGTTAATAGAAATGGCTGAAGAAGATTTCAGGTTGCTTGAAATTGAACAAAACAATCCTGACACCGAGTTTTGCATGATAGAACGCGATGGGATTAAGATATATCAGGTAAATCCATACAATCAATTTGAAACATTCACTTTGGAAGTTCGAAGAATCATCGAAAAAGAGGGATATGATGCATTCTATGTTTTTGACTGCTTAAGTGACCTTCAGGCGGTTTGGTCAACAGATTTGATGATGGGCAATTTCTTTAAGGTTACCTGCCCATATCTATTTGAACTGGACACAGTAGCATATTTCCCGATTATTCGTGGAAGACATTCATATGATGCTATAGCCAAGATTCGTGAAACAACACAGCTATTCCTGAATGTATATTCAAACTCTCCTGAAGAGGTTTATGTTGCCCCATTAAAGGTATGGAACAGATATTCTCAAACCATGTTTTTAGGACATAAGTTTAACCCTCAAACAGGTTTTGTTAAAGTCTTGCAGGATGGCCAGGAAGTAAGCAAATATTATAAGACAATCAATTCCGATAAGTATCAGGACGGGCGAACTTTGGACAGCTGGGAAAGATATATGCTTCAAGTTAGAAGAGAATATTCCGAAGGCAAAAACATCGACGAAGAGTGCGATAAAATCTGTGAGCTGATGATGACCAAAGATGAAAAGATGCTTTCTAAACTTAAGGAATACTTCACCTTTGAAGATTATCTCACAATTTATGATCGCCGTGTAGGCAGCGGATTGGTAGGTGGTAAAACATGCGGAATGCTTCTGGCAAGAAAAATAATTGAAAAGGACCGTCCGGACATATATAAGAATTTTGAACCTGATGATTCATTCTACATCGGTTCCGATTTATTCTACACATACATTGTTTCAAACGACTTATGGAATCTGAGGGTTAAGCAAAGAACACCGGAAGGCTATTACAAATATGGTAAAGAGCTGGAGGAAGGCCTTAAAAATGGTAAATTTTCAGATGAAATCAAAAAGGCATTCATTCATATTTTAGACTATTTCGGACAGAACCCGATTATTGTCAGGTCAAGTAGTTTCCTTGAAGACGGTTATGGTAATGCGTTTGCAGGAAAATATGAATCAGTATTTTGTGTAAATAGAGGGAGCCTTGAAGAACGTTTAGCAGCTTTTGAAAATGCAGTAAAAATTGTATATTCAAGTACTATGAACATTTCTGCTTTGGAATATAGGAAAATAAACGATTTGGATGATACAGATGAACAGATGGCTCTTTTAGTTCAAAGAGTTTCCGGTTCATATTACGGGGACTATTTCTTCCCGACTGCTGCAGGTGTAGGATTTTCATACAGTCCATATTCACCGCTTCCTGATATGGACAATAGCAAAGGTATGCTAAGGCTTGTAATGGGTCTTGGTACAAAAGCTGTCGACAGGACAAAAAAGGATTATCCTAGAATAATCAATCTTGACAAACCTGAAGTGACCATAACAAAGACTATAAAGGAAAAGCACAGATATTCACAACATTATTTGGATGTTATTGATTTTAAGAATCTCAGTATACATGACATTCCTATCGATGAAGGTCTGGATGTAATTCCAAGATATGCAAAAAGAGTTTTAGTTGAACATGACCGTGAAGCAGAAAGAATGTTCCGCGACCGTGGTCAACGTCGTGAAATAGTCTTTGTCAATTGTGAAGGGCTTGTAAAGAATCAGGAATTTATTGATGAGATGAAAGAGATTTTAAGCACACTGGAAGCCGCTTATGATTATCCGGTTGATATAGAATATACGGTTAATGTTGGTGAGGACAAATCATTCAATATAAACTTATTGCAATGCCGCCCTCTTCAAGTTTCAATAAACAATGAAGCTATCGAAATGCCTGAAGATAAGAATGTCTTCTTCCATATCAAAGAATCTTCTATGGGCATGTCACGAATGAATA
This sequence comes from Methanobrevibacter sp. YE315, assembly GCF_001548675.1. Taxonomy (NCBI): domain Archaea; kingdom Methanobacteriati; phylum Methanobacteriota; class Methanobacteria; order Methanobacteriales; family Methanobacteriaceae; genus Methanobrevibacter; species Methanobrevibacter sp. YE315. The sequence goes on from NZ_CP010834.1 coordinate 475,577, forward strand.
AGATAGACACAATTTGTTATGTTGATCCACATAAGTACTATGAATATCCATATGCTCAAAAAAGTTCAATACCTCGGGTAATCAGTGATGTCAACACTTATTGCAAAAATAATGATAAAACTGCCATTTTAATAGTCCCTGGAAGAATCGGTACGTCTTCTCCTGAGTTGGGTATTCCAGTAGTGTTTGCTGATATTAGCCATTTTTCTGCGATTCTGGAGGAAGCATATAGTGAAGTTGGTTATATGCCTGAATTATCTTTCGGAAGCCATATGTTCCAGGATTTAGTTGAAGCGGAAATATACTATGGTGCATTATTTGAAAATGAGAAAAAAATCGAATTCAACAAGGATATGATTTTTGATTATCAGAATGTCCTGAAGGATATAAATCCTAATTTGAGTGAGGAAATTTATGATATGATACAGGTCATAGACTTTGATGAAGATAAGGCGGAATTCTATCATGATATGAACAAAGATGAAACATTGTGCATTTTCAAGTAATCGATTTGAAACAAATTTTAATGGAAAATATTCCATTAGTTTTGGGCAGGCGGGTGGGACATATGCCTTTTTTATTTGTATTAATTTTTTTGCACAAAAAAGATTTTTCAAATAAAAGTAAACGTATGACAAAACCAATGTGATTAATGACCCTATTTGAGCCTATTTTTACAATAGGGTTGTTCTTCACATATTTTTTTTTAAATATATTTTTATCTAGAATTCATGCATTTTTTTCAAAAAGGACTCCTGTGTAAATAAAAAAGGAGTCATGTCAAAATTATGTTTGACATGCTTTTTACAGTTGATTTTAATTAATTATCATAGATTTTTGTTGTAGCATGCCTATCTGCCCAGCATTGTATGCAAACTCCAATAGGCAAACCTGCGGTATGGGTGTGTGCCTTTAAGATTTTCACATCCAAAGTGGTTGTTTTCCCACCAAGACCCATAGGACCTATTCCTGACTTGTTAATTTCAGTTAGGATTTCCTCTTCAAGTTTGGCTATTGTTGGGTCGGGATTTCTTTCACCAACTTTGCCGAGCAAAGCTTTTTTACCGAGTTTTAAACATAAATCGGATGTTCCGCCGATACCGACACCCACTACTGTTGGAGGGCATGGTTTTCCTTTCGCTTTAAGGACTGATTCTACAACAAATTCTTTTATGCCTTCAATTCCTTCGGCAGGAAGGGCCATTTTTAGTGCGTTATTGTTTTCAGAGCCGAATCCTTTAGGCAATATTGTAATTTCCAAATAATCTTCGTCAATCAATTCTATATCAATTGGGGGAATGTAGTCTCCGACATTGATGTTTGTGTTTTCACGTGTTATCGGATCAACAATATTTGGCCTAATTGGAATCTCCTTTGTAGCCTTTTTGATTCCTTCTTCGATACCTTCACGCAAATTTTCAACTTCAACATTACCTAATTTGACAAAAACAACAGGCAGACCTGTATCTTGGCACATCGGAATTTGTTTTTCTTCTGCAAGTTCAATATTCTTTAAGATAGCTTCAATATTTAGTCTTGCTAGTTCATGTTCTTCAATTTTAAGAGCATCTTCAAGTGATTTTTTAACATCATCTCCTAAAACGATGACAGCTTGTTTGTAAAGTTCATAAACAGTATCTTTAATAACATCTTTAGTAATCAAAATAAAACCCTATATCAGTTAATTAATCTTATTTTTTGATTTTAAAATATTTAAATTTTAATTACATTTATAGGGCAAACTTCAACACAATCTCCGCATTTGGTGCATTTTTCACCGTTGATGGTTATGGCTCCGCCTAAAACTTCGATTGCATTTTCACTGCAGGCCAGTAGACATGGCGCTTCTGATGGTTGGCAATGCATACAAAATAAAATAGGAGTGTCAACATTTGGTGTTTGTTGACAACTTCCACAGGTTGTACATTCTGTACAGTTTCCTGATTTATACATAATTTTTATTATTCATCTAAAACAAGTCTTGCTCTTGCTTGACTTGTTAAGACATGGACAATTCCGCCTTTTCCGCTGTCTGGTTCATATAGTCCAGCCATTTTTGCAAGATATTTCTCTTGATTTTTAGCTCTGACTTTTTCCGGATCAGCGATAGTAATAGCCCTTTTGGTACATGCTTTTATACATGCAGGTCCTTCTTCTCTATCAGCACAGAGGTCACATTTTTCAGCAACTTTGGATTGGAAAGTCATTGCACCAAATGGACAAACCATTACACATAATCCGCAGCCGATACATTTTTGAGTATTGACACCCTCATCGGTGATTGCATCAGTTGGACAGATTTTTATACATGGTGCACTTTCACAATGTTGACATACAATGGAATAAAAGGAAGAATCATGTTCTATTATTTTAATTCTACTAGCATTATGGACTGATGCACACATGTTTTCACAATTAAGACATCCGTCACATAGGTTGCTATTTACAACAATACTTTCCATTGTTTTCCTCCTATAATCCTAATTCTTTACACTCTGCGTCAACATATTTTTGTATTTTGTCAATGTGCTCTTCATCTAAGTGTTTGAATCTTTTTTGCACGGATAAGTATTCTTTTACAGGTTTTCTTTCTTCAGGCCTGTAAGTAATTTCGAAGTTTCCGTGGTCGATTTCATATAAAATCCAAGATCCAGTTTCAACTGCTAATCTTCCCATTTCAATTGTTTTTTCAGATGGGAATCCCCAACCAGTAGTACATGGTTGTTGTAAGTGTATGTAAGCGGCTCCTTTGGTTTCAGCTGCTTTTTTTACTTTTTTAACATAATCTTCAGGATATGCGATAGATGCAGTAGCTACATAAGGAATACCATGTGCTGCCATAATCATTGGCATGTTTTTCTTAGGTTTGTCTTCTCCGAAACTTGCAGTTCCTTTTGGTGAAGTTGTAGTACTTGCACCGTATGGGGTTGCTCCACTTCTTTGAATACCGGTATTCATATATGCTTCGTTGTCGTAACAGATGTAAAGCATATTGTGGCCTCTTTCCATAGCTCCGGATAGGGATTGTAGACCGATATCTACAGTTCCTCCGTCACCACCGAAAGCAACTACGTTAACATCATCTTTTCCTTGAATTCTTAATGCACTTTCTACACCAGATGCTACAGCTCCTGAGTTTTCGAATGCAACATGTATGAATGGAACTTCCCATGAAGTTTCTGGGTATGGGGTGGTCATAACTTCAAGACAACCAGTAGCAGAAATAGCTACAGTGTTTTCGCCTAATGCATTAAGAGCTAATTTTACAGCAATTGATGCTCCACAACCAGCACAGCCTCTGTGTCCTGGTGCTAATAAATCTTTATCAGGTATATCCATATCTATTCCTCCTTAAGTCCAATCCATGTGACATCTTGTTCAGGCACTTTGGTTTTTTCATAAGCTTCTAAGATATAATCAGGTGTGATATCTCTTCCACCTAAACCTGCAATAAATCCATAAATTTCTTTATCAATTTTAACTTTCATATCAGCATAAAGTGCTCCACCAATTCCGAATGAGAAGTTTTTATCGATAACAGCTATTTTTTCACAATCTTTAACTGCTTCGTTGATTGCTTCAGTTGGGAATGGTCTGTATGCTCTAATTTTAAGTAAACCTACTTTTTCGCCTTTTTCTCTTAATTGGTCTACAATTACTCTAATAGTACTGCAAAGAGAACCCATTGCAACGAAAATTATGTCTGCATCTTCGGTTTTATATGGTTCAACGAGACCGTATTCTCTTCCGAAGATTTCTGCAAATTCCTCACAAGTTTTTTGGATTACTTCTATGGAATTATCCATTGCAACGTCCATGTCATGCCTTGCTTCAGTATAATACTGTGGGTCTGCAAAGTTTCCTATTGACATAGGGTCTTTCGGATCAAGATATGCATGTTCTGGAACATATGGAGGTAAGAATTTATCTACACTTTCTTGATCAGGTATTTCTACAGGTTCTACTGTATGTGTCAAAATAAATCCATCTAAACATACCATTGATGGGAGCAATACATTAGGGTTTTCTGAAATTTTATAAGCCATTAAAGTGGTATCCAATGCTTCTTGAGCATTTTCAACATAAATTTGTAACCATCCTGCATCCCTTTGTGCAATGGAATCTTGTTGATCGTTCCAAATGTTTAATGGTGCAGAAATTGCTCTGTTTGCATCTGCCAATACTATAGGTACTCTCATACCAGCCGCTGCATATAAAATTTCATGCATTAACATTAATCCTTGTGAAGATGTTGCTGTAAATACTCTTACTCCAGCACCACTAGCTCCAACAGCAGCACTTATTGCACTGTGTTCAGATTCTACTTTAACATATTTAGCATCAATTTTTTCATCTGCGACATATTGTGCTAAGTATTCAGAAATTGTAGTTTGTGGAGTAATTGGATAAACAGGAATAACTTGTGGCTTAGCTAATCTTACAGCTTCTGCAACTGCTTTATTTGCGGTCATTACTTCTCTTATCATTAAATCACTCTCTCTATTCTTTTACCATTTCGATTGCATCGGAAGGACATTCGTTTGCACAAATTCCGCATCCTTTACAGTAATCGTAATCAATATCATGTTGTTTGTTTATACTGGAATCAGGACAGAAGATAATACAATTATCACAATCAATACATTTTTCTTTGTCTAAAATTGGTTTAAATGTTCTCCAGCTTCCAGTTTTATTGTTTCTACTGTTACCCGGTGTTTTAATTACACATCCTATACTTACCATCATCTCACCCTTTTTATCCCATATCATAAGCTTTTTTAGTAGCTTCTACATTTAGCTCTCCAACTTTTCCAGGGAATGTTTCCTTGATTACTTCAAGTAATGAGTCAATAGTTACAACTTGGGTCTTCTTAGCAAAATATCCTAAAATAATAGTGTTTACAATGTTGCGTCCTAACATGTCTAATGCGATTCCAGTTGCATCAATGCTGTGGACTTCATGCTCTCCACTACCTTCAAAACTTTCAGTATTTATAATAACTTCAGTTTTGTCTTTAATTCCTGAAAAAACATCCACTACATTTAGTAGTCCGTCGTCTAAAACTAATACGTAGTCTGGATTGTAGATTTGATATCTCAAATCGATTTTCTCATCGTCAATTCTTGTAAAAGCCATAACTGGAGCTCCTCTACGTTCAACTCCAAAGAATGGAAAAGCTTGGGAATATTTGCCGTCTTTAAATGCTGCCTTAGCCAAGATTTCAGCAGCAGTTACGGCTCCTTGTCCGCCTCTTCCATGAAAACGAATTTCAATCATTAAATTTTCCTCCATATATTTATCATGTATAATCATTATAAATTACAAAATATATAAATTTTATGTTGGATTTTTGTTTTTGGATAATTATGTTTAAATTATTTTGTTTAAATTATTTATTTTTTGTAAATAATTTTATAAAGCTTTTTAATTTTCTATTTAATTATCTATACAATTTTAATAAGTTTTCTCAAAATAGCTATTTTTAAGAAATTTTCGTTTTTTAAGAGAATATATAATAGCTATAATAATTAATATAATATTGATGATTTGGTAGAGAGGTTATTATGAAAGTTCTAATTATCACAGGCGATTTGGCATATCCTTTAATAAAAGAAGTAGTTTCGGATTCAAATGAAGATATTATCGTTCATGTTGCAGACAATACTCAAGTGGCAGCATTTTTGACTCCGAGACAGATTATCAAAGAAATAAAAACTAATTTTGCCGATCAATTGGATGATATTGACATGATTCTGGTTCCGGGACTAATAAAAAAAGGAACAAGGGAAATCACAAAGGAACTTGGAGTCCCAACTTTCAAAGGGTCAACTGATGGTGCGGACTTGGCAATGGTTTTGAACCTGGTCAATAACATTCAGCTATCTGAAGATAAGCCTGCTGATAAATTGATAGAAGAGGAAAAAAGAAAAGAGGCTTTTAAGTTCATAGAAGAATTTGAAAATGATGAGGAAAATATTAAAATGCTTCTGGAAAAGCCAAACAACATCATGATTAGAAACCTTCCGGTAGGTGAAGATTTCCCTATGAGGGTATTATCCGAGATTGCTAATGCTCCTTTTTTATCTAAAGAAGCCTTAATTAACAAATGCCAATATTTCGTTGATTCTGGTGCAGACATGATTGACATAGGTATGGCTGCAGGTGAAGATTTTTCAGATAAGATTCCCGAATTGATAGAAACATTGCGCCCAATTGTTGGTGATCGGCCATTGAGTATAGATACATTAAATTCTGATGAGATAAGGGTTGCCGCTGAATGCGGAATCGATTTTGTCTTAAGTCTGGATTTGGGTAACCAAAGTGAAGTGGTCGATATTCTAAAAGAAAAGAATATCCCTGCAGTGCTGCTTCCAACAAACTTTTCTCAAGGCATTTCTCCAAAATCCCCGATGGAACGGGTGGAGTCAATGCATCAATTAATTAAGGATACTGAAGGTTTAAAATATGTGGCGGATCTGATTCTTGATCCCGTTAACAGTTCAAGCATTGTGGAATCCATCATTGCATGCCATGAATTCCATAAGACAAACCCCGCACCAATGTTTTTCGGTGTTGGCAATGTCACTGAATTAATAGATGCCGATTCCGGAGGTGTTAATGTACTTCTAGCAGGAATAGGTATGGAATTGGGTGTAAGCATATTGTTCACTCCTGAAGAAAGTGGAAAAACAAGAGGAAGCGTTTATGAATTGTCAACCGCTTCCAAAATGATGTTCCTTGCAAAACATAGAAAATCCATTCCAAAAGATTTGGGAATTAATCTGGTTGCATTTAAAGACAAGCATAAAAGAAACGATATAATTTTAAATGAACTGGACGGTGTTCCTGAAACAACACGTAAAGAACCTTTGAAATTTATCCGCGATAAGGCAGGCAGTTTTAAAATAAGTGTTGATTATGGAACCACTGTGGAAAACAGCAGGATTACAGCAACTCATTTCAGAAAAAATAAACCTGATTTGGTAATTGTAGGCCATTCCGCCAAGGAAATTTATGAAGAAATAATTATAAAAAAATTAGTTACCAGAATGGAACATGCCGCTTATCTGGGTTCTGAACTTCAGAAAGCGGAAATTGCCATGATTACTGGTAAAGATTATGTTCAGGATTTTGATTTGTTCAAAAATCCTGATGAATTTAAAAAATAATTAATTTTATTGTTTATTCTGAATTTGTAGGCTCTCCTCCACCGTCGTCACTACCGCCGCCATCATCGGGTTCTGGTGTAGGGTCTACATTGCCACCATCATCATCTTGGCTAGGAGTATATCCTCCTGAATCATAGTCATAGTAATCATATGAGTAGGAACTGCCGGAACTACCTGAGGAACCGTCATTAATTACTTCGTCTATGTCATATGTTGTCAGGTTAGCAGTAGTATTGTTTGTGATATTTGTTGAAGTTTTATTAAGCACTGGGTCTTTTTGAGTGTTAAAGGACATTCCAGTACCTGTCACAATAAAGGCCACTGCAGTTAATAATAAAATTACAATGATTAATGCAACTATAATTTTATCTTCAGTTTCCATAATTTACCTCCATACTTAATAATATTATTATCATTACATATATTAGTTACATAAAGTTTAAATAAATTTAGATTAAATCTTATTTTAATAATAAAAATTTTGTGAAGGTTTAGAAATTGCAAGTTGAAAATATTAGTATTAAAGATATTGATAAAAGTCTTTTGGATTCACATTATGTTTCAAATAATGAGATTTCAACCACTGTTTATCTGTCATTTTTCCTTGGAAAGCCAATGCTTATAGAAGGGCCACCGGGTGTTGGGAAAACAGAACTTGCGAAAGCTATTGCAAATACTTTCGAAAGGGACTTTTTCAGGATTCAATGTTATGAAGGAATTACTTTTGAACAGATTGTAGGGGAATGGAACTATCAAAAGCAGTTGCTGCATTTAGAAGCAGCCAGAAACGAATCAAATAGTGAAGAAAAAATTTTCGATGAAGAATTTTTCATAAGAAGGTCATTGCTCAATGCATTTTTGAACGAAAGTGATTCAGTATTGCTCATTGACGAAATTGATAAGGCTGATGAGGAAGTTGAAAGTTTCCTGCTACAGGCATTAGGCGAACAGGAGATTACAATTAATGATTTGGGAACATTCCAACTGCAAAATAATTTAACCGTTATCTTAACATCCAATTCACAAAGATCCTTACTCGATGAGACAAAGGACAGATGTCTGTTTTTATATATTCCATATCCGACTGTTGAAAGGGAAATTGAAATTGTCAAGTCCAAAATACCTGAAGCGGATGATGATACCGTTTCTGCAGTTGTCAAATTGGTTCATGAAATACGAAATCTTAATTTAATGAAGAAGCCGTCTGTCAGAGGAACTGTTGACTGGGTCCGCTCAGTTACTAAGTTGGGAACAAGAAACCTCGATGATTCCTTGGAAAGAAGTATGGGCGTTGCCATCAAAACCGAAAGCGATAAAAAAAGAGTAAAAAAAGATATTTTCGACAAACGATAAGATGATTAATAAAATTGCTACTTTATCAGCTCAATTAAGGGAAAAAGGAATGCCCGTAAGTGTTAGAAGCACCCAGGCAGCTGTAAAGATATATATGGATTTGGGCGAAGAGGATAGGAATCTCTTAAAGACAGCCATGATGGCAGTGTATGTTAAGGACAAATATGACATTCCCAAATTCAACAAAGTTTTTGATAAGATATTTGCAACCAAAGAACCTGAAAAGAAATTGTCCAATGATTTTGATAGAAGTAAGGCATATAGGGGCACAGGACCTAAATCAAACAAGTACATTATTAAAAAACAAGGAAGCATGGCCCAAAAAGTCAGAGAAGAGAAAATCACTAATGAAAAATTGAAAATGCTTTCAGGCCAGCCCCTTTTGGATGAAGTGAAAAAACTTGAACGTGATGGCGAATTGATGAACAAGGACCTGACTAAACTTAACAGATTCGATCCAAGGATGCTTGAAATCTGTCAGAGGCTGGGTAAAAGAATTGCAAATAAACGTTCAAGAAGAAAAGTCCAGACCCATTCACACAAAATCGATATCCGAAGGACCATAAGGGCCAATTTAAAGTATGGTGGAGTTCCTTTTGAGCTTGTTAAATCAAAACCTAGGCCTCATAAGAACGAACATTTATTCTTGAATGACATAAGCGGATCATGTGAATGGATTAGCAGCTGGTTTTTCATGTTAATGTTTTCAGCGCAAACCGCATTTAAGAAATCAAGAATGTTTGAATTCGATAATAAGGTAATCGAAACAACTGATGCTTTAAAAGAGGAGTATCTAATCGATTCGTTCATAAAGGTTAAGGATTTGCGTATAAAAAATATGATGGTTCATGGAACCTCAGACATGTATTCGGCATTTAAGAGCTTTCAGGAAAGAGCGAATATCAGCAATAAATCTTATGTAATTATTTTATCAGACTGCCGGGACTGGGCAGGTCCTAAGGTTCATGGCATTCCTGCAAGTGTGGATCTCGTTGAGGAAATGGTAAGGGATTCCAAAAAGGTTATAATTTTAAATCCTGAAGATAGAAAGAAATGGGATATTGTGGACAGTTGTGTTTCCTTGTATCAGGATGCGGGAGCCCAGGTGTTTGAAGTAAACACATTAAATCAGTTAGCACAATTTGTAGAACAGATGTAGGTAGTATAATATGCAATGTAGTAAATGTGGTAATCCTAAAGTTATTATTAAAAAAGAGCAATCCGGCCAGCTGTTATGCAAGGATTGTTTTATTGAATCAATTGAAAAAAAAGTTATCAAAACCGTCAGAAAAGAAAAATTATTGGATAAAGGCGATAAAGTTCTAGTGGCTCTTTCCGGCGGAAAGGATAGTGTAACAACACTTGAAATATTAAATAGTTTCAGAAAACTGAATATCATAGATATCTGTGCGGTAACTGTTGATGAGGGAATTGCAAACTATCGTCAGGGAGGAGTGGATATAGCTATCCGCCATGCTGAAAGGCTAGGCATAGAACATAAGGTTGTCTCTCTTAAGGATGAATACGGAATCACCTTGGATGAAATAATGCAGAGAGATAACCATAAGGGATCATGTACTTATTGCGGTGTATTCAGAAGGACAATCATCAATAAAGCCGCTCGTGAAATGGGCGCAACCAAAATCGCTACCGGACACAATTTGGATGATGAAGTTCAGGCTATCATGATGAATTATCTGGAAGGCAACACAGACAATTTAACAAAATTAGGTGCAAAAACAGAATCCAAAGCAGAAGAATTCACAGTAAAAATAAAGCCGCTACGTGAAATTCCAGAACGTGAAATCGGATTATATGTTGTTGCAAAGGAATTGGAAGTCCACTTTGACAGCTGCCCTTATGCCATGCAATCATTTAGGGGTGAAGTTTCACAGGTGATAAATCAACTTTCCGAAAAACATCCTACAATCAAATATTCAACCCTCAGGGGATACGATAAAATTAAGGCAATTTTAAAAGAGGAACTTAAGAAGGATTATTCACATGGCAGGTGTGTTCGATGCGGTGAACCTTCAGCCAATGAGTTATGCAAAGCATGTTCATTTCTAGAAGAGTTAGGATTGTGATAAAATGTCATTTTTATTGAAATATAAGAATTTGGAAGAAAAAAGGGAAATTCCAAGAAAAGATTATACTATTAAAGATTTGCTTGAAGAAATGGGATTGTCTGCCCAAACGATGGTCTCAAAACAGAATGGGGAACTTGTCATTGAGGATACTGTGATTGAAGAGGATGATGAGATTCAATTAGTTCAAATTATTTATGGTGGTTAATTTTGAAGGTTAGTTATGAGTGTGGGCCTTGCTTTTTAAGACAAGCCAGGGAAGCTTTAGATTTATCAACTGATGATGAGGACCTTAAGATGGAAATAATGGGAGATATTTTTAAATATCTTGCCGATAATTTTTCTAAAGGAACCAACTCCAATAAAACCGGTTCAACCATGCATAAGATGATTAAGCAAAAAACCGGTTGTGATGATCCTTATTTTAAAGAAAAGATTGAAGGCAATGAAATCGCTTTAAAATATTTGCCAGATGTAAAAAAGATATTAAAAGAGGATGACAGTCTGGAAAACTATGTAAAGATTGCCATCATTGGCAATATCCTGGATTTTGGAGCATTCACCTTGGATGATGATATTGAAAGCGTTATTAAAGGCTCTCTAAAAAAGGATTTGGCTGTCAAGGACATAGGGGAATTTGAAAATTCACTTAAAAAATATGATAAGGTATTATATTTGGTTGACAATACTGGTGAAATAGTTTTCGACAAGTTGCTTTTGGCTAAAATCAAAGAATATGGACTGGACATTACAATTGCAGTAAAATCACAGCCAATTTTAAATGACGCATGCATGAAGGAAGCATTGGATGCGGGGCTTGATGAGTTTGGTGAAATTGTTGAAATAGGTGCCGGAACCGTAGGATATGTTGACAGTGAAATCTCAGATGAATTTAGACAGATTTTCAATAATCACAGGTTCATAATCTCAAAAGGCATGGGAAACTATGAAGGACTGACTGAAATAGACTTGTCAGAAAAAGACATTTACTTTTTATTATGTGCAAAATGCAATACAATCTCACGGGATATAGGCGTAAATTTGCATGACATGCTTCTATTTAAAAAATAATTAAGTGATAATATGATTATTGGCTTTATAGGATTTGGGAAAGTTTCGCAAAATATTCTAAATTTGCTAAAATCAGACGATATAAGGTTTATAACTTCACTCGAAAACAGGTCAGCCAAAACTATAGAACGGATTAAAGAATCAGATATTGAAATTTTAGACACATTTAAGGATGTGGCTGTTCACTCCGATATTCTAATTTCTGCAAATTCTCCAAGCAGCGCTTTGGACATTGCAAAAAAATATGGAAAATATTCCAAAGGAATCTATTTGGATTTGAATAATATTTCACCAAAGACCACTTTGGAAATAGATAGGTATGTGGCCAATTTGGTGGATGGGGCTATCATCGGAAAGATTGACTTTCCAAAACCAGTTTTGTACATCTCAGGAGAGATGTCCGATAGACTGCTCTTTTTAAATGATTACATGATTACTAAAAAAATCAGCGATAATGTAGGCGATGCGGCCATTTTAAAATTGCTTAGAAGTTGCTATACAAAAACCGTATCGGCAGTTCTGATTGAATCAAGTGAAATAGCAAAGTCACATGATTTGGAAGATGAATTCTTTGAAATCCTATCTTTGACTGAAGGGGACGAATTCAAGGAAAAATCAATTTCAAGAATCAACAACACATTAAACAATTCCAAAAGAAAATCAGAAGAATTAAACGAAATAATCGATTATTTCGATGAAAATGAATTGGTAATGGTAAAAGCGGCTTTAAAAAAGCTTAACCAATAACCACATTAACTTTAAATCCTTTTTTAGCTTTTTTTATACTTCCGTTAACAGGAATGAAATGGGAATCCATAATATACCTTAAATAAGTAACTTCCACAGCAGGAAGTCTTAAATTTGTTTTAATCTTTTTGCCTTCGCTTTTAAACTGGACGGAGATTTTCCCGTTTTTATCAACATACAGGTCGGTATTTATCCCCTCTTTTGTGATTTTGGTTTCAAATTTTGTCAAATTCAAGCCGGCTTCAAGGCTTAGTGGCGCGTTCACTTCAATGTTTTGGATTCTGAATTTTTCGTTAGCCTCTCGTGCACTTATACCCTTTTCACCTTCGCTTGCAACATACCATGCCCTGTCAATTACCTTTTGAACCTTTTGATTGTCGGGGATTACTCCCTGGGCCTCATAGCTTTTCATCAAGTCCATTACTTCTTTTTTTGTAACTTCCATTTCAATTGCACTGATGGCAAGTCTTGTCATTACAGGACCGTAATCCGCTCTTCTAAATGCAGCCCATATTGATTCGGGGTCCCGGTATACTCTTCTTTTGATTATTTCATTAATGGTATTTCCATTAAGATAAGCTATTTTTTCAAGATTTCCCCTGGAATATGTGTTCATTCTTTTGTAGATGTCCTTCCAGTTCCTATCTCCGGGAACGTTTCCATCATCGATTTCCCTTTGAAGAATTTCGACTGTTGTTTTTGGAAGCAGTTTTTCAATATCCTTTGTTATTGTCAAGTCGTTTTCCAAAATGGACTGTCTTATCAATCTTCCGGAATATTTTTCCTTGTCGAATTCTTTGACAACATGATAATCTAGTTTGGATCCTAGAAATTCGTTAATGGCATACCATCGGATTTCATTTCTGTTGGTATAGCTTTTCGGCATTCCAACAAAATTGCCTTCGTCAATAAATTTCTGTGCTTTTGATTTGATTTCATCCAGTGAGATGCTTGCAGAGGTAATATAATCTGTCACACCATCGTCAATCATTTGCTTCAGTCTGATTGGCACACTGTATGATAGAATTAACCTGTGATGTAGCCCCTCAAATGATCTGACCTCATCAGCACCTAGGGCCAATGCCATTTCACGACGAGCTTCAAAATCAACAAAAAAAGGTGCATGATTTGCACTGAAACCTTTATTAAGATAGACAACCACTTTTTTGTTTTCTTCTTCAGCTAATTTTTTAGCTTCATTTATTAATTTTTCATGACCTTTGTGAACCGGGTCAAAATCTGCACTAATTCCAATCAAATTAAACACCAAAAAAAGAAATGGGATAGTTTTTACCTATCCATTAGTTTCAAAATACCATTTATTACTAACCATATTCCTATTAATGTACCAAGAATAATAGGGTTTGCAATGTAAGTTCCAATTATTATATACAATAAACCAAGTATGATTCCGGCAATTCCAATATAAAATCCATATCTGGAATTACGATTATTAATCAATGAAGCAACAGAAACAATAATTAACATAATTCCTGCAAGATATAATGAGATTTCAGTTAAGAATCCGAGAAATGCCGGATGGAATATTAAACAGATACTTAATAATAACAGCACAATACCTAAGAACAAATCCAGTATTGCTCCCCTAGTATTGTAATCTATTATGCTTACTCCAATAACAAGTAAATAAATGGATATTAATAATATTGATAAACCAATTAAGGAACTAACTCCAATAACTCCCATTACTGGAAATGCGATAATTATTAATCCAAGAAGTATAGCCAGTAAACTAACAAATTTGGTTTTCATATTTTCCTCCTACTATTAATTATTATTTTAAGCTATTTAATATAGTGGGATATGTTTAATCTCAACTGTTGAGTTATTCATATCTGAATTATTTACTTCAGCTAACCATTCATTTTTACATTCGCAATCGTATTCGATTTTGCTTTGGGTTAAATTATTAGCTATTATCATATGTTTCAGGTCTTTATTACATTTTTTACAGTTATAAGGGCCGCGTCTTGAA
>NZ_CP010834.1:500000-710000 GCF_001548675.1 Methanobrevibacter sp. YE315
AAGCCTTATTTCTATTAAAATAAACTATTTATGACTAATTTTGGCTTCAGCACCTGCCAATGTGCTCAACTAAAATCAAAGGGAAAATCATGTTCTATTTAACATCAAAACCTTTTTCTATCATGCTGTTTTTAAGAATCTCCATGGCTTTTATTGTATCCGGTCCGGAAACCCTCTTAATCATACGATTGTTTTCATTAAACCTTCCGATGAAATAATCCTGCTGCTGCTTACTTACAAGGTCAAGTCGGGTATAGTTTGTAAGGCATTCCAGAAGCGCGAATACTCCTCGGTTTAAAGCCTTTGCACATGGATTGTTTTTGACGATTTCTACAACATCGCTGCTTATGATATACGCTTCTCCATTTGATGTTACATGGTCTTTAATCGGATCCATTTTTCTAATGTCTGTGACATCACAAATGATATATGCCTCTGCATTTTTCAATATTGCAATGTCATCATCATCCGTAAACTCTTCAATATCTAGGTTTCCGATGGTTGAATTTACAAAATTTATAGGATCAAAAGTAATATTTACAACATATTTGCGTGTTTCCATAATGTTTTTCAGGGTTTTGGTACCGACAAATAATCTGCATCCAAGTTTGTCTTTGCCTTTGCATACAATTCCTATTGGCGCAGCATTTTTCACGCCATCCCTGCTCATGGTAGTGTAAATCCCTTCATATTTCTGCCCTTCCTCAATTCCAATATCTGTCAAATCCATAGCCATTTCATCACCGATAATAATTACATTTTCAATATTGATATCTGTTCATTAATATAATTAAACTTATTTTGCTATATTTGTTTAGTGCCATTATGGACATTATTATAATCAATACTTTAATAAGAGGGTTGTATGTACCGCAGTTAATGGTTGTATACTGTTTTTGAAATATCACAGATTAGTGATTAAAGCCATTTTATCTCAGACCTCCCAATTATAATCGCGATTTAAAATAAGTTACGTATGCATTGGAATTCTTCTTAAAAGCATTTTTAATTGATTAAATGATTAAATAAAGTGCAAATAAGTACTTGTATGCGAAAATACTTATATATGTGGTGGGAGAGTATTTCGACAAACATGCGAAAAATCACCTTTGATTCATTGGTCTTTACCCGGCAAAATATGAAAAATCTAATCTATTGACAATGCCTTCATATCCAACATATTGGCTACATAATCATCCGGAGCCAATACAATTGCTGTTCTGCCCTCAATAATTTTTATAAGTAAATCAACTCCCATATCATTATTGTAATCAATAATCAACAGTTCAGGATTATGTATCAACGCTCTTGCAAGACATATCAGTCTTCTTTCATGGGTGCTTAAATTATTTGAGTCATAAGATATTTTAGTCTCATACCGGTCAGGGAATTTTTCAATTAAACTGTGCAATCCAATTAATTCACAGACTCCTATTACATCTTCGGAGCTGAATTCATCCTCACAAACGATATTTTCCATAACAGTTCCATCAAACACGTAATTTTCCTCTGTTGAAACTCCAATAAGATTTTTGTTTGAATTTATATCATATTGAATTAAATCCAAATCATTCACTTTGATGCTTCCGTTTTCAGCTTCAAGAAGGCCTAAAAATATCTTAATTAAATTGTTCCTACTGTCTCCTGTAAGAGAGACATGTTCACCAGGCATGATTTTTAGATTGAAATCTTCTATCTCACCATAGGAAATGTTTTCAAATTCGATTTCACTAATGCCGCCAACTTCCGGAAATTCTTTTTTTCTCTTTTCAGGCATATCCAAAATTTCATAGATTCTATCCAAACATGCATATGCTGTTCTTATGCCATTCAATGTATTTCCAATTGATATTATTGGTTTTTTCATTAACTGATAGTATAAAACAAAGGTTGTGAATGTCCCCATGTCTATGATTCCGGCATATACTAAAAATCCTCCATAAATATATAGAAATAGCTGCAGATTAATTGTTATAAATGAGTTGACCGGATACATTATCTCAGTATAAAATCTGGACTTTTTATAACTGTCCTTTTGCTTGATATTATATTCCCTTAACCTTTTTCGGGAATACTCCTCACTGCTGAATGATTCAATCATCATACGATTTTTCAGGAAATCTCCAATGAAACCCATTATATTGCCCAAGTCATTTTGATGTATTTTATAGTAGTTTCTTGTTTTTTTGTGAAATGGGTATATCACAAGAGGATAAATCGCAACCAGTGCAAAAAGTATTCCTGATAATTTCAAATCCATATTGCTGCTCATCCAAAGGACAAATATTATTATTGTAACATCTGAGAGGAAAAGAATTATTGTGTTGCTTATAAATATCTTGAGGTTGACAACATCATTGTTGATTCTAGCCAGTATGTTGCCATCAAATTCTGTCTCATCAATGTCAATATAGCTTAATTTTGCATATAACTGATTTCTCAATTTCCGAATTGCCCGTTCACTTGTTTTAAACATTATTCTGTTGGCAGGTATTCTAATCAGATGGCTTACGGCAAACAGCATCACTATAAGTATAATTTCATCGTAAGAAGTTTTCACTGGAAACTCGTTTAAATTAAACGCATACTGCATTAATGAATTTATCAATCTTCCAACAAGTTTTGGAGCATAAACTGATAAAATAACGGATATCACCATCATAATAATGGCAGCCATTATCTGATATTTATAATCCTTAAGAAGATTAATCAGCTTGAAGGTCAGTTCCCTTGTGGAATATTTATAAACCATTAATCTCACCGCCATTTAATTCTATGACCTTGTCAATTTGAGGATAGCTTTTAGTGTCATTATCGATGAATATTACGGTTTTGTTATCAAGTCTATTTAGGATATTTCTGATTATGATTTCCTTATCATCTGACCTGATGGCGGAAAACGAATTGTCAAAAACATAGATTTCTCTTTCATGGGCAATGCTTCTTGCAATGGACAGTTTCTGCTTTAAGTCACTATTCAGATTTTTCCCGCTTTCATAAACTTCAAAATCCAAATCCCTATCAAACAATGAAATCCTGCAGGCTTCAATTACATCACCTGGACTTATGCTTTCATCACCCAGCCGAATATTTTCCAGCACGCTGTCCTTTAAAAAGTTGGGATCGTCTGGAGCATAGGAGATCAATCTTCTTAAGCTTTTAGGGGATACGGCATTATTGTCTATTAGGATTTCCCCTTCAAATTCCCGGTAAAATCCCATAAGCAAATTCATCAGGCTGCTTTTACCGCTGCCGGCAGCACCTGTAATCAATGTATGTGAACCCTTTTTGATCTCCAGGGATATGTTTGAAAGAATATGTCTTTCATCGTAAACGAGAGTTATGTCATTCAATCTAATATCTTTAAAATCACTTATTTCCTCAATTTCCTCGTTTTCGCTTTTTTCTAAAATTAAAACATCTTCAATACGGGTTGCACCAGTATATGTCATGTGAAAACTGTTTGTAAATGAAATCAATCCGTTCAGGCTTCTTATAAAGTAGCTTATAACCAATAGAATGAGGATTATGTCTATAATTTTCATGCCGGACAGCCCGTAGTTGGCGACAAAATAGGATATAATAAGGATTAATATGATATCCATCACGACTATAATCATCAGGAAAATGTTCAGTCGGTACTGAAAACGGTAGCCTTTATTGTATGACTCATCAGTAACGCTTTTAAATCCATTTTCACCCAATTTTTCTTTATTGTATTGCTTAAATAAGTTTGCACCGGCGATTTTATCTCTGAATCTCCTGTTGATTTTACCAAGTATTGCCTTGACCTTGAAATAACTGTTGGCTAATCCTATTAGTTTATAAATAAAAATGCTTAAAAAAATCAGTGCGAATAATGCGAAAACTAACGATATCATGGGATTTATATCATATAAATTGATAATTATGCTGATTGTCAAAAGCAAAACGAACAAGACTTTCTTAATGAATATCATCAGTGCCGCCTGGAATGATGAAACCCCTCTTACTGTCCGGGTCATCAAACCTGAAAAAGCGATTCTGTCAAATTCATCCATGGAATCCATACTTGTATATATGTCAAAGAGCTTTTCACGGATATCATAGCCGAAATTGGATATGAATTCCACTGAAAGATATGAAACCATCACTGAAGATATGACCAGCAGTATTGCGGTATTAAATACGGTCAACACACCCGTTTCAAGTATATCCAGCAGTTCTATATTATATCCCTTAATAACAAACATCAGTAGGGGCAGGTCGCAGATAATCTCAATTTGACAGTACGTATAAATGAACATGAATATGACAATCAATGTCAGTATTTTCCAATATTTTTTAAGCAAATATTTTATTAAAATTTTCATTTGAATATTTCCTGCACTATCCGTATAATAAATTTTCTCATCAGCGAATCCTATTAATAATTTGTTATTTTATTTATATACATTTTTTTTAATATTTCCATTTCAAAAAATACTGGAATTATTCAGATATACTGGAATTAAAGAATGTGTTAACTAAAAGCAATAAATAATTTCGTATAATATAGGGGCAATAAAAATTGATAATTTTCTAAAATTGAATTATGATAAGAGTAAATTTTTGGCTTGAAACTAAACTTCATTTTTAGAGCAGATAAATTAGTTTAGTTAATTAATATCTTTTTTATACGTTGTACATTTTTCATGATATTTTTTGTGCTGTCGTTTTAGTTTTTTTAAATTAATCCTATATGTGTGTTTCATAAATAGCAGTTAGGCAAATGTTAAAATTGATAAAATTATTGTATTATAATGTGAATTTTTTATTTATATTATAATATATTAAACATTGTTTAATAATTTAATTTTTCTTTCAAAAAAAACGTATATGTTACATTTATATATTTTAAATTTATAATTATTACATGTATTGCACTCAATGGAAAATCACATGTTAATCATGGTTTCAAATGAACAAAAATTAAAAGTTTCATAAAAAATCATGGAATTATCTACTGTTGAGGAAACTTCTCTGTAATTAGAGAAAAAAATCGAAACTGTATAAAAGAATTATCGATATGGTGAAAACAAGTTTAGATTTGTAGTCCATTAAATATTCTGGTGTTTTGAGATATGGTCCCAAAACATTTTTTTAGAAAATCGGAGTGATTAAATGGCAAAAGAGGATAAAAAAGTTTCAAGAAAACGTTTTGATGAAATTATGGGTGTTGCAAAAAAGCATCACTTAGCAAAACTATTAAAAGACAATGAAGATGACGAAGATTTCGAAGTTTCAGATTTAAGATATGCAATGGAAGAGTTAGGTCCTGCATTCATTAAGTTAGGTCAACTATTGGCTACCAGGCCGGATATGGTTGGTAATGAAATTGCAGATGACTTGAAAATGCTTAGGGACAATACTCCGGTAACCCCTTTTGATGAAATGAAACAGGTTATCGAAGGAGAACTTGGACAACCATTGGAAGAAATCTATTCTGAATTCAATGAAGAACCTCTCGGTTCTGCTTCAATCGGTCAAGTTTATAAAGCAACATTAAAAGAAACCGGTATGGAAGTTGCAGTTAAAGTTCAAAAACCGGGCATTTATGATGTTATTGTGCCGGATGTAAAAATATTAAATAAATTAGCCGGAACAGTTGATAAACACGTTTCAGGTTCAAGAATGTATAACTTGCCTGCAATGGCTAAAGAATTTGAAAGATCCATCTTTAAGGAACTTAACTATATGGAAGAAGTTAAGAATATTACTAAAATCACTAATAACTTTAAAGATGTCGAATATATTAAAATCCCTGAAGTTTATCCTGAGCTCTGTAGTTCTAAAGTCATAAATATGGAACTTATTGACGGATATGAAGTAACTGATTTATATGACAATGAAATTGAAGGCATCAATAATGCAGAAATCGCTCAGTTTGGATGTCAATCATATTTAAAACAAGTATTGATTGACGGATTTTTCCATGCAGACCCACACCCAGGAAATCTATTTGTAACTCGTGATAACAGACTTTGTTACATTGACTTCGGAATGATGGGTGTTGTAAATGATACTTTCAGATCAAACTTCGCACAATTGATATTGCTTTTGTTAGATGGAAATTCACATCATTTAATTAATCAATTGCTTTACATGAACATTATCTCTCCAGAACAAAACACTGAAGAATTCAGAGAAGATGTCGATGACTTGTTGAATTCATACATCGGTGTAGACCTTGATCAAATGGATGGTATATTCGATGATTTGATGAATGTAATGATTAACCATAATATTGTTCTTCCAAGGGAATTTGTAATGATTGGAAGAGGAATGATTCTCATTGAGGAAGCTGGTGACAAATTGGATCCACACTTCAATCTTACTGGTGAACTTGAAGTATTCGCTAAAAAAATGATTAAATCAAAATTCGAACCAGGAAACCTTGTGGGTGGTGGATTTAACTATATTGTAGAAATTGAACATTTATTAAAAGATTTGCCTGACAGACTCAACAGTACTCTTGATAAAGTCGAAAAAGGTGAATTGGAATTAAATATGAACCACACAGGTTTGGATGATTTGAAAAATCAGTTATCCATATCCATAATTGTAGCCGCATTGCTTGTAGGTTCATCCATTGCAATATTGGCTGATAAAGGTCCAAAAGTTTGGGATATTTCTGCAATTGGATTTATAGGATTTGTATTCAGTGCAATTCTTGGAGCTTATTTAGTTATAACCTATATTAGAAATTAGCTCTATGATGGAGATATCAATAATTAAAGATAAATTTCATCTTATTTAAATATTTAAAAGTATAAAGGAGGCAAAAATAATGGCAAATGATAAGATAAAATATGCTGTAGTATTGTTAATTATTTTATGTTTATCTATGAATGCTTTCAGTGCAACAAACTTTACTGATGATTCAAGTGATGTCGCACTACAATCATCTGATTCAGTAGATGAAGTATCCGGTGATGCTCAAGTAGATGATAATCAGGCAGACGATACTCAAGCAGACGATAGTCAAAATAAGGAGGAAACTAGTTCCAGTTCGGATAATTCAAGCACTGGTACTGGTACTGGCACTAGTAGCGGTAATGGAAGCACAAAACCGACTTTTAACTTTAACGGCACAGGTACTGGAATGAACTTCTCTGGTATGAATTTCACTGGTATGAACAGAACTGGTACTAACTACTCTAATATGAGCCTAGATGACATTCTCGACATCTTTAAGAAATTGATGGGCGGAGATAACGCAACTAATGAAACCAATGATACTGTTAATCCTGAAGTAAATGATGTTCCTGAAGTTGTAACCAGCGAGTCATATCAGTCTGTTTCTCAACCTGCGGATGTACAACTAGCTCAGCATGTTGTCAAAAGGGTTAGAGATAATAAAGTAGTGAGTGAAGGAGATACTCTGAAACTGGAGGGTATTAACAAGCTATTTGATTCTGATTTCACAAATGGACATCTATTGGTTTATGTTGACGGTAAATTAGTATTTAATGAAATTACCACAGGTGATTTGTCAACCCCAATATTTGGAGTTGCCGATTTCATTGGTCAACATCAAATTTCAGTTGAATTTACATCAAATGATGATCCAAATGGAAATACTAATAAGTATACTGAGAATGTTATTATAGAATAATATTCTTCCTTTTTTTTATTTTTTTTTACAAAAATACAGTTTCACTAATTAGCAATAGGCTATTTTAGTATCTATTTTTTTAAAATCGACTATTTGCCATCTATTTAATGTCATCTCTTTCTATCATATATTCTATAATTAAGAAAATACCTAATACTGCACTAAAAACAAAACCAATTAATCCGATCGCGGATATTCCAAATAATTTAGGACCTGCACCACCCATAATGGCTAATGAGGATCCGATAATCAATGATGATATGATTAGTGCTACTGATAATTGATTTGTTAACTGGCTTATTTCCTCATGCTTTAATTTTACTTCGAAATCTCCCTCTTCTAGTTTGGAGGCTGTATTTCTAAGGGTATCGGGCAGATCCTTTGCCAGGTGTTCTACTTGCAATAAATAGTTCATACCAACCTTACTTAATCTTTTTGGTTTGTATTTATTTGTGATTATTTGGCGGGATAATTCTTTCAATTCGGTGGCGGCATTGAAGTTTGGATCTAGTTTTCTACCAGTGTCTTCGATAAGTGTTATTCCACGACCTATCATTACAAATTCCTTTGGAAGAATTATGTTGTTTTTTATCATAGCATTTAACAAATCTTCTATTGCACCATCCATGTTCCTTAATTCGGCTCCATAATATAAGTTCATTAAATCATCCACATCTGCCCTCAATTCAGGAGTGTTCTGTGATGGGCTGATGATGTCCATATAAATCAGTTGATTAATGATATTGTTTGTGTTGCCGCTTATCAATAATAAAATTAATTCCGCTAAATCCTCTTTAAAATCTTCATTTAGAATTCCCATCATTCCAACATCAATATAACATAATTTGCGGTCTTCTGTAACAATTAAATTTCCAGGATGGGGGTCTGCATGGAAAAAACCATCAATCATTATCTGTTTGAAATAGGATTTAACACCATAACTCGCTATTTTCTTCTTGTCGATGTTAGGATAATCTCGTTTAATTAAATCTGTTACTACCACACCTTTTATCAATTCCATTGTGATGACTTTTTCGGAGCAATAATCAAGATATACATCAGGTATTTTTATATAACTGATGCTTCTGAAGTTGTATGAAAGATTTTGCAAGTTCATCATTTCTTCCAAATAGTTAAGTTCTTTAAAGATGGATCTTTCAAATTCGCTAATTATTGCGGGCAGGTTGTAAGTTCTAGTGGCGGATATGTATTTGTCAATTCTTTCCGCTAAAAATTTCATTATTTTGACATCGGATTCTATAATTTCACGTGAATTTGGTTTTTGAACTTTAATTGCCACTTCTTGTCCAGTACTCTTTAATTCGGCTTTATATACTTGGCCTATTGATGCTGATCCAAGTGGTGTTTCATCAATGTTTGTGAATATCTCGTCTAGTGGTGTGCCAAGTTCTTCTTCAATCAATTCTTTCATTTCATTAAAAGGGGTTACTGGAGTATTGTCCCTTAATTTTTGAAGTTCATTAGCAATTTCTATTCCCACTAAATCTGGCCTGGTACTCAACATTTGACCTAATTTAATATATGCTGGGCCTAATTGTTCCAATACTTTTCGTATTCTGATTGGGGCGGTTTCATCTAGAAATGTTTCATCTTTTTTAGTTCTACGGTTTCTTAGAAAAGGAAATTTTTTGAAAAAGGTATTTTCCTCAATCAAATATCCAAAATCATTATCCTTAAGAACTTTGTAGATTTCATTTATTCTTTTAATGTTTTCATTTCTACTGTTGCTAATAACTTTCATTAATTAAAGATTGTAAATTGTAACATATATATTTTAGAATTTTTCCAGGATTCTTGCATATACTACTTTTAAGTCATCATCTGATTTTTCATAAATTCTTTTTAAAATTAATTCAGGAGTACTTTTTGCAAGGAAATTCATTTTTGGTGTTCTATCAACAATCAAATTGTAATTTTCATCCAATCCTTTAGCTTCTATTCCATCTACTCGAATATCTGTGTAGTTCATCAGTTCCCTTGCCATATGTGTAACGATTACTCCGTAGGAATTGGATTCTTTAATCATATCTATGAATGTGGATATGATTTTGACTGCAGCATCAAGTTCGGTTATTCCTTCAAGTTCGTCCAAAAGCACTAATTTTTCGCTGTTTGTGGTGACGATTGGTATGAACACATTTAAGAAGGATTCAAATGCTCCTGCATCTAAAGACCTTTTTTTAGAGAAGTGGTAAATTTCATCTAACAGTTTTATTTTTGCACTGTCTGCACTTACTGGAAGCCCCATCTGTGCCATAATTGATATCTGGGTTAGTGTTTCAAGGAGTGTTGTTTTCCCTCCGCTGTTTGCTCCTGTTAATAGTGCAACGTTTTCGTTTTTGGTCAGTTGGTAATCAACTTTTTGAATGTAATCTTTGTCTTTTTTAAGTGCAAGTTCTAAATGCAGTGCTCCATTTAGTTTGATTTCATCACTGAATTCAGGTCTGCATAACCCGTATTCATATGCAAAACTTCCTAAACTAAATTCATAATCAAATTTGATTGTATCTTTGACTTCATCAATTGCCTTTTGCTTGATTGAATTCAATTCTATTGCAGCACTCTTTTTAATATCAAATATGTCATTTTCTTTTTTAGATGACTGTTCAAGGGTTATTCTTTCGATTTCTGAATCATCGATTTGGATAGGGTATGTTCTTAAAAATGGGTCAAAGCTTAACCCAGTTTTTTCACGGATTATTTCTTTCCTTTTATTGATAATTTCATCAAATATTTTGCTAATTTTTGGCGGGAAATTGTTATTTAATAAGTTAAGAATTTCATCTCCTTCAAGGTCGACTTGTTTGATTGATTTTTCTAATTCATTATCCATATCATCTTTAAGAGAATAAACAAGTTTTTCAATATCCACTTCCCTTTTATCAATGATATTTAACTCATTAATGATGGGGATTATGTCTCCAAGGACACTTTCTTTATTTCTAATCTTTTGAATCTCATGAACCCTTGAAAATAACTCTTTGTTTTGTATAAAAAAGTCGATTATTTTTTCCGGAACTATCTCATAGTCATTTTCTTCAATATTAATCATCACCAGGTTTGGCATTCCTTCAAAATCAAGTATTCCCTGGGAGTATACGTAAAATACTAAATCATAATTCATTATTTCTTCTTGAAGTAATGGTGAATCGCTTGCTGTAATGATTGGATAATATTGGTTTAATCCTAAATCCATTAAATAAGAAGCATCCTCATCACTTTCAACTAAAATAGCTTTGCTCGGGTCGTATTCAGGTTTTGCTTCTTCAACCTCTTTTAAGTTTTTCATCAACCCTCTTAATTTTATAATTGGAAGTTGTGAAACGTGTTCCTTTGCATTCATTACAAAATCAAGTTGTGAGTTGATTTTTTCAATATCCTTTGAAGGTGAAAGCAGCAGGATCCTATTTTTTGAATAAGAAGTGTTGGAATAGGATAATATTTTGTTAATGATGTCTTCATAAATCTCCATTGCCCTGTCGCTTTTTATAAACTCGTATTTTGGATTGTTTAATAGTTGATTCATGATTTCAATGGCTTTTCTCTGGCTTATGCCTTCGATATTCGCTATTCTTTCAACATCCACATCATCAACGATTTTTTGGAGTTCTTCCTCACCACCAACGCTGCTGATTATTTTTTCAGAAATCTTATCTCCAATTCCCTTAATGTTTTGCAATGTAATTTTTTCCCTTTGCATTTTTACCAAACCCTTTTGTACATATAATATTTTTTTTAATATATATTCAACATTGCCGAGAGCATTTGAAAAGTAATGTTTAATAGTTGGCTGTTGTATTTTTTGAACTGTATCTTTTCAATTCCTTTTCATTCACAGTTCCGTTAAGGGCGGAATTATAGATATCAATCATTCTATAGTGCTCATCATCCTTATATCTTCCATCTATTGCAAAATTAGAAAAACCAATGTTTTTTAGATGAGTTATTTCATTGATTAAGCAAAGTTCCTCATCGTTAAATATAATCAATTCCTCTCCGGAAATGCTTTTATGGATTGGATATCTCCTGTTTTTCCTGTCAATTAAATAATTTTCATAATCCATCTTATTTTCATTTCCATATAATATCGGATATCTGGTTTTCATAAGTTCGACAGATCCTTGAACTAATATTTCAACCTTTTCGGGATATCTGCAGTTTTTGATGATGTTTTCATAATCTTTTCTAGTTAATTCGGGGGATAATGTTAAAATTTTGTAGCATTTAAGGCTGTTTATTGTTTCATTATTGGTAATATTCATTGAATATGGACTATATTCTCCATTGAAATTAGCACTCATGATTGGGAGCTTACAGTTCATTTTATTTAAAATTCCTCTTACTTTATTCAATGCTTTAATGAAATTGTCATGAGCAATATCTGGCCATTTCCAAATCAATTCATAATCTTTTTCGTATGATATTTCGCAGGCATCTTTAATGAAGTTAATCATATAGTTAAGGTTGTATTTTCCATTGGCCAATACTAAAGAATCATTTTCGCTTGGAATTTCCAGATAAACCCTTTTTACATTTTCAAGATGCTTTAAATGATTTAGATTATTTGTATAAAATGATAATCCACACTCATTTTCAGTTTTTTCATTTGATTCAGTTTCCAGCTCAATTCTTTTATTTTCGTGTTTATATGAGTTGATAACTTCCGCTTCCAACCTTTCAAATAAATTTCTTCTAAGTTCATTGATTTTGCTAATTGGGATGAACAAGGTTCCATCGTAGTTTATATTAATTTGAATGATTTCATATGGGTAATTGCCGATTTTCTGAAGTTGATTTTTAATTGTTTCAGCATCAACACTTTTTTTGATAGGCTTTTCAAATGGGGCATTTCCCCTAACTTCACATTCAAATTCCTTTTTGCTGGCAAGAGTCAATCTTCCTTTCAATAGGGGGAACTTATTTTTTAAAGAAAATGTGAGTATCAATTTGGATTTAACGAAACTGTTTCCTTTATTTTCAATTTCCTTAACTTTTTTACTTATTTTGTTTCTTTTTGTTAAGTAGACATCAGATTCATTTAAATTAAAAGTGCTTTTTTTGTTTTGCCATACTTTTTTAACAATCAAAACTTTATTTTCACGTGTCAAGTCTTTAACGGGTTTGTTTTTACCTTTTTTGTAGTGATTTAAAGTTGTAATAAGGGGATTTTGTGAAATTTCAAAACCGTAGTCCTTATTGTTTTTTACAATTAAAAGCCCATCTCCTTTTTCGGGGATATTTTCAACTGAATCATTCAATCTAATCGCGATTTGATTTTTCCTTGATTCAATAACATGGCCGATTTTCAATCCGATGTGTCCGGCTCGCAGGCTTCTTTTCACAGAATCGTTAAATTTCCCTTCGCACAGGCCTCTGTTAAAAACAAGATTGATTTCCTCGCTTTTGGTTTCTTTCCCGCTTTTTAATTTATTCAATGCTTTGCGATAGTTGCTTATTACAATGGCCAAATATTCTTTGCTTCGCATTCTTCCTTCAATTTTAATGCAGCTAACATTTAGTTCGGATATTTCTTTTAATTGGTTAAATAAGCTTAAATCACATGGGGATAGGTAATAGTCTTCTTTATCAATGCCTTCAATTTTGTATTTTTGGCGGCATGGTTGTGCACATGTCCCTCTGTTTCCGCTTCTTCCACCCTTAAAACTGCTCATCAGGCATTGTCCGGAATAAGAGTAACATAATGCTCCATGTGCAAATATTTCAAGCTCCATGTTAGTTTTTAAGGCTTTGATTTCTTCTTTTTTCATTTCACGAGGAAGTACGACTCTTTTTATTCCTTTGCTTTCTATATAGTCAAGTTTCTTTTGGTTTTCGATTGTCATTTGGGTTGATGCATGGATTTTCAAATTGGGCAGATGTCTGTTGATTAGCTCAACCAATCCCAAATCCTGCACTAAGACCGCATCCACTCCTATTGCATATAGGCTTGAGAGATAATTAATCACGTCTTCAAGCTCATCTTCTTTTATTAATGTGTTTACAGTAACGTAAACCTTGACATTATGCATGTGGGCAATGTTTACTGCATCGTTTATTTCATCTAATGTGAAGTTTTCAGCGAACTTGCGCGCACCATAGTCTTTACCGGATAAGTAAACAGAACTGGCACCTGCATTTATTGCAACTTTTAAATAATCCATTGACCCAACAGGTGCAAGCAATTCAGGAATTCTCATTATTTGTCCTCGTGCAATCTACCTTCAATATAATTACCTTTGTTGACATAGGATTGTGAGAAATCCATAATTTGGTATTTATATTTGGTTAGTTCATCTTGATCTTTATTTTTAAGGCTTTCATTATAAATGGATAAGATTTGTGTTGTATATTGCTCATTAGAATATCTGCAATCAAGAATTAGTGAATCAAGCCCCAATTCCTTAATTTCATTCATTTCTTCAATTAGGCATAAGCAATCCTTATTGATAATGTGGCTTTGCCGATTGTAGTCGAAAAATATTTTATATTTGAATTTCTTCCTTTTTTTATCTTCTAGAATGGCATAATCCGCATCGTTTGAAATGATGAAGTCCTTTCCATCATTCAAGTTGGTGAAATCATCTTTACTTACAATAACTTCCAAGTTTCCATTAACAATCATTTCCAAATCTATGTTCCGGTCGTGGTTTCTTTTGACCAATTCTTTTATTTCGGCTCCTGAAAGTTCAGAGGATACTATCAATGACTTAAATCCGGATGCATTCAAATCACGCACGCAAAAACTGTTCCAAACATTCAGATTATGATTTCCATAAATTGAACAATCGAATATTTCTGCCATTCCGGGGAAATCCCCCATTACTGAGATGATAATCCCTTCGTTTTCAAGCTCTTTAATTATTTCATTGCATTTAAGAGCATCCTCTTCAGAGATAAATGATGATAAGACCCAAACAAACTCTGTTGGGGCGGCCATTAAGCTACCTTTCTTCAAGGTCTCTTTGATGTTTTCAAAATAATCATCAGGGTTGTTATAATGGCAGTTACCATCAAAGTATATACGTTTCAAGTCAAAACCTGAAGCTGACTTGATTTGAGAAATGTCATCAATGAATATTGATAGTTTAGGAGTCTTTTTCTTGATTTTTCCTTCATTATTTTCATAATCTTCGAAAAATTTGGTCAAATCCTTGCGAACGGCTTTAACAGCTTTTTTGGTTGGTGTGTAATGCTTTAATAACAAGTCCGTTGCAGTATCAAGGATTTCGCGCCTAATTTGGTTAATCTCACCAATCGGTATGAAAATATCATTAGGCATATTGTTGAAACGGATATTGTCAATGTAGAATGGTGTTCCTCCGGTCTTTTTAAGCTGCTTTTCAATAATTTCCTCAGTTACAGGTTTATTTTTAGCTTTTTCGAATTTATCCAGAGTTTTATGTCTGAAATTAACTAATTCTCCATCAACATGATATTCGACTTTTGTAAACAGGTTCAGGTTTTCATCCCATGTTAGAGATAAATTGATTCCAACATTGTTTTTAATTGTTTCTTTTTCAAATTGTTTGAGATAATCGTGAGTGGATTTGGAATAGCTGATGAATACTTCGGTTCCAACTTTAACAAGGCGAGTAGTGTCTATGATGATTTCATTTTCATCCTGTTTGATGATGTTTTCCAGATAGATTCCTTTGATTTTGCCGTTGTATTTGAATGCAATTCCGTCTCCAGGTTCTAAAATAACAGGAATCTCCTTGTTTTTAATTTCAATTGTAACTTTTGTATCCTCTATGTTGGTTATGTCTCCGATGTACAGTCCTTCATGGCCTGAATGGCCCCTTCCCATTACCTCACCAGGTTTGTCACCCATCATGTATCCGTCGGTGAATTGCCTGTTAAAGACAAGGTGGAGCTCTTTTTTATAATCGCCTTCATTTCCATCAATCAGATTTCTGTAACTGTTCACGATAGTTCCGATATAGTCTCCTGATTTCATTCTGCCTTCAAGTTTAAGAGATTTCACTCCAGCATCTGAAATTTCAGTTAAATGATTGTATGTTGCAAGGTCATGGGTTGAAAGAAGGTATCCGTTTCCTATATTGTATCCTCTGTATTTTAGACGGTATTCCCTTCGGCAAGGTTGTGCACAAGCTCCCCTATTTCCGCTTCTTCCGCTATTGTATGATGACATGTAGCATTTTCCACTGACGCAGTAGCATAATGCGCCATGACCGAATACTTCAATGTCCATGTCGATGTTGTCTTTTTTAAGTTGCTCGTAGGTTTCTCTTATTTGGCGGATATTGACTTCCCTTGGAAGCACTATTCGTTTTATATTGTTTTTTGAAGCCCATTTGATTGAGGAATAATTGTTCAATCCCATCTGTGTTGATGCATGAACTTCCAAGTCTGGAATGAAGGTCTTCAAAAGCCAGATCAATCCGAAATCCTGTACGATGACTGCATCCACGCCTATTTTATATAATTCAAATAAGTATTTTAAAACGTCAACAATTTCGAAATTATTGATTAGTGTATTGACGGTCACATGGACCTTAGCGCCATTTAGATGAGCATAGTTAACCGCTTTTTTTATTTCTTCCATTGTGAAGTTTTTGGCATATGCTCTTGCACCATAATTTTGCCCAGCAATATAGACTGCATCAGCACCAGCATTAACAGCAATAACCAATACATCATATGAGCCTGCCGGAGCCAATAATTCTTCTAAAACCATATTATTTTTACACCTTGACTGATTTATTCATTTAATTTTATGTTTTTTGTATTATTTAAAAATGATTAATTATCTTTTTTAAATTATTTTTTAATTATAATCACATCAATTTTTTATTATTGGAGCAATTTTTACTTTATTTGATGTATAGAGACATAAAGCTTTTTAAATAATGATTTTAAAGATATACAATTGATAAATTATATTTTTATTGATGAAAGTGGAGATTTGGGAAAACATTCTAAATATTTTATCATGGCCTCTGTAGTAACAAAAGAACCTATTAAATTCAGAAGAGTTATTAACAAAACAAATA
Source organism: Methanobrevibacter sp. YE315 (assembly GCF_001548675.1). Taxonomy (NCBI): domain Archaea; kingdom Methanobacteriati; phylum Methanobacteriota; class Methanobacteria; order Methanobacteriales; family Methanobacteriaceae; genus Methanobrevibacter; species Methanobrevibacter sp. YE315. Next base: position 516,672 of record NZ_CP010834.1, read on the forward strand.
GGATTTTCAGAAAACAAATTTCTAAATCTAATGAAATTAAGGGGACTACAACTCCAAATAATATTATTAAAAATATTTTTAAAAAATTAAAAAACATTGATTATGAGGTTTATATAATTTGTTTTAATAAAAAAAATAAAAATAAACTAAAATTTAAAGATAATAATGAGTTATATGATTTGATTGCTTTTGAATTAGCAAAAATCATTCCTATTAATTCTCCAACTTCCATTGTCATTGATAAATCCAAATCAAAGAAAAAAGATATATTCAGATTCAATTCTCAATTTAAATATAATCTGAATAACTATGAAAATTACCCAATTGAAGTAAGTCATCTGTCTTCTTTGCATAATAAAGAATTACAAATTGCTGATTTAATTGCATGGTCATATTTTCAAAGTATTGAACATAATGATTTTGATTTCATTAAATTAATAAAAAATAAGATAATAAAAGAAGCATTTAAAGATTGAAGAACCCATACAACGATTTACTCGCCCCTCATCAGGACGATGTTATATGGGATATGTTTACCTTACAAATCTTATGTTCGTTATTTATGTTTGAATAGTATATAAATGTTTTGTTTTCATTTTTATTGAGTTTAAGTAAATATTTTCGGATAATAACAATTTTTTAGCAGTAAATAAATATTAATTTGTCCATTACACTATATTTAAATAAAATTTCATTCAAATAAAAATTCATGTATATAGTATTTGAAGGAATCGACGGTGCTGGAAAATCAACTCAGATTAGAATGTTAAAGGAATGGTTAGAAGCTAACGGATTTAGAGTTGAAACATTAGTGGAACCAACTGATTCGGAAGTTGGAAAACTGATTAGGAAAATATTAGAATGGCCAGATGCTCAAACAGATGATGTTCAAAGAATTTTAGCCCTTCTTTTTGCAGCGGATAGGATGCTGATTATGGATAAATTGGAAGATGAATCAAAAATAATTATTTCAGACAGGTCATTTATTTCATCTCTCGCATATCAGGAACCTAGGGAATGGGTTGAAGTTTTAAACAAGTATGCTAAAAAACCAGATCTGTTGATTTTATTGGATTTGGATGTTAAAAAATCCGTAGGAAGAACCTCAGGCAAAGATACATTTGAAAATGAGAAATTTTTAACTGGGGTAAAGGCCAATTATTTAAAAATAGCTGAAAATTACACACATGAGATTATCGATGCAAATAATGGTGTAAATAAGGTTTCTTCAGATATTAAAAAGGCTGTAGCACCATATCTTGGAATATGTCCTGATTGCATACAATAATAAAAAAATAAAGGAAAATTATCTTTTTCCTTCTAATTCTTCTAATCTTTCACGGATCGCATTTTCTAAAAATTCTCTTGCTTTTACAAGCTCATCATATTCTCCGATTAGTTTTGGCCCCCATTCGGTTTGTTCCAATTTCACATCGAATTTTTCATAAGCATGGGCAAGCATTTGTTCACCAACACCGTTTGGTAAACCCATTTCAAATTCTTCTTTTTCTTCAACCATTTAATTTTCCTCCATGTATTCTCTTACCGGAGCAAAGAATTCAATTAAGAAATCTTTTATTCCATTTTTTAAATCCATTGGGTGTAAATTACCTTCACTAAAGTCTTTAATTAACTCATCATGAGTAAGTTCGATGTCTCCACCGAATTTTTCAGGTCTTTTGATAAGTAAAGTATCTTGATTTGGGAAAACAAAGGTTTCTGCAATCTCAATCATAGGATTTCCTTCAACTTCTCCTTGAGGACAGAAACTTTTCTTGATTTTTTTGGTAATCACTTCAACTGAATCATCAACTGCAATGTAGTTTCCTTTGCTTGAAGACATTTTCGCATCACCGTCAAGACCATGCAACAATGGGGTGTGAATGCAGACAGGAACATTTTCGCCGATTTTTTCCAAATTTTCACGTGCCAACATTTGAATTTTTCTTTGTTCCATTCCTCCAAGTGCAACATCTACATTTAAAGCAGCCATATCTACAGTCTGCATAATTGGATAAAGTACACTGGCCACTTTTGGATTGTCATCTGCACGACTTACTTGATCCATACTTCTTCTGGCTCTTTTTAATGTAGTCATGGTAGCTAATTGATAAACTTTGTCAGTATAATCAGGTTCTAACTGGAATGATGAACCCAAAACATATTCGGTTGTTTCATCAAGGCCAAGAGCCTGGAAACATCTTTTGTTGTATTCAGCAGTTTCAGCAATTTCTTCAATAGTTCCTTTTCCATTTAAAAATGCATGATAGTCTGCTAATAGGATTTTAATTTTAAAACCTAATTTCTGCAGTTGTTTTAATTTTTGCACGGTTACAGCATGTCCTAAATGGATTTTTCCAGAAGGTTCATAACCGGTATAAGCTATAGGTCCGTCTTTTGCAAGAACATCTTTCAATTCTTCGGTGTCTATAACTTCAAGGGTTCCTTCTTCGATTAATTGAATTTTCTCTTCAATATTCATTTTATCACTTAGTTTAGTAAATATGTGTAATAATCAATTTGTATAATCTTAACTTCATCGCCAACATTATAGCTGGAATATTCATCTTTCATTTCCAAATCAACAGCAGAATAATCAACAGGGTCCAATATTTGAATTATTTGTGGAGATTTCGAAATAACTGTTGTTGTTTCTATTTCGTTTGCTTTTTTAACAAGTTCAATATCCCCCATATTTTTTAATGGGATGTGATGCTGTTTGTTTGTTTTAATATCCACTCCAACAACCCTATTTTTATCAATGCCTTTCACTTGAATTAGTTTATCTTCATATTTGATGATGTCCTCTTTTTCGAATTCGGGGATTCTAACTGAAATCCAAATTCTGTAAAGTCCTTTGCCGGTGGATTTGTCTTCACTAATGAGTCTTGGAGATTCCTTGATGATTCCTCCAAAGTTTTCTTTCAAGGCTTCCGCAACTTTCCTGCCGCTTTTTAAAGATCCGATATAATAATCGTATCCTTCCTTAAGTTTGGCAATTTGGGGACAATATGCCAGTTTATCACTTTTTGATTGTTTTATTAGGGTTTTTTCAACAATTTCATCAGCTTTTGCATATTCTTCGGCTTTTATTTCTCTTTTATCTGCTCTAAATTGAATCACGGACTCATAATAACCTGATTGTAATTTGCTGCATGTAGGACAAACTGTTTTAAGGATTTTGACTTCGCTTTCATGAGTTTCTTCGATTTGTGTCCCTTCAACTTCGCCGATTACTTCAACATAACATTCAGCTATTGTTCCCTTCATTTGGTCGATTTCAAGGTTGATGATTTCGTTTGTCACTTCATCAGCTATTTTTATGTTTCTTTCGAGTGCTCTGTAAATGATTTCTTCTTCAGGGATGTTTTCTTCGCTCCATTTTCCCTCTTCGAGTTTGCTGTTGCAATGGCTGCAGATTTGAACTTCAATTCTTTTAGGCAGTTCAATCATCTGGAAATCTTTTAAAAAGCAGTCTATGCAAATGTTTCCAACCATCTTTTTATCAGTACTTCCACACTCAGGACAAAACATAGTATCAATAAAAATAAGTAAAAAAAGGTAAAATTATAATGATTTTAAAGGCGCTGTTGCACCGCATGCAGCACATTTAAGTAAGAATATTCTACCTTCTCTGATGATTCTTGTATCTGGTCTGTTACATTCATGGCAGATTACGTATTTGTCTACATAATCTTCAATTCTTTCATTAATTAAGTAATGGGTAAATTTACCTTGCAATATTGCTCTTTGACCTTCAATATTTCCTGCAGTACCTAATTCTCTCATTAAGAATTTTAATAAATGTTGAGGGTCTCTGTTTAAACCTTCTGCAACATCTTTGAAGTTTTTAATGAATGTTCTATTACCTTGGATATCTGAATAAGCTTTAGGAATTTTGAATCTTTTGTGTTCAAATACTTCAGGAGGTAACTGGTCTATTGCTCTTTCTAATAAATCTTCATATTTATCCATATTATCTCTCCGTAAAATTAGTATAAGTATAATATATTAAATTTTATTTTAATCCTTTATTAATGTATTGTTATTATTTAAAAAAATAATAAAAAATGAAAAAGTGGGATATATTTAGGAAGATAATCTTCTATAGTATCCTGTACTTGGTTCGTAGATTATTCCTTTTTGTTGCAGGTTGCGGACAATGCTGCGAACCTTTTCTTCACTAAGATTATATTTTTCATTCATATTGGTTATTATGGCTTCTAAAGGTGCACTTCCAGCGAATTCCTCTTCGAGAAGAGCAATCTCTTCAGTAACCCTTTGTATTTTATCCCTATCGGATTTAGCTGGTCTTCCATCAATGATGTCAATATCCATTTCACCGGTTTCAGGGTCGACACCAACTTCTTTAAGACATGCCAACTGCAGTTCAACAGCCTTTTCAGCATCCTCTTTGTCTACAGTATCTTTAAGTTTGATTTTAGCACTTGCTTCTGCTAAACGAATGATTGCTTCAAGTTGTCTTGCAGTAATAGGGACTGCTGACTGTTCTTCAGGGTTATTGTTCCTGGTGCTTACATAGAATTCCTTCAATACCTTGTTGGCTTCATCGGTCAGTCTTGGATTGACGGTTTTACGGGCATATGCAATGTATTTTCTAAGCAATTCAGGCTCAATTTCATAATCGATAGATTTTTCTTTGTGTATTTCCAATATGTGGTCTGCTAACTCTGAATCCCCTTCTCTGCTTGGCTTGTCTTCAATAACAAATATTAAATCAAAACGAGAAATGATTGGAGCTGGCAAATCAATCTGTTCGGCAAGCACTTTGTAGCTGTCAAATCTTCCAAATTTAGGGTTTGCAGCTGCAAGAACAGAACATCTTGAATTTAGAGTTGCCATAATACCTGCTTTTGCAATACTTACGGTCTGTTGTTCTAATGCCTCGTGAAGTGCAGATCTGTCTTCTGCCCTCATTTTATCCAGTTCGTCAACACACACGTTACCCTGGTCCCCAAGAACTAATGCACCTGCTTCAAGAGACCATCCTCCAAGTTCGTCTCTGACAGCCGCGGCGGTTAATCCTGCGCCGGTAGTACCTTTACCACTTGTATAGATACTTCTTGGAGCCAATCTTGAAACGTATTTCAAAATTTGGGACTTACCAATACCGGGGTCCCCGACAATCAGAATATGAATGTCTCCTCTTAATTTTGTGTCGTCTTCAAGTTGTTTTGAAGATCCTCCAAATAATTGAAGCGCAATAGCTTCTTTTACTTTCCTATAACCTTTAATTGAAGGGGCGGTTGATTTTATAATCTTATCGTAAATGTGAGGGTCTTTAGATAATTCAAGGATTTTTTCTTCATCTTCTTCGGAAAGTTGCAGTTCCTCGAATTCCTGTTCTAATGGTTCAATGTGATTTACATAAATGTAATTTTTAAATTTGCCGCTTCTTTCCTCTCTGAAGGTTTTTAAAGTCCCTGTAATTCTAACTTTATCTCCAGGATTCAATTTGTCTACTAAATCATCTTCTAAAATCATCAACATCTGTTTAGGTTCTGTTCCTCCAGATAAATTTTCTAAAGGCTCTTGCATCCTTGCAGTCTGTGTATCGATGTATTTTGACTCCTCTTGAAGTAATCTGAATGATCGTCCACCGCATTCGCTACATAAGGAAGGTTCAATAATTCTGCTGGCTGAAGTCTGTTCGACTTCGTGTAGCCTCATGCACCCTCTACATTCAAAAACTCCAGTTTCGATACGGGGCCTTATTTCATCAGTTTTTCTTACGATTCCATCTGCTGCAACAAATGTGCCGATGTATTTGCTTAATAGAGTTTTTAATGGGATGATATTGGAAAGATTCTCAAAGCGAATATTGATGTCCGCATCCTTTACAAGCGGGTCAATATTTTTGATAGCTATTTGGGCTGCTTCAATAACTTCCTCAGGTTTATCTATTAATAAATCTGCTAAGTCCGGATCGAATATTTCTAATGATTGGTAGTCTACGTTAAGTGAACGTTCATCCGGGTATTTTTCAAGTATTTTAAATACATCATCCTTATATGATGTTGCAAAAAATTCTTCAAATTTTGCAATTGATGTTTGTGATTTAGTAGTAGAATTCATTATCTTAATATTATTTTTTTCATAGTTTAAAAAATATTGTATTGGTCAGATGATAAGTAAAAATTATATACTAAGAATTTATATATGTATACTAATAGCTTTAACAAGTTTATTATTAGGGATAATATGAGAAAATCTAGACTAAGTTTATTTAAATCCACTTCTATGATGATTTCTGTTGTAGGAATTATAATGATTATTGCTACAATCATTGTTATAGCTTATTTAGGATACAGCATGGTTTCATCCGGAATCACTGATGAAATATCATCCGGCACACAATATGATGAACTTGCTGAGTTAAAAGCAGAATACAGCAATTTGTCAGTGAAGTTTGATAGCATTAAATCTACTTATTATGCCGGAGGCCCTGATGAAGTTAAAGTTTACAATGATGCTAAACTAGAACTGACACGGGCAAATTCAGCTATTGAAAACGTTCAAAGTGCGTTAGATGCTGGAAAACCATCTAATGATGTAGATAGCAGAATCCTTTTCGCTAAAGAAAGGTTAGAAGCTGCTAATAATGCTTACAACAATCTTTAATCTTATTTTCTTTTTCTATTTTTTTTATTAGGCATATATTCAAGCCCAACAACATACATTTCAGAACTTTTTTTACGTGATGATGCAGGTTTTGTTGTTCTGACATGTCTAAACTTGCCTTTAAGAGAATCCAACATGTTTTTGTATTCGGGGCCTTGGAATACCTTCATGACAAGATTTCCTTTTTCCTCTAAGATGTTTTCAGCTATTTCAATTACAACATTCACCAAATCAATTGACCTGAGCTGGTCGATGTTTTTGATTCCGCATAGTGATGGGGATGCGTCGGACATAACAACTTTTGCTTTTCCTCCAATCAATTCCATAATCTTTTCCTGAACTTCAGGTGTTGTGAAATCCCCTCTGATGCCATAATAGTTTTCTTCATGGAATCTTTTAAACCTGTTCAAATCCACTCCGACTACAATTCCTTCTTCGCCGACTTTTTCTAAAGCTACCTGTGACCAGCCGCCCGGTGCTGCTCCAAGGTCAACGACGGTATTCCCTTCTTTTATGATTTTATATTTTTTATCCAGCTGTTTAAGTTTGTATGATGCTCTTGAACGGTATTCTTCTTTTTTAGCTTTTTTATAATATGGATCATTATGCTTTTCCATTTGCCATTTGCTTCCCACGTCAATCCCTCTTGTACTGGTCAAAATCGAGTGCACTACATACAGGAGATCCGATTTTTACAATTTCAACATCAACTTCCATGTTGTTAATTTCAAGAAGCATTACAGTCCTGTCCGCAAGCCTAGGCACAACTGGACTTCCAGGATTAAGCAATAAAACTCCTTCTTTTTGCTCTATTTTCGGTTGATGTGAATGTCCTGAAACTAGAATATCCGCATCCAATTCCTTTGCAAGATATAATAATTGCTGTGTATCTGCTCTTGGATATACTTCTCCATGCACCATTCCGATTTTTAAACCTTCAATTTCGATAATTTTTGCTTTGGGTAGGTCAATTCCATTCACCCTATCCATATTTCCCTGCACTGCAAAAACCGGAGCTATACCTTCTAATTCATCAATAACGTCTGTCGAAGTCAAATCTCCAGCATGCAATATCAAGTCGACACCATTAAATGCATCAATTACTTTTTGGGGCAATATTCTTGCTCTGTCTGGGATATGAGTGTCTGAAATTAATCCGATTAACATATTTTTCATTCCTTAATTATTCAATTAAATTATTTGTTGGTAGTCCTTTTTAATTATATTCTTTAAACTAATAAAAAATATTATAAATTCAGAATGATATATATAAAATTATCACTCTTTTGAGGAGAAGATATAATGGGCGAAGTTAAAAAGGAAGACATTTTAGATATTTTGGCTAAATATGACAAAAGTGAAATAACAATAGCTACCCTCGGAAGCCACACTTCATTACACATTTTGCAAGGTGCAAAAGAAGAAGGATTTAGAACAGCTATTGTATGTGAAAAAGGTAGAGAAGTCCCTTATCAAAGATTTGGAGTCGCCGATGAATATATCATTGTCGATGAATTTAAAGACATTGTTAATGAGGATGTTCAACAAAAACTCAGAGATATGAATGCCATTGTTGTGCCTCACGGATCTTTTGTTGCATATGCTGGTTTGGATAATGTTGAAGATAAGTTCAATGTTCCTATGTTTGGAAATAGGGATGTACTTAGATGGGAAGCTGAAAGGGACAAAGAAAGAGCACTTCTTGTTGAAGGTAATGTAAGAATACCATTCAAATACAGTGACCCTTCAGAAATTGACAGGCCTGTAATGGTAAAATTCCCAGGTGCAAGAGGTGGAAGAGGTTACTTTGTTGCTTCATCTACTGAAGAATTTGATGCAAAAATTGAAGCTATGAAGGCACGTGGATGGTTAGAAGATAGTGATGTTGAAGCAGCCCACATTGAAGAATATGTTTCAGGTTGTAATTATTGTATACATTATTTCTACTCTGCATTAGATGACAAAGTGGAATTAATGGGTATGGATACAAGATATGAATCTAGTATTGATGGTTTTGTCAGAATGCCTGCTAAAGATCAATTAGACATTGATTTAAGCCCATCTTATGTTGTTACTGGTAACCACCCTGCTGTTATTCGTGAATCTTTACTTCCACAAGTATTTGATATTGCTGATAAATTAACTGAAAGTGCTAAAAAATTAGTTGCACCAGGATTAAACGGTCCTTTCTGTATGCAAACTTTGGTAAATGATAATTTAGAAGTAATCTGTTTCGAAATTAGTGCAAGAACTGACGGCGGAACAAACACATTCATGGATGGTTCTCCTTACTCCTACTTGACTTATGGTAAACCAATGAGTATGGGTAGAAGAATTGCTCTTGAAATCAAAAATGGAATAGAAAGAGACGAATTAGAAAAAATAATAACATAGATAGTTATTATTTTTCATTTTTTTATTTTTTTAAAATTTTATTAAAAAGCCTTTTTAGGTTTACTTTTTCTCAATTTTATTTTTCTTGTTTTTCTTTTTGCCGATGTTTTGTTTTTTTTCGTATTCTTCCATTGCTTTGACACGATTTCTTTTAGTCCATGCACCAACAAAACCGACAAATGCTCCAATAACAAGAATAATAATCATTACAGTCATTACTCCTGTTTCTGTTGTGAAAAATCCTTCTTCAAAAGTTCCTAAATAACCTTGTAATGTTAAGACTACAATTGGTGTAGAAGCTAGCGCCCCCATTACAGTTCCAGTTATTACATTTTTTTGCCCGTATCCTGCATATAAAAGTCCAATTGCTGAAAATGGGTAGAACCAATCCCAATATTGGTATCCGAATAATATGAATGCAGCAGCTATAGCTGCTCCAAAAATCAATGCTTTTATATTTATATCTGATATTGAATCCATGATTTATCTCCAAAAACTTATTTTTTAGAAGCTATTAATCCTCCAAATGCTCCGGTTATTCCCATAACTATAGCATAGTAAATTAAGTCACTTATAATTATGGCTATGCTTGTAAATCCGGAGACGGTAAATCCGGTCAATCCTCCGAAAATGCCAAATGCGCTTCCTCCGAAAGTTGCAATTATTATAAACAATATGGCACAGACAATAGTGCCTAACGCTCCTGCAACAGCAGCATTCCACAAACCACCAACTATGCCTTCTTGGGCAATGTATCCAGTAATGAATCCCACAATCAATAATCCAACAAATTCATAGTGTGCGAAAAATGATTTAACTATTACTGCAAGTATAAAACCTACTATCACAGCGCTCCATTTTGTCATAATTTTCACCGTTTATATAATTATTATGGCATTGTTAATAAAAGTATTTATCATTTTTTTCTAGGATTTGATTGCACTTAATAGATGTCTTTTAATTTATCTTTTATCTGCTCAAGTATTGCCTGATGCATTCTTTTGGTAAATTCTCCTTTATCGTTCTGATTTAAAACATCTAAATAACCTTGTGAAACCAAATTAAATGCAAAAGGACTTGGAATTACCGTATCTATGGTTTTTATTTCCATTTCACCACTATCAATCATGCTAATAATTTTTAAAGCATTTTTAATGTCCATATAATCTTCCAATGACTCTCTTCTTGCCTCTTTTAAGATGGAGAAATTATCATCCATTTCTTGGACAAACTTCAGCAATATTTTTCCCCGAACCTGTTGGCGTCCCGCCGATTTTGATTCGCCCTTGTAGCGTCGCAGGGTCATCAGTGATCTTCCTGCACAATGCCTGAATCTGGATGCAAGGGTTTCAGTTTTGTTCAATGAATTTGTTAATATTGTTTCAAAATTTTCAGGATTCAATTCCCTAAATGATTCCAAACCCCCAATTTTCCCGTCTGAACTTAAGTAAAAACCATTGTCTGAAATTGATATTGTTACATTTGTATTGTATTTTTTGGCAACGACATATGCAACGGCACGGGATAGGGCATCATTCACTTTTCTTCCGAACAATGAATGGAATATTACAAATTTCCTTCCTCCAAAGCCTCTATAGTATTCTATTAACAATAGGCGATTGCTTGGAATTTTGGCGTATTTATATTGTTCAATGAAATATTCATATATGGAATTGGCTGCAAAATCATCAACATACAGATAATCGTAAATAAACTCCATAATCTCTTCCTTGCTTCTGCGGTATTCAAATTTTGTTTCCATATGGGATCTGAATTTCTGAATGTCCATTGCAAGGTCAAAGGATAATGGGAGCTGTTGTGAAAACCAGGAGGGTATTGTCGGTGGCCCTGTTGAGGGAGTAACGTTGATTGTCATTCCCTTTCCATAGTTGAATCTATAGGTTTTGCCTCCTAGAACGAAGGTATCTCCTTTTTTGAGCCGTTCCATAAAGGCCTCTTCAATTCTCCCGACAGTCTCTCCATCATATTTAACCAAAACTCCTGAACTGTCAGGTATTGTCCCAATATTTGTTGAATATAACATTCTGGCAAGTTTTCCCCTTTTCCCAAAGGTGTTTTGCTTATAGTCAATCCAGATTTTTGCATAAACATATCTTTCTTCAAGTTCAGGGTATTCTCCCGCCATATAGCTCAGCACGTCTTCATAATCGTCTCTTGAAAGATTTTTATAGCAATAGCTTTTTCTAATGACATCAAATGCATAGTCAATGTCCCAGGGGTTTTCAATGCTCATTCCGTAAACATGCTGGGCCAGCACATCCAAACAGTTTGTTGGAATGCTTATTTTATCGATTTTTCCTTCTTTGGCATTCTTAAGCAAAACAGAGCATTCCACTAAATCATCCCTGTTTGTAACGATTATTTTTCCTTTTGATTTTTCATGCAGTTTGTGTCCGCTTCTTCCAATTCTTTGAAGGGCTCTTGCAACAGATTTTGGGGAGTTGATTAAAACAACCAAATCTATGTATCCAATATCAATTCCAAGTTCGAGGGAAGTTGATGAAACAACAGCTTTCAATTCCCCTTTTTTAAGCTTGTTCTCAGTTTCTAACCTGACTTCTTTTGAAAGTGAGGAGTGATGGGCCATTATGTTTTCATTATTGTAATTCATTGGATACATTTTCTTTAAGTTATAAACGAAACGTTCAGTTCCGCTACGGGTATTTGTGAAAATCAGTGTTGTCTTATGTTCCTGTATCAAATCGTCAAGTAAATCATACATTCCCAGACGTGTATCCTCTTCATCGGCCAGTACAATGTCACTGACTGGACACATCACTTCCATGTCCAATTCCTTTAAATAGTTCACATCGACGATTTTGCAGCTTCTTTCAACGCCGTATTCATACCCTACAAGAAATCTTGCAACTTCTTCAAGGGGGCTGACAGTTGCAGAAAGGCCAATTCTTGTATATTGTCCAATCAGATGTTGCAGTCTTTCTAAAGTTAAGCTTAAATGAACTCCTCTTTTGTTTTCGGCCAATGAATGGATTTCATCAATTATGACATATTTCACGCCGCTTAATTTTTCCCTGAATTTTGGAGCTACAAGCAAAATTGATAGGGTTTCCGGTGTTGTAATTAGTATGTGAGGCGGTTTTTTAAGCATTTTCTGTCTTTGATATTGGGTTGTATCTCCTGTTCTGACAGCTTTTCTTATTCCCAATTCTCGGTTGGCTATTTTTTCAATTCCTTCAAGAGGATCGTCTAAATTCTTTTCAATATCGTTGTCTAATGCTTTCAGCGGTGAAATATAGATGCAATAAACCTTATCTTCTAGTTTATCCTTTTCTGCCAGTTCAGTCAACTCGCTTATAACGGATAAAAATGCGGTCAATGTTTTACCTGAACCTGTTGGGGATGATATGAGAATATTATTTTTTTTATGGATATCAATGATTGACTTTTTTTGGGCGGGGGTAAAATCTTCAAATTGGGAATTAAACCATTCTCTAACCCATGGATGGAGGATTTTAAAAATCTGTTTTTTAGAATAGCTTTTTGTTTGTTCTTCAATCATTGTATCATCTGTGTTTTTTCCGGTACTATTAAATTTTTAAGTTATATTATTTAATTTTATTTTTAGAAATTTGTTATTAAATTTTGTTAATTATTTATTAATTTTTTTGATTTACCAAACCTTTTCAGATATTTATTATCACTTTGTTTATTTTTTTATTGAATATTCTGCATTATTTTTATATTTAACAGAATTTAATTCGCATATCTTCGAATTTGATTAAATAAAAATAGTTAAATACTAAAATTTTTAATATAATTTATTATAGGCATTATGCCTAAGGTGGTATAAAACATGAAAAACTATTTCGATATTAAAGACAAAGTTGCAGTTGTAACTGGTGCTTCTTCTGGTCTTGGTTGGCAAATTGCTAAAGCATATGCAAGTCAAGGCGCTAAATTAGCATTATTTGCAAGAAGAGAAGAAAGATTACTTGAAAATGTTGCCGAAATTGAAAAAGAATTCGGAACTGAAGTAATGTATGCTGTCTGTGATGTTGGTGATTATGATAGTATCACTGCAGCTGTTGCAAAAGTTATGGATGCTTATGGAAGAATTGATATCTTAGTTAACGCAGCTGGTATGGGTAACAACAAAATGGTTACCGATCAAAGCAATGAAGAATGGGAAAGACACATTCACATTGACTTAAGTGGTGTTTACTACATGTGTAAAGCTGTCGGAGAAATCATGATTGAACAAGAATACGGTAAAATCATTAACATTGGTTCAATCCACTCCAGAGTAATCTTCCCTGGTGGAGGAATCAGCGCATACTCCTCAGCTAAAGGTGGAGTAATGAACTTAACCAAAAACTTAGCTGTTGAATGGGCTAAATACAACATTACTGTAAACGCTATTGGTCCTGCAGTATTCGAAACCGAATTAACTGTAGATTCCATTGAATTACCTGGATTCATGGATCTTATTGCTGCATACTGTCCTGCTGGCCGTTTAGGTAAACCTGGTGAATTAGACGGTATTGCTATTTACTTAGCATCTGATGCATCCAGTTTCTGTACAGGTCAATTAATCTGTATTGACGGTGGTTGGACAGCTATTTAGATAAGAGATTTTTTCTCTTATTTTTTTCTATTTTTTTTAAAAGATTATATATTCTTAAAATCTAACTTATTATCATGTCTAATTTAAGTTTTGAAGAAGCTATTAACAACTTATCAAGTGATGATGTTAAAGTTAGAAAAGAAGCTATAGAATCATTAGTTGGAATTACTGATGAATCAGCTATTGAACCATTAATTAAAGCTACTACTGATGATAATGCACAAGTCAGATTCAAAGCAGCTGAAATTTTAGGTAATATGGGTGATGTAGCTGTTGATAAACTAATTGAAGAATTTAAAAATGCTAGTGGTAAAGATAAAAGATTTTTAGCATTTGCACTTAAAGAAACTGAAGATAAAAAAGTCATTCCTTATTTTGTTGATGCAATCGATGATGAGGATTTTGGAGTTAGAAAAGTTGCTGTGCGTGCTTTAGGTGAACTTCAAGCTGCTGATCAAATAGATTCAATTGCAAAATGTCTTGAAGATGAAGATTGGGGTGTTAAATTAGCTGCAATTCAGGCATTAGGTGATTTGGCAACCGATGAATCAATTAAATTAATTAAAGATGCGCGTAAGGCTGAAGATGATAAGGACTTTAAAAAGTCTTGTAATAAGGCCATTAAAAAGGCTGAAAAAAGACAAAAAGCTAAGGCATCTGGTGAATCAATAGTAAAACTTATTCCTATGAGCACATTGAAAGAAATGGAAAAAACCAATCCTCAAAAGGCGATTAAGGAATATGAACGTTATGTTGAAACAAAACAAGCGAAAGATGTTCCTTATAAAAGATTATGTGTTTTGTATAGGAAAGCTAATGACTATGACAATGAAGTAAGAGTCTTGGAAACAGCAATGGAAGTTTTCCAAGGAAATGATAAAAAATTGGCTTATTTCGAAAAAAGACTGAATAAAATGAAATAACTATTTTTTAATAATTTCGTAAAGATCTTCTCTTTTATTTTTTAAAAGCGGAAGTTCTTCCCTTATTTTTTCTATTTCACTTAAATCTATTTCAGATATAATCAAACTTTCTTTTTCATCGGTTTCAGCTACAATATCTCCCCAGGGGTCTGTTATAATTGAATGGCCGAAACTGTGATAACTTGCATCTTCGTTCAATGCTGGTGCAACGCCCACGCAATAAACCTGATTGTCCAATGCTCTGGTTTTAAATAACAACTCCCAATGGGCGGGGCCTGTTGTCATATTAAATGCTCCAGGGTAGAACAATATCAATGCACCATTTTCAACCATAATTCTTGCAAGTTCCGGAAAACGAATATCATAACAGATTCCAATACCTATTTTTCCAAATTCAGTATAGGCAATTGTGAATTCATTTCCGGCAGTCAAGACGTCGGATTCCTTGAATGTGATTTTATCTTTAACATCAATATCAAAAAGATGCATTTTCCTGTGTTTTGCAATAATATCTCCTTGTTTGTCAAAAAGGTAACTTGTATTGTATAGGTTTTCACCGTCCTTTTCAGGAATTGAACCCGCTAAAATATATACGTTATTCTTTTTGGCTAAACGTGATATTTTATCTAAAGTAAAACTGGTATCTTCTTCTTCACCATATTCTATGAACTTGTCATTTGAATATGGGCAATTAAACATTTCGGGAAGAACGATAAAATTAGCATTGTCAGAAACACTTTTTTCAATCATTGATGTAGCTTTTTTGATGTTTTCTTCCTTGTTATCAACTACATTCATTTGACAAAGTGCAATTTTAATTATTGTCATTGTAACACTTTAAAAAATAGAAATAAGTATGATTAAATCATACTTAAACAATATCTGCGGAATTAATCATGGTATTAATGTCATCAGAGGTGATTGCATTAATGGATTCACCACTTATCTTAAAGACATATAACTTACCATCACTAAACATTGAAACATATCTGGTATAGTTTCCATCAGCATTTTCTAAAATCATATTTGATGAATTTCTTCCGTCTAAAGTGATTGTTTCAACGAGATTTACGTAATCGCCACTTCCTTGAGCACTGGTAATTCTTTCTTGAGTTATTTCTTTCAAGGATGAATAGTCACTAGTGACATTATAATGTTCTATAGTAACATTATTCTGATTTTTGAAGAATATAGCTCCAGGATGGCTTTCATCGGTTAAATTAATCTCTTCCCAATTTCCAGGATGTTTAAATATAAAGTCTCCTGCATTATATTCAACTAAATCGTTAGTCTGGATTGGTGAAGATTCATTATTGGATCCAGTAAGTACAATTCCACAAATTACAATTAAAGTTATAAGCAATATGATTCCAATAATAAGTTTATTCTCTTTTAGAATTTCAAGTGTGCTTTCATCATTTGAGGATTTTTTGATTTTCACTTCTTCTTTTTGGAAAATATCTTCTCTTTTAGGGGTACTGACTTTTTGTTTTGGGAATTCGTATCCACAATTTCCACATATAGGAGCACCATCATAACTAGGATTTCCACATTCAGGACATTTCTTCACAGCTTAACCTCCCTTCAAATTTACATTTATTATTTGCTATATTTATAATAATGTTTTTATTATTATAAAAATATATTTATACAGGTGGTAGTATGAGTGATGAGGAAATAATTAAAGTTAATGATATAAATTATGCAATTTATAAAATAGGCAAATGGGAAAACGATTATGAAATCAATCAAATTGGTTTGTCAAATGAGATTCCTGTTACTAAATCAACTTTAAATCATGTAAAATGGTCTATGGATGAAATTAGAAGTTCAAAATTCGCCCTTTCAGATAAGGAAGTTAACGGTTTTATAGCCATCTCATTTCATTTGAATCCAAAAATCCAGGAAATGGATGTGGATGATGTAATTGAGCTTGAAGAAAAGGAATATAATAATATCCTGGCGGAATTGAATAATTTGGAGTTATTGGATGAAGATGACTCAATTCCTTTAAATGGTGAGGATTATCTCATTTATAAATTAGAAAAGGACTGCCATGTAACTAAATCAACTCCTGCCAATGAATTTACACGCCAGTTCCATAATGATGAATTGAAAAAAATAGAAGATGCATTGAATTAGAATGCATCCAGTGTTACTTTTTTATCCCTTTTCAGTTCTCGAGGAGGTTCAATTGATACAAATTCAATGCCTTCTTCCTCAATTAATTCCAAAGCGTCATCCATGATGGATGGTGCAACAAGCAGACCACGTATTTTCTTTTTTTGAGCTTTGCATTCTTTTAAGTAGTCATTGTCAGTATTTTCCAAATCCTGAAGATATCTTCTAAGTTGTTTGACTGCCGCAACTCCAGCTTTACGCGCTTTCAACTCAAGAACCATCAGGTTATTGTCACTGTCCTTTCCCAAAATGTCTATAAAACCATGCTCCACACTATATTCGCGGGTGGTGGGGGTGAAACCTTCTTCAATCAAATGAGGTTTTTCCATTATCATGTCGCTCATGTCTTTTTCATATCCGGCCTGTTCAAGCTCTTCAAAGTCCTCGATATTTGCATAGCTGATGAATTGAATTTGTCGGATTTCCGCGGTTAGCAACTCCTTAGGTGTTCGCCTGTGGCTTTCCAAAAATAGGTTTTCATTTTTAATATAGCTTCTAGTTCTTGATTTGGGTGGTTGCCAGTTTACAGGTTCCACTTTCTTTTCCTGATGTATTAAAAAGGCTCCATCCGGTTTTATCATAATTATGCGTTCTCCCCAATTGAGTTCGCTTAATGCCCGTCCTTCATAGTTTACTTTACAGCATGCAAAAATTATTATTGTTGCTTTTTTACGCAGTGCATCTTGGACTAGTTCATAAGCATCTTCACAATTAGGTTTTTCTAAAATTTTATATTTCATCACAATAACATTGTTGAGTTTAATTTAAATATTTTGTTTTTTAAAATTTCTATTAGATTGGAATTTCGTTTGGGGGAATTAAAATTTACGATGAAGAATACCTTGAAAGTAAGAAAGAGTTTTATACTATGGAGTCATTTGAATTTGAAAATGGAAAGGTGTTAAATGATGTCACTGTTGAATATATGACATTTGGAACTCCAAAATATGATGAACAGGGCAAACTGAAAAACGTAATTGTTTATAATCATGGTTCTCTAGGAAATTATGCGTCGATGAAGAAAATTTTTCCGGTAGCTTTTAAAGGCGGTCCTTTTGATGAAGAAAAATTCTTTTTCATTTCTATTTCAGCATTAGGTTCTCCAGGTTCATGTTCCCCATCAACAACAGATTTAAAAAACAAGTTCCCCAAATATTCTGTTCGCGATATTGTCAATTTTCAAAAGCAATTCTTAAAGGAAAAATTCAATATTTCCCATATCTTGGGCATCATCGGCAATTCAATGGGTGGTTTTGTAGCTTTGACACAAGCTATTGAATATCCTGATTTTTCTGATTTTGTCATTTGCGGTTTAAGTACTTATAAGGTTGCCGGACATGATTATATCCTTTCCAAATTTGTAAATGAAATAATCGAGTCAGATCCGGATTATGCAAAAGGTGAATTGACTTATTCATTGATCAGGACATTGAGGATGGCTTGCTTGGCTGAGTTTAATTTCGGACTTTCAAAAAAGGCTTTAAGGGAAATGTCAAATGTTGAACTGTCAAGCGAATTTGAAAACTTTGGAAATGAATCCATTGAAGTGGATATCTATGATTTGAAGTATTGCAATGAGTGTTGTATGAATTATGATGTTGAAAGTGATTTGAATAGAATAAAAACCAAAGTTTTAATCATTGCATGCAATCAGGATCCGCATTTTCCTCCGGAATTTGATGCGATTCCTATGTCTGAATTGATTGAAAATTCTGAATTGATTGTAAGAGATTCTGATTTGGGACATTTGTTTTTCAGTGATTTGGAAAGCATCTGTTATGAACTTAAAGAATTCATGGACGGATTTTCATGATTGTTAATATAGTGGATTATGGTAAAGTTGACGAGAAATATTTTGTAACTTATGATGTTTTAGGATTAAACCCCGATCAGGTCAATTTTTTGGATAGTGAACTTGAAGAGGAAACTTCAATTGAAGGGGAAAATTTGAAAATCACAATGTATTTTAATAGGGAATTGTATCCGTTTCAAAGTGATATTGCAAAATTTAGATTGCAGGATTTCATTTCCCGTGAGGAAATAGAAATGAATGTTTTTCTATCTAGTTTTTTAGAGGAAATGTAATTCATTTATTTTTTTTTAAATTTTTTAATTTTTATTCAATTTCGAATATTTTATATAATTTTAATTATACAATTATTAATTGGTTGTGGTATTATAAATTTTAATATTAATCACGGGAATTACGTAATGGAATCCTTTGAATTTGAATCAGGTGATGTTCTTGAAAATGTTGATGTGGAGTATAGAACAAAGGGGATTCCTAGATTTGATGATGAGGGCAATATTACAAATGCAATTATTTTTTGCCCAACTCTTAAAGGAGGGCATTCTGTTTTAGCTAAATTTCAGGAGTATTTAAAAAGGCATGGTAATTTTGATGATGATGAATACTTTTTCATAACAGTTATCTCACTTGGGGTTCCGGATTCATGTTCACCGTCAAGCACTGGTTTGAAAAATAATTTTCCAAAGTATACATTCTTAGATTGTGTTAATTTTAAAAAACAGTTCTTAAAGGAAAAATTCAATATTACAAACATTTTCGGTTTATTGGGTGAAGGAAGCGGTGGATTCGAAATTTTCACATGGGCGTGCGAATATCCCGACGATATGGAATGGATTATAGTTTTAAACTCATCATTTAAAACTAGTGGTTATTTTTATATTTTTGTTAAATGGGTTAAATCATTAATAGAATCCTCTGATGATTTTAATTCAGGAGGGTATGATGTATCATTATCCAATTTAGTTGTTTCCATTAATATTCTATTGTTTTCAGGGTATTTGTCAAGAAATATTATTTCCAATGCATCAGTTGATGAGCTTGATGTTTTGATTGATGATTTTGTTGACGAAGGATTATACACGGATATTTATGATTTTAATTCGCATAATGACTGCATTGCAGAATATGATGTTGAAGATAAGTTATCCAATATTAAAGCAAAATCATTATTTATTGGAGCGCATAATTATTTATTTGTTGATGTAGATAAGGATATGCTTCCTTTGAAGGATTTGGTTGATAATTCTGAAGTAGTTTCCATATATCCTAATCAAAACCATTATTATGAAGAAGAAGATTATTTTGATGGGGTTAATGCAATAATCTCATTTTTAAATGAATTTAAAAAATAAAAAAAGTTATGCTAGTCTGGGACTAGCTATTTTGATGCATTTAGCATATGCTCCACTGCTTTTCTAGATTTGTCCGCTACTTCTTTAGGTAAAGTAACTTCCGGAGCCTCATTTATAAGGGAATCCCTTATTTTTTCCAAGGTGTGGAGTTTCATGGTTTTACAGATTGCTCCTTCAAGTAAAGGATATAACTTTTTACCCGGAACTTCTGAGTTGATTCTTGTAATCATGTCAATTTCAGTTCCGATTACGAACTCTTCCTTATCGCTTTCAGCGATATGCCTTAGCATTCCGCCGGTTGACATTACAACATCACATGCCTTTTGGACTTTCATGTCACATTCTGGGTGGCAGATTATTTCAGCATTAGGGTATTGTTCTCTTTTAAGTTCGACATCCTCTACATGGAATAATCTGTGAACATAACAGTGCCCGTCGCTAGGAACATGGATGATTTCTTTATCAAGCTTGTCAGCTACATGGTTTCCCAAGTTTTTGTCAGGTCCGAACAATATTTTATCATGAGGCAAGCTTTCAGCAACTTTAACCGCATTGGCTGAAGTGCATAAAGTGTCTGCATGTTGTTTAGCTTCAGCAATACTATTAACATAAAGAATCACGCCAGCATCAGGATGTTCCTCTTTAGCTTTCAATAACACGTCTTCAGGTAACATATGGGCCATTGGACATTCCGCTTCTAAAGTAGGTATCACAATTTTTTTATCAGGATTTAATATAAATGCGGTTTCAGCCATAAAGTCCACACCACAAAATACAACTAAATCCTTGTCATCGATTTCAGAAGCTTTTATGCATAATTCCAAGGAATCCCCGAGGAAATCTGCAATTTCCTGAACTTCTTTTGGCTGGTAATTGTGTGCAAGTATTATTGCGTTTTTTTCATCTTTCAGTTTTAGTATTTCTTCTTGAATGGTTTTGGTCATCTTTTTCACCCATATAAATATATTTTCTAATCTCGTTAGCGATTACTACTGCATATTTGTCTCTATCGGCAATTATTAATCTGCGTCTGTCTTCACCATCATAATCTTTTACCCAAAAGGATACTTTAACTTTGATTTGTATAAAGCTAGCTTCCTTTGCATAAACATAAGGTCTTGGATTTTTAGACAGTTCGTCATAACTTTCAATTCTCTTAATAATATACTCTCTAAATTCCACAGCATCAACATTTAAAGGCAATCCGACTATAAGGTCAACACGACGTAGTTCATCGGATCTAAATTCAAGATACCCCGCATTTGTTAATATGGAGTTTGGAATATGAGCCTTAATGCCCAAAGTATCAATTATAGTTGTTGTTCTAATGGAAATTTTTTCAACAGTTCCTTTCTTGCCATCAGTTTCAATGGTGTCTCCAACTTTAATGCTTTTGCCAAGTATTAATATGATTCCTGAAAATAAATTGGAAATAATGTCTTTTGCTGCAAAACTCACTGCAATACCTACAATACCTAAACTCAACAATGTTCCTGGAAGGTTTATTCCAAAGAACTGTAGAATTATCATTAATGAAAGGAAATAGATGGCGCAGGTTATAATGTCTTTCAGGAGGTATGCTACAGTCATGTCATTTTCATAGGTTTTCCTTCTTTTCATTAAATCTGTGAAAAGTTTTGTTGTGATTTTAGTTCCAATAATGATAATCAATATGTAAACTAAAACCATTGGATCGTTTTTGAGTAGTGGGATGTTCATAGTATCATTTAAGTTCAATTTCCATTAAATCGTAAGCAATTTTTGTATTTTCAAAAATTTCTTGTGCTTCATTCAATATAATCTTAGATAATTCTCCATTATACCGTGTGCTAATGTGGGTTAATATTAATTCTTTGCAATTTGCTTGCTTTGCAACATATGCTGCGTCTGCGGCTGTTGAATGCCCATGCTCTTCTGCATTCTCTTCATCCTGCCTGGTGAATGTTGATTCATGGATTAGAAGTGTACTGTCTTTTGCAAGGTCAATCATTTCCTCACAAGGTTTGGTGTCTCCGGAATAAGTGATTTTAATTCCTTTTCTAGGTTTTCCCAGGACCTGCTCGGGTTTGATGATCTTGCCGTCAATTTCAACTTCTTCCCCATTGTGCAATTTACCGAAAAGCGGACCTACCGGAACTCCCAACTCAATGGCTTTTTCTCTCAAAAACCTTGGTTTTTTCTTTTCTTCAATTGAATATGCAAGAGCGGGGACATTATGTCTGACGGATTGGCATTTGATAATGTATTCCTCCGTTTCTTCAATGATTCCAGGCTCTATTTCAATAAATTCTAGAGGGTATTCATATTTGCAATATCCAAAGTCGAATATTGCATTTCTAACTTTATCCAATCCTTTAGGACCATATATTGTTAATTTTTTTTCCCGGCCATGCAGTCCCAAGGATTGCATGAGTCCCGGAAGACCTAAAATATGATCCCCATGATAATGAGTGATAAATATCTTAGAAATTTTCATAGGACTTACTTTTGTGTGAAGCATTTGTCTTTGAGTTCCTTCTCCACAATCAAATAGCATCACATCTCCAAATGCTTTAACAGCAATTGAAACGTGATTTCTCTCTTTCGAGTGAACGGCTGAAGAAGTTCCTAAAAATATTATTTCCATATAATCACTTGTATTTTATATTATAAGTTATATATTTAAATATATTATTAAATTGTTCAGGTGATTTTTTGGATAGAATAATAGAATATATGCTTGAAGAAGATAAAGGATTTGGAGATATTACTTCCGATGCTGTTGTAGAAAAAGGCATGGAAGTTAATGCATATATTATTTCAAAAGATGAAGGTATTTTAGCTGGAATGAATATTATTAAAGAGTTATTTGAGGAACATGGAGTTAAAGTCACATTCTGGTTAAGTGACGGAAGTGAAATTTCAAAAGATGATTTGTTAATGTCTGTTAAAGGAGATGCCCGGACAATTCTGCTTCTTGAAAGGACTGCACTTAATTTATCCATGAGAATGAGCGGGGTGGCCAGTGCAGCTAATTATTATGTAAATTTAGTTAAGGATTATGATGTAAGAATTGCTGGAACTCGCAAAACTTCGCCAGCAATAGCTAAATTTGATAAGTATGCTTTAAAAGTTGGCGGTGCGGATACACATCGCTTTAGTTTAGATGACATGGTTTTAATTAAGGACAACCATATTGCCCTGTGCGATTCTCCATTGGATGCGCTTTTAAAAGCAAAGGAAACCACCAGTTTTTCTAAAAAAATAGAAATCGAAGTTGAAACTCTTGAAGATGCCATTGAATGTGTGAAAAACAGGGCGGATATTGTCATGCTCGATAATATGGATGGTGCTGAAGTTAAAGAGGTTATTGATGAGCTTGAAAAACTTAATATTCGTCAGAATTCCTTGATTGAGGTGTCTGGAGGAATCACTGAAGATAATATCCTTGACTATGTTGAATATGGTGTGGATATTATTTCAATAGGTGCTTTAACCCATTCATCAAGAAGTTTAAATTTTAGTCTTAAAATGGAGTAGGCTCATATTCCTAAAGATAATTTTTGCTTTTAAGTCTATCAGTCAGCTTTAGGATTTAATTTTGTCAATAATACTGAAAATCCAACGACAATAATGGTAATAATTAAATCAACAGCTATTTCAAGTGATCCAGAATTATTAAATAAGTTTATGGTCCCGTTAAGCCAGAATGCAATTAGAAATATTGGCAATAGATATTTTATTATGAAAACCCAAGTCTTTCCAACTTTTATGGTTGAGAATTCGTTTAGAACAGGTATTAATTTTTCAACACCATAGAACCATCCGAAAATAATGGCCTGAACCCCAATTAAGATTAGTATTCCAAAATTGTTTACAAATTCATCAACAATTCCAACCAGATAACTGCCGATTCCTGTTGAAAAAATAATGGAACAGACACCGGCGATAATTACCAATATTGTCACACCTTTGCGGCGATCCCATTTGAATTTATCACACAATGATGAAAGTAAAGGCTCAAATAATGCGAAAGCGGATGTAAAACCTGCAATCAATATGGATATGAACAGTAATGGTGCTAAAATGTGGCCCATTATGCCCATTGAATTGAAAACTTCTGGGAATACGATGAATATTAAACCGGTACCTTCACTGATTAATTCATTTATAGGTATTGATGATGTAAATGACATGTGTCCAAGTATTGAAAAGGTTCCGATAGCTATGAAAATCTCGTATAAAGAGTTTGTGATAACTACAAGCAGCACTTCGTCAACTAATTTTGAATTTTTAGGCAAATAAGTTGCATAAGTGTAAACCATTGCCTGACCTATGCTTAAAGAGAATATTATCTGTCCCAATGCCGCAAGCCAAATGTTAATGTCTAAAAGAGATAACCAATTAGGCCTCAGCAATGTTTCTATTCCTAAATAAGCTCCGGGCAGTGTAAAAGAATAAATGAATATGAAAAGCATGATAATAAATAATAAAGGGATTAAAATCTTGGATAATTTTCCAATTCCATCGTTAATGTCGCGATAAGTTATAAACCAAAAAACGGCCCATAATATTAATGTACAAAACAATGTAAGCAGGATTAATGTTGTGGATTTTGTTAAATCAGAGCTTCCTCCAACAGATGCTGTAAAAAATGAAGCGGGATTATTTCCCCATCCATAATTGAAACTATTCAATAAATATGCGAAATCCCAACCTAAAATAACCATATAGTAGATTACAACGATAAATACGAATAATACCAATGCCCATGCAATCATTTCAAATTCGGGACGTAGGGAATACATCAATTTCGAGAAACTTCCTTTAAAACTAAACCCTAACCCATATTCTAAAATTAAAAATGGAATTCCCATTATCAGAATTGCAATAATGTAAGGGATAAAAAAAGACCCTCCACCATTGGAATATAAAACATAACTAAATCTCCAGATATTTCCAATTCCAATTGTAAGGCCAATCATTGCTAAAATGAATGTCAAAATAGAATTCCACTCTTGTTCCATAGTTTTACCTTTTGATTTTTATAAAAATCAAATAACTCCAAGTATCCTTTGTTATTTTAAAGAAGTTAATACTTTAACGGATTATTCATTCCATTGCCACATTACCATTAAACGGATAATCGAAATTAACTGATTTTCAATTAATAGATTTATAAAAAATGATATATATTTTTTTAAAATTTGAAAAAATTTTGACTTTCAATGGGATTCCGGTTTTGTTTAACTTCATTTCTTTTTAAAAAGTATTCAATTATTGAAAAATAATTTTCGGTTATTTGAATTTTTTTTCTAAAAAATCCGATTTTTTGTTAAAAAACAAACTTTAATAATATAGTAAAATAAAATATATTAAAGATAGAAAGTAATTTTATATTTTTTATGATGGTGATTTAATGGTGAAAATAGCTAAATTAGCTTTAGAAGATGGTACTATTTTAAAAGGTGAAGCATTCGGTTATGAAACCACTAAATTGGGAGAACTTGTTTTTTCCACAGGTATGGGTGGTTACACTGAATCCCTAACAGACCCGTCTTTTAAAGGAGAAATCTTAATGTCCACTTACCCATTAGAGGGAAATCATGGTGTAAGTGAAGAGTGGTATCAGTCTGATAGAATTCAGGTTGAAGGATTTGTTTGTCGTGAGGTCTGTCGCGAAGTTTCCAATTTCGGGCCTCAAAAAACATTGGATGAATTTTTAAACGAATTTGAGACTCCTGGAATTTGCGGAATTGACACTCGTGATTTGACACTTAAAATTCGTGAAAGAGGTTCACTTAAAGCAGCAATAACAACTGAAGATATCCCTGATGATGAATTGCTTGAAATGGCACGTGCACAACCAAGTATTGAAGAAAGGGATGTTGTGCCTTTGGTGTCCACTAAAGAAATCAAAGTTTTCAATGAGGATGCAGACAAGAAAGTTGCTTTAATTGACTGTGGTGTTAAAAGGAATATTATTAACTCATTTTTAGAAAGAGACATTGGTGTGATTTTATTCCCATATGATACTGATTATAAAACCGTTTTAGACTATTCACCAAATGGATTAATGATTACATCCGGACCTGGAAATCCGGATAGGGTAACTGAAACTATTGAAACAATGAAAAAGTTATCAAACAGATTGCCGATTTTTGGTATTTGTATGGGTCAGCAATTAATCGCAAAATCTTTCGGAGCAAGATCTTATAAGATGAAATTTGGGCACAGAGGTGAAAATCAACCGGTTAAAGATTTAAAAACTGGAAAAGTATTCATCACATCACAAAACCATGGATTTACCATTGATAAAGAATCATTAAAAGAAACTGATTTAGTTTTAACCCAAATTAACTTAAATGATGGAACTCCTGAAGGAATTTCACATAAAGAATTACCATTACATTGTATACAGTACCACCCTGAAGCAGGTCCTGGTCCAAATGATACAAGAAGCATTTTTGACGAATTTAATCAAATGATGGATGATTATTAAAAAATTTAATGAGGATTACATATGCCAGTTGATAAAGATATTAAAAAAGTATTAATTATTGGTTCTGGACCTATTCAAATCGGACAAGCGGCTGAATTCGATTATTCAGGATCACAAGCATGTAAATCACTAAGAGAGGAAGGTATTGAAACAGTGCTCGTTAACAGTAATCCAGCTACAATTCAAACAGATCTTGGAATGGCAGATACTGTTTATACCGAACCGTTAACTCCAGAAGTAGTTGCGAAAATCATAGAGGAAGAAGATATAGATGCTATTTTACCAACCATGGGCGGACAAACAGGATTAAACATAGCAACAGGTCTTGGAGACTTAGGATTATTGGAAGGAATTAAGGTCATAGGTTCTGATGTTCAAACAATTAAGGATGTGGAAGACCGTGACTTATTCGCTAATCTTATGGAGGAGATTGGTGAGGAAATTCCAAAATGTCAAGCTGTTGAAAGTGTTGAAGGAGCACTTGAAGCTGTGAAAGATATTGGTTATCCTGTCATTGTAAGGCCGGCATTCACATTAGGTGGAACCGGTGGGGGAATAGCTCACAATGAAGAAGAATTGATTGAAATTGCAAACCATGGTTTGGATATGAGTTTCATTAATCAGGTTCTAATTGATGAATCAGTTCTAGGTTGGAAAGAAATAGAATTTGAAGTAATGAGGGATAAGGAAGACACCTGTATCATTGTATGTACTATGGAAAACATAGATCCGATGGGTATTCACACAGGAGACAGTGTTGTTGTTGCTCCTATTCAATGTCTATGTGATGAAACCATTCAAAAAATGCGTGACGCATCAATTAAGATTATCCGTGCATTAGGAATTAGGGGCGGTTGTAACATTCAATTCGCATTAAACCCTGAAAATGATGAGTATAAGGTTATTGAAGTAAACCCTCGTGTATCAAGAAGTAGTGCGCTTGCGTCAAAAGCAACAGGTTATCCTATTGCTAAAATTTCCTCAAAAGTCGCATTGGGCTTAACCTTGGATGAAATCAAAAACGACATTACAAAAGAGACTCCTGCATCATTTGAACCTGCTATCGATTATGTGGTTATTAAAATTCCAAGATGGCCGTTTGATAAGTTCAAAGGCGTAAGTCGTGAAGTCGGAGTTCAAATGAAAGCGACAGGGGAAGTAATGGCTATCGGAAGAACTTTTGAAGAAGCATTCCAAAAAGCGCTAAGGTCTCTTGACATGGGCTTTGACGGGTTTGAATATGTGGAATGGTCTAAAGAAGACTTGGCAGACCCTACTGACATTATCTATTTCCAAATCTATTCAGCCATTAAGGATGGAATGGATATTGATGAGATAAGAGAACTTACAAAAATTGACAATTTCTTCTTATACAAAATTAGAAACATCGTTAACTTTGAAAACGATGTCACCGCTGAAAAATTAAATGATGAGGCTTATTTAAGAAAAGCAAAACAATTAGGATTTTCCAATAAGAGATTGGCTGACCTATCAGGCCAAACCGAAGAGTATGTCAGAAACTTGCTTTCAAGATACAATATTAAACAATCCTATAAGATGGTTGATACCTGTGCTGCTGAATTCGAAGCTAAAACCCCTTACTACTACAGCAGTTATGATGTAGGTAATGAACTTGTATCCACCAATAAGAAAAAGGTCGTAATTCTTGGAGCAGGACCAATCAGAATTGGTCAGGGTATCGAATTCGATTACTGCTGTGTCCATTCATCTTTAGCTTTAAAGGAAGATGGAATAGAAACAATTCTAATTAACAACAACCCTGAAACCGTAAGTACCGATTATGATATTTCAGATAAACTGTTCTTTGAGCCGTTAACCTTTGAAGACGTAATGGGTGTAATTGAACAGGAAAAACCTGATGGAGTTATTGTACAATTCGGTGGTCAGACATCTATTAATCTAGCAGTTCCATTAGCTAACGCAGGTGTAAAAATATTGGGAACTCCATATGAAAGTATTGATAGAGTAGAAGACAGGGAATTGTTCGCTGAACTTTTAGAAAAACTACACATTCATCAAGCACCATATGGAACAGCTAATTCATTTGAAGAAGCAAAAGAAATTGCAGAAAAAATCACATTCCCAGTATTGGTACGTCCATCATATGTAATTGGTGGAAGGGCAATGGAAATTGTTTATGATAATGTGGAGCTCGAAGAATATATGAAGGAAGCTGTAAAAGTATCTCCGGAACATCCAATTTTAGTGGATAAATTCTTAGAAGATGCAATTGAGCTTGATGTAGATATTCTATGTGACGGTGAAGACGTATTTATTGCAGGAATCATGGAACACATTGAAGAAGCCGGTGTTCACTCAGGAGATTCTGCATGTGTAATACCTCCTCAAACCATTCCAGAACATATTCTCGACACTATTCGTGAAAATTCAACTAAATTAGCTCTTGAATTAGATGTTAAAGGTTTAATGAATATTCAATATGCAGTAAAACTTGATGAGGAAATGGTTTACATCATTGAAGCTAACCCTCGTGCAAGTAGGACAGTTCCGTTCGTAAGTAAAGCTATTGGAGTGCCTCTTGCGAAAGTTGCAACTTGGATTATGCATGGCGCTAAATTGAAGGACTTTGACTTAACCAAAGAAATTAAAATAGACCATGTTGCCGTTAAAGAATCAGTATTCCCATTCTTGAAATTGCCTGAATCCGATACAGTGCTCGGACCTGAAATGAAATCTACCGGTGAAAGTATCGGTATAGATGAAAGCTATGGAATGGCATTTTACAAATCACAACTTTCAGCAGGAATGGACTTGCCTAAAGAAGGTAAAATATTCATAAGTGTTAAAGAGTCTGACAAGAAAAAAATCAGACCTATTGCTGAAAAAGCAGCTAATTTAGGATTTGACATTATGGCCACTGACGGTACTGGTGATGCTACTGGCCTTGATTCAGTTGAAAAAGTATTGAAAGTATCCCAAGGTTCCCCTAATATTAGGGACGCCATTTTAAACAATGAAGTTGATTTGATTATCAACACTTCTGAAGGTAAGCAATCAGCTAAGGATGGTTATATCATTAGGCGTTTAGCTATTGAACTCGGTATACCTTACGTTACTACATTAGCTGGTGCAAGAGCTGTTTTGAATGCTATTCAAGCTGTTCAAAATAGTGAAATCAATGTAAAATCTTTAAATAGATATGTAGATGGAGAATGATTTTTCTCTATCCTTTTTTTATTTCTTGAATAGGTATTCTTCAATATTAATACCACATGAAGGACATTCTTTTTCGCCGATTTTTAATTTGTTTTTACATTTAGGACAATAATTTAATTGAACTTTATATTCTTTTGTCGGATCAATAATAATGTAAACGTCCAATCTTTCAGTAATGTTTGTTTTTAACACGGATTTGTCCCATTGATTGTCCATTAACAGTTTTTTATAGTAGAAAGCTTCGGTCATGGTGTCATAATAGCCTATAATTTCATCACTTTTCTGAATGTAGAATTTGCGAAGTTTATGATTGAAAAGGATTTCACCTTCCCTTTCCTTTTTGTTGACTTTGGTTCCTTTTATTCTTCCTTTCGGACGCCTTTCTGGAAATGGGGGTAGTTCCATATTTTCATATTTATTTTCCAAATCACATTCGACAAGCAGATCATAGTCAAAATTACAAAAAAATAGGGCGTCTCTTTCATATAGCGCATCAGATAATTTACTAAATTCCCCATAATCTTTATTATTGTATTTAACTCGGTATACATCACCGGTTTTCACAATATTTCTGTAGAAGTATCTTATTTCTTGGGAGTTAATAGAAATCACCTTGGCGGTTTAAAAAAGACTGCAATGGTTATAAATAGTGTGCCAATATCTAAAAATTGATTAAAGTCGTATTTATTATTGGTCCCATTACAATTTTATATTAAGTTTTTCAATTTAATAAGTTTAATGAATGCTAAAATTTATTAATTAAAAAAATTAGATTTTCCTTTAATGTTTACTGTATCTAATGGAATTATATTAAAAGGCGAGAATTTAGTTCCAACCAGGGAAAATATTGTCGTTGATGATGGTAAAATCATTGAAATCGGAAAAGACTCTAGCGAAGGCAAAATTATTGATGTTGATGGTGCTGTTGTTTGCCCGTCATTTATCAATGGCCATATTCATATCGGCGATTCCATTATCAAAGATGAAGGATATTCTTTGTCTTTAAGCGAAATGGTCAAGCCGCCGAATGGTGTCAAGCATGTGGCATTAGCCAATGCCACTGATGATGAGTTGATTGATGCAATGAAAGCTTCAATGTGGGAAATGGTTGAAAGCGGAACAACCCATTTCATCGATTATCGTGAAGGAGGAATCGAAGGCGTTAAACTATTGAAAAAAGCTTCAAAAGATATTCCGATCAAGCCAATAATTTTAGGCCGTGACGATAGTTTCTATGGTGATGATCCAGATTTGAACAGAGTCCGGACAGCTGTTCGCAAATTACTGAAACTTGCAGACGGTATTGCTCCAAGCGGCTTTGGTGAAATTACTATGGATGTTGCTGAAATCATTTCTAAAGAATGTGGAAAAGCAGGAAAGATTTCATCAATTCATGTCGCCGAATCAGAATCCAATCAGATAGAATCTTTGAATAATTATGGATTAAGCGAGATTGAAAAAGGAGTCAAGACCAACTTCTCCCAATTGGTTCATTTGACAAATCCAAAAAATGATGATTTGGAACTGGTTTCAGGGTCTGGCCAAAATGTTGTTGTGTGTCCAAGAGCAAATGCAACCCTGAATGTAGGTGTTGCAGATTTGAATAAAATGTTGGATTTGGGCTTGAAGCCATTAATCGGAACTGATAATGCAATGCTTAATTCCCCGAATATGTTTCGTGAGCTGGAATTTTGCTTGAAAATTATGTCTGTTCGCTATGGAAGCTACATTAACCCTGTTGATTTATTAAAAATGGCAACTACTAATATCTGCGGATTTGACATCAATAACATAATTCAAAAATCAGTGATTGATGAGGGTAATTTTGCTGAATTTATAGTTTGCAATTCTTTTTCTAAAAATCCTTATTTAAATATAATAAATAGGGTAGAAACGAAAAATATATTATATACCATTAATAAAAAATTTAGCATATAATATCATGGATATAAATCTATATATTATGGGAGATGTTAATGATGTATAAGAAAATATTGGTTCCTACTGATGGTTCTGAATTTGCAAAAAAAGCTCAAAAGCATGCTTTGTTTTTGGCAAAAGTCAGTGGAGCTGAAATAATAGCTGTGAGCGTCACAGAAAATAATTTTGTTAACGGACTCCCATTAGATGATGAAGTATACCAGTTAAATCAAATTTTAAAAGAGAGATCTGAAGAAAATCTTAAAGAATTTGATAAATTAATTGAAGATGATTTAAAAATTACTCATGTGGTTAGAGAAGGTTCACCTGCTAAAGCTATTTTAGAAGTGGCCAAAGAAGAAGATATTGATTTAATAGTGATGGGTAGTTCTGGTAAATCTGGCTTCGATAGATTTATTATGGGCAGTGTGGCAGATAAAGTTGTTAACTCAGCCAAATGTGCAGTGCTCGTAGTTCATTAATCAAATTACCATTTTATTATTGTATGTTTATAAAGGTGTTTTTATGTTAGTTAAAAGAACAATGTCTAAAAATGTAGTTAGTGTTTCTGTTCCAGGTAACAGGGATAAAGTTTTAGACTTAATGAGAAAAGAAAAAAAAGCAGTATTGCCAGTTGTCAAAGAAGACACTGACATTTTAGTAGGACTAGTAACTCGTTCTGATTTAATTAATAATCCTGATGAAGAACAAATTGCAATGTTGATGAGTAGGGATTTAATTACTGTACATCCTAGTGATGACGTGGTAGTTGCAGCTCGCAAAATGATGGAGAATAATATTAGAAGAGTTCCTGTTGTAAATGATGATGGCGAATTAGTAGGTATTATCACCTCTTTCGATTTAGTGTCTAAAGCTTTAACTAAAATTGAAGTTAATGATGCTGTTGAAAACTATATGATTACCACTGTTCCAACAACATGGGAAAAAGCTCCATTGAATGTTGCATTCGAGACTATGAACCAATTCGGTTTAAAATCCGTTTTAGCTCTTGATGATGATGCTAAATTATCAGGTATTTTAACTGAAACAGATTTCATTTCTGAAATTGAAATTATTTCCGAAAGAAGCGAACACAGTTCCACTGTTGGTACTGAAGGTGACAAATGGTCTTGGGACAGCACTTCTGTTTTATACATAGAAAAAAATCATTTGAAATTTACTGACAAAGTTGTTAGTGATGTTGCTGTAGGTAATGTTGAAGTAGCTAACTCTAAAACTAAAGTTTCAGACTGTGCTAAAAAAATGAAAACCTTAAACATAGAACAAATTCCTGTTATTGGTGTTGAAGGAGATTTAGTCGGTCTTGTAAGAGCTAGCGATTTAATCAAAGCATTAGTTACAGAAGAATAGTGATATAATGGCTGTTAGTCCAGTTTTAATTATCAAAACTGATGAAAGTACAATTAATGTTCGCGCAAGGTTATATGATGATTTTGCTGAACACGTAATTGTCTTAAATTCAGTTATTACATATTGGTGGGCTAATGATATGCCACCTGCCATTAAATTTTTAGAGCTTCTAGATTCAGTAATCAAAAGAACAATTAATGAAATAATGCCTCATAAAATCTTAAATTTAAAATATGAGGTTACCGCTAATGAAATTCTTGAAAAAGCTTCTGAAATTGAAGTAAATTTGACTTCCGTTTCAGCAGATGATGTTGGCTTCAAAATTGAAGGTGGTTTGATTTCCTTAAAAAACATGAGGAAAACTGAACCTGATTTTGAACCAAATTTATTTTCAACCACTTTTGATCACGTTATTGAAACTCCAGACATTGTTTTTAAGAAATATATGGAAATGAAAGAAAAACAGTCTTAAACGTTTCTTCTTATGTTAGGTAATATCTGCATGAATTTATCTAATGCATTTTCATAATTTTCAAAATCATTTCCTTTTATCAGTCCGGTATCAAAAATTTCAATGTTTTCTATGCATATCTTTTCTTTTGATTTGAAAATAATCTTATTTTCCAATTCTTTTTTTGTATTTTCAATGTTTATTGTGAATGGCAGTTTATATGAAAATGAACCTTCATCCCAGTCAATAGTTATGTCATCATTATCCTGGATTTCTGATAAATTTAAAGATACTTTTTCATAACCTTGCCTTTTTAATTCATCGTTAATTTGTTTAAATTTATTGTCTTTGATTATTTCGTTGATGTCATCAACTTCACATAGACTAAGTGTTTCATTATCTCTAACTTTTACTATTTTGCAGTCTGTATTGGCTAAAATGTAATCTTCACAACAACTTATCCTGTCAATTTTTTCCTTTGTCACTTTGGTGTCAGTTGGGATTCTGGTTGCAAGGCATGTTGTTGATTTGGAATAGGGAATATTGTTTTTATCGAGATATTCATGGATTTCTTTAGAAGTTAGCTTTGCTTCTATTAATGGTGTTTCAAAGTTCTGGGCATATGTAATCAAAATTCCTGGCCTGTCATTGACCAGATCGCTGATGTTGTTTCCATCGCAAACAAAATCGTATCCCTTTTCAAAGGCAAGTTTCTTTATTTCGCTATACATTAAGTTTCTGCAGGTATAGCATCTTTTAGAATCATTGTTGAGAAAGGATTCGTCATCATAGAAATTAATGTCGATAATCTCATGGTTTATGTTGAACAGGCCAGTTACATTTTTTGCATGCTCTATAAAGCCAGTGGGCATCAGATGATTGTCGATAGTGATGGCCAACGTATTTTTTGCAACTTTTGAAGAAAGATATGCAATCAATGTTGAATCGGCACCGCCAGAAAAACCGACTGCAACATTTTTGTCTTTCAAAATCTTTTCAACGATTTCAATTTTGTCTTCTAATTTCATTCTATCAAATTTTTAATGTGGTAAATTAATTCCTTTGCATCTTCCTTTTTAATGTCATCTGAAGTGCGGATAAAGTCAATCAACTGTGCTTTTTTATCATCGTTCAAGCCGGATTCGGCTAAAGTTTTGGCGTAGGTCCTTTGCGGATAAAAAGTTTCCTTGGTGATTTCAATCAGTTCATCCTTTTCTGCTTCTGTGATGATGTTTTCACGAACGGAATTGCTGAAAACATAATCCATGCTTATTAAAGGCACGGAAAGAGCTTCCAATGTTTCTGAATCAAGCATTACAGCAACATCGTCATCAGATATGATATTGCCGCTCGCATATTCGTTGTAGCAATAGCCAATACCGACCATGCCCAAGCTATCGAGTTCTGATGCTCTTAAGGCACCCATGCTGGAAGCGCCGAATACTTTAACTCCTTTTTTCAGCACGTCAAGGATTTCCCTGTGGCCTACGGCGGAGTTTTGGTGAAATACTCCGTCGATTATCCCTATGATGTCAGGATTCTCTTTCATGTCATGGCCTAAATCGCCACGCTTTATTGGTCTTTTGTAGATTACTTCAATATCATCATGTGAATCTAAAATAGCTTTCGCTTCTTCAAAAGGAAGGGATAATCCAGTGTAGATTATGACTTTTACCATTGTATCATACTCTTAAAAATCTGTAGCCTGCACGTTCTGGATCAAGTGCATAAAGTTCCATTTCAGGAATGATTATTCTAACAACACTCACATCGAGCTCAGGTCTTGTCAAATCAGTATATAAAATCTGTTTGATGTCATTTGCCATTAACTCTTCTTTAACAATATCAATATCTTCACTAACTGATGTTGTGGATTTGTTTTCAATGTCCTGAAGGTTAATTTTCTCTTCTTCCTCTTTGAAATAGAACTTATTGATTCTTTTCATTCTTTCATAGCCTGCTTCGCGTGCAAAATCAGCTCTTACGGTATCTTCACGAGCACCATTAATCTGTGTTGCTCTGCTTTGGGCAACTTCAGTCAATGCCCTTAGAATTGCAACTTCAGGATCCAGGTGTGTACCCATTCCTAAAGTCAAAAGACCCGCATCCCTTGTAATGGTATCGTCAGCTGAAGCGGCTATTGTGGGGATTTCGATATCTGCTGTAAAATCCATTAATTTGATTTTGATGCCATTGGATTCGAATTTATCAATCGTTTCATTGATCAATTCACTTTCAATGCTGTCTGTATTGATTTGTGCATAATTTTTATGTGTCAATTCAAAGATGCTCCATGCATCCCTTTCAATAACCTCAAACATCCCATGTAATATTGCTTCTTCCAGGATATTTCCTGAAGCAAGGCCATTGGTATTTGACTTGAATAAGCTTTGTATGCTTGCGTCATGAGTGTAAGGATGAAAAACCGCATTTGATGGAACATAATAATCATTGCCCGAAATCAAATCATGAGCCAAATTCCATTCTAAAGTTAAATTTCCAATATCTTCTTTTTCGAATTTTTGAGGTAAATTCAAAGATTTTGGATTTACATAATCTCCCTTTTGGCCAATCTCGTCTATGGTTGCAATTATTGTTTCATCACGGTCCTGTTTTTCAGCGGAGTATCTTTCGAAACCTTCCATCATCGCAGATGCTTTCGCATGGTCTTTTGAAACTCCTTTACCACCATAGATGCTGATTGCACCATCTTCTGCAGTAGGTCTGATTGCAGTATAGACAGGCATTCCAATTCTATCCAAATCTGTAATGTCTGCTATACGTGTGATTCCGGCAGTTTTCAATTTATCTTCATTAATTTCGATTGTTTTTTTAGGAGCAATAATCCTATGAGTTCCTTCAAAATATGTAAGTTTTCCAGTCATTTTAAAATCCTATAATTAATCTAACAATATTCACAACACCCATTGTCATTGACATTAAAGTCAATATGGCTGCAATTGCAATTGTAATGATCCAGATTCCGAAATTCCATCTTAGTACTTTGGATCCGTCAAGATTTCCTATTGGCAATAAGTTGAATACAGCTAAAAAACTGTTGATTGAGTATCCAACTGCACAAACAATAAAAATTATTGCATAAGTTTCGGAATAAGCTGCGCTTGTATAAACCATTGTCGCAATCGCTAAGAAAATTAGCGCCAATATGATATTTACAATAGGTCCTGCAATGGATATTTTACCGTTAATCTCATCAGTCATGTAATTTGCATAGGTGTAAACGGCACCAGGTGCTGCAAATACGAAACCAAAAAATGATGTAATTAATGCAATTAGCAATCCTTGTGGCCATAATTTAAATTCAGCCCAATAACCGTATTTCATGGATACGAATTTGTGTCCGAGCTCATGTAAGATAAATCCGGCACCTACACCAACCATGACAATAGGTAACATGGAAATGGCTGCATTAATGTCCCCTCTGCCATTCACTATTGCAAAACAAAGAGAAATAACGACAAATGCAATTATTAAATCTCTCACTTCATTACTTGTAAATTTGAACATGATTTTAAAATATCTAATTTTATATATAAAGTTTTTTCTAATATTAATTATGGAATTACATATTGACAATATTTTAAAAGACTTGGAAAAGGATGATTTTCAAGCTTATTTGCTCACAAAATTTACAAATGTGGAATATATTTCAAATTATAAACCGACCAGTTTTGCCTTTTGTTTTATAAAAGAAAATCCAGTTATCTATGCATCAGGAATGGATATGGAAATAGCCAATCGAGATTCCACAATTGAGGTCAAAAAATATGAATCATACGAGGTAATGATTGAGGAGTTAAAAAAGGAAGGAATAATGAATCTGGCTATTGAGCCCAGTTTGCCTTTCAGCACATATATTAAATTTAGGGATGATTTTGAAATCGATTCAAAAACTTACATTGACAAGCAAAGAATGATCAAGACACCTCAAGAGATTGAGAAAATCACAAAAGCGACTGAAATTGCTCAAAAATCTTTTTTACAATTGGATATTTTAAACAATTCAGGTACAGAAAAGGAGGTTGCTTTTGATCTTGTAAGAAATATGATTGAGAATGGTGCTTCAAAAGAGTCTTTTGACACAATTGTCACAAGTGGTGCCGAATCAAGTCTACCCCATGCAATTCCTCAGAATAAACTACTGCAACAGCCAATTTTGATTGATTGGGGCGCTATTTTTGATAGTTATTGTTCCGATAATACACGTACAATGGTTTACACAGAACGCCAACAGGAAATTTGGGATATTGTGGCTGAAGCACATGACAAATCCATCAAAGCTATAAAACCTGGACTCAAATGTTGTGAAATAGATAAGGTTGCCCGCGACATTATTAAAGATTATGACTATGGCGATAAATTCATTCATTCAACAGGACATAGCTTAGGCCTTGACATTCACGAAACTCCTGGATTTTCAATGCGTGATGAAACTATAATTGAAAAAGGAATGGTTATAACTGTAGAGCCAGGAATATACTTGGAAGGTGAATTCGGAGTTCGCCTAGAAGATACAGTAGCCGTTTCAAAAAAAGGAAATGTCATTGGTGATTTGCCGTTAAGAATATGATTTTTTCAGATTTGGAATAGATCATCAACTGAATATTTAATGACATCTTTAACATTGGATTTTGCGCAAACCGCTAGTTTGTAGTCATTAAGGTCAAACAATGAAAATTTCAAATCGTCATTATCATTTTTAAGTCTGATTTCTTTGTCTAAAATTATTTCAAATTTATCTAAATCCAAGTTAAAACCCAAACCAGTATATTTCATATAGCTTTCTTTTAAAACCCAATATCTGAAGAATTCATCTTGGGGATTTTTGGATTTGATAATGTTTTTGTATTCGCTGTTAAAAAAGAAATTTTTCGCTATATCCAATTCAATTGAATAATCTATTAGCTCAATATCAAGCCCAACTTCACGGTCGGATATTGCACAGGCAACCAGTTTGCCTGAGTGGCTTAGGTTAAAATAAATATTTTCATAATTTGAGATGTATGCCTTACCAAATTCACCAATTTCAAAAATAGGATTCTCAATGCATTCTTCTTTAAGCAATTTATCTAAAAGAAAATAAGCTCCAGCACTGAGTTTTTTATCTTTTTCAAATTTAAAGTTATCAACCTTATTTTTTCTAGTTTCAGGTAATAATCCATATGTTTTAGATAAATCTAACTCATCAATATTGCAATAAGCTACTTTTATCATGTTCTATCTCTATTTTATTTCTGCAAGGATGCTTAAAGAACTGGATAGGGAAATGATGATTCCAAAACATATAATGGGGGAAATTAAATGCTAAACAATAAATCAAAATAAAAAGTGTATTTAAGTTCTGATTTTATTATTTCAATTTTTTAATAATTTTCAAATGATTTTCTCCATTGACATGATTGTAATAAATGCCATCGGACAGTTCTTTTGTTAAAAATATTCCAAGACCCCCAATTCTAGCATCATCAATATCATAGGGGGGTTCAGGTTTTTCTTTAAGTAGAGGATTGAATTCTATGCCGTTGTCAATAAATTCAATTGTTAATGTAGTATCTTCACATTTCGCATTAACTTTAATGAGTTTTGTTTTTGAATAATTGACAATGTTGACAAAAATTTCTTCAATAATTAAATTTACCTGAAGGTTTTCTTCAGGAAGTTCATTTAAAATAAACTCGTTTAAAGTATATAATTCATTTAATTCTGGTTTTAGGGTTATTGAGTTCATTCTATCTTTAAGATTTTATCAAAACCGGACATTCTAAATATTTCACCGATTGTGTCGTTAACATTTGTAATAACAAATGGAATGTCATCTGCTTTTAATTTCTTTTGTGTTGAAATTAGAACTCTAAGTCCAGCACTTGAAATGTATTCTACATCAGAAAAATCTAAGGTTAATGAGTCGAAATTACCCATTTCGTCTTGAATTTCTTTATCTAACTCTTGTGATGTGATAGTATCGATACGGCCTTCAATATTCAATGTTAATTCTTTTTCGTTGTAATTTTTTGTTATTTCCATTTTCATCCCTTATTTCAAGTAAATTTAATTCTCAAAAAATATTAAATATTATTCATATTATAATATATTTTATGGATGTTATAGTACAAAAGTATTATTATGATTTGATAAGTTCTTTTGATTTTGCAACTACAATTTCACCAGATGTAAAAGATAAAGAAACAAAATATGAAATTAAATCAACTTATTATAATGAAAAAATTAAGGAACTAAAGAAAGAATTTGATTCTTCAGAAAGAGATCTTTTTTTATCAGTATTTTTATTTAATCTAGTCAAATTTTCATTTTCAAAAGATATTTTGATAGCTTACAATAAGCAAGCTGCAGGATATCATTTCGACACGGATTTGACTGTTGAAGAGTATATCTATGATTTCAAATCCCAATTTAAGGATTTTCATGATTATGATTATTTGGATTTTGAAAGCGAAATCCTATTTTCAACACAGGATTACAATAAAGAAGATTACAAATTCATCTTTTCATATGATGAAAAGGAAATAACTGTCGAATATGATTCAGCATACTACTCCGATGAGCTGATTGACGCATTTTTATCTGCATTCAATGTCCTGATTGAAAAATTCAGCAGCAATCATCACGAATCATTAAAGAACATTTCCATCGTGGAAAACATTGATTTGGATGAAGGCTTTGAAGTCAAATTAGCAAATGAAGGATTGATAAATAAGATATTTGAAAATGCCGTTAGTGAAGATCCTGATAAGGTGATTTTATACACTGAAGATGGGGAATTCACTTACGATGAGCTTAATAAAAAAGCCAATAGGATAGCTAATGCATTGCTCAAAAGGGGTCTTGAAGTTGAAGATAGGGTAATGCTCATGATGAGGCGTAACAGCGAATTGATAGCCAGCGTACTCGGTACTGTTAAAGCGGGTGGGGCATTCATCCCAATCGATCCGAACTATCCGAAACATAGAATTGACCAAATGCTTGAAGATAGTGAATCCAAATTTGTTATAACCAATAAGGATGTTACCTACGAAGGCGAAAACGGAGTGCACGTATCAAAATTGCTTGAAGAAGAAGATGATACAAATCCTGATGTTGAACTAACTCCTGATAACCTATGTTTCCTGATTTACACTTCAGGATCCACAGGAAAACCAAAAGGGGTCATGATTACACATAGGGGAATTTCCAATTATATTGCAAATCATCCGGAAAACGTTCCGATTTATGAACTCAACAGAAGATGTACTAAGTTCGTATCAATTTCCATGATTTCATTCATTGTATTTTTAAGAGAAATATTCGGAACAATCCTCAATGGTTTGCCGGTCGTATTTACCAATGATGAACAGCTTGTAAATCCATTGGAATTCTACAAGCTATTTAAGCAGCACAATGCTGATGCATTCGGTGGAACTCCAACAAGATTAATCGAATATTTAAGCATTAAGGAAATTCAAGAATTAGTGAAAGAATGTAAAATCATAGTTGTCGGGGGAGAAGGATTCCCTCCAATATTATATGACAGATTAAGAGAATTCACCGATGCGGATATCTACAACTCCTATGGGCCAACAGAGGTTACTATAGCTTCTCATTATAAATTAATCGACAGCAATGAGATTACTGCCGGTTGGAAGATGTTGAATGTTGTTGATAAGATAATGGATATTGACGGCAATCAGTTACCTCCTTATGTTCCCGGTGATGTCTATGTTGGCGGTGCGGGAATAGCCAGGGGTTATATTAACAATCCTGAACAAACCGAAAAGGTATTCATGACTTTAAACGGAATTCCTTATTATAATACTGGTGACTACTGTAAAAAAGACAAAGACGGCGAATTATACGTTTTAGGTCGTAATGATGGACAGATTAAACTCAGAGGATTAAGAATCGAACCTTCAGAAATTGAAACATTGATTGCGAAATTTGACAATGTTCTGATTTCAAAAGTGTTGATTAAGAAGGTCAATGAAACAGATTATCTGTGCGCATATTTCACAGCAACTGAGAAAATAAATATTGAAGATTTAAAACAGCATTTATTAGATAATCTGCCTGCATATATGCTTCCATCATTCTTCACACAATTGGATGCATTTCCAAAAACTCCAAATGGAAAGACAGACTTCAAAAACTTGCCTGATCCTCAATTGGATATGGAAGAGTTCATCGATCCTAGAAATGATATTGAACAAGGAATATTTGACATTGTTTCTGAATTGTTAGGCACAGACGATTTCGGTATAAACACAGACTTATTTAAAGTTGGTTTGACTTCATTATCTGTAGTTCAGCTAGTTTCTGCCGTTTATGAGCAATTCAATACACAATTGATGGTTACCGACGTGATGAAATATAAAACCATTGAAAATATTGCTAAACATATTAATTTCGTTGAAGAGGAGTCACAAGATTTACAGGATTTATATCCATTAACTCAGAATCAATTGGGAGTTTACTTTGATTGTTTGAAAAATCCGGAAAAACTATCATATAATATTCCTAAAAAAATCGAGTTTAATTCTGAAATCGATGCGGATAAATTAAAACAGGCAATTTGCAAAGCTATTGATAACCACCCTTATCTAAAAGCAAAAATCGTGATGTATGAAGGTGGAGTTTATCAACAAAGAAGGGAAATTGAAGTTGATGATTTAATTGAAATTGTCGATGGTGAAGTTGACATTAAAGACTTTATAAAACCATTCAATCTTGAAGAGGACTTGTTATTCAGATTTAAAATTGTAAATAGTTCAGTTTTACTTGCTGATTTCCACCATATAATTGTTGACGGTACTTCATTAAACATATTGTTTGATGAAATTGCAAAAATCTATGATGGCAAGGAATATGAATTGGAAGAAGTGGATGGTTTCGATTATTCATTAAATGAGGCCAAAATTGAAAGTTCTTCAATGTATAAAGAATCAGAACTATTTTTCTTCAATAAAATTAAAGAGTTTGATGAAGCAACTTTAATGACTCCTGATTTGAGTGGTGATGAGCATGAGGGTGTTGGTTTAGAGAAGATTCTTTCTTTAGACAAAAATCGTATTGATGATTTCTGTAATAAAGTGTCTATCACTCAAAATAATTTATTCTTGGCGGCAACCTCTTTTGTATTGTCCAAATTTGCTTATGATAAGAATTTATTGATTGCAACAATAACTAATGGTAGGTTCAATCCAAATCAGCAAAAAACATTGGCAATGATGGTTAAAACACTGCCATTGGCTTTGAATTTAAATTCTGATTTAACTATTGCAGAGTTCTTTGAATATATAAATAAGGAATGGTTTGATGTATTGTCCCATTCTTCTTATCCTTTAACAAAAATTTCCGATGGATATGGAATTGTTCCGGAATTCGTCTATGCATTCCACGGCAATATTGTTGAAGATATTGAAATTGCAGGACAAACTGTCAAAAGACAGTCTTTAGATGAAGATAATCTTAAGTTTAAATTAAACTTAAATGTTGTTGAAAATGGCGGCGAATATGATGTTTCAATGAAATATAATGATCAATTATATTCCTCTTCATTAATTCAAACATTTTTAGATAGTTTTTCAGTAATTATAAACAAATTCACAACTTTCAGTCAAGATACTCCTCTGAAAGACATTTCAATTGTTGATTCTAAAGATTTATCAATTGATGATTTGGATTTCCAAGAGTTGGAGGAGTATAGGTTAAATAAAATATTTGAGAAACAAGTTGAATTGCATCCTGATGAAATTGCAATATATGCTGAAGATGGAGATTATACATTCAGCGAAATAAATACCAGAGCAAATAAAATAGCTAATGCACTTATTAAACGAGGTGTTGGAGCGGAAGACAAAGTGATGTTTATATTAAAACGTGACAGTAATGTTTTCGCTTCCATATTTGGTATTCTAAAATCAGGAGCCGCTTTCATACCTGTGGATTCAGATTATCCTAAAGACAGGGTTGAACATGTTTTAACTGACAGTGACGCTAAATTTATCATTATTGACGATATTGTTGATATTAAAAATATTGATTTAAGCGAATATTCAGACAACCTTATACAAATTTCAGAATTGCTTGAGGAGACTGATGACTCTAACCCGGACCCTGAGTTAAAAGGTGACAATCTCGCATATATCATCTACACTTCCGGTTCAACCGGTCTTCCAAAAGGTGTAATGATAGAACACAGAAACCTCGCAAACTTCGTCTATCCTGATCCTAGAAGTGTTTATACTTATGAATTAGCAACTAATGGTAAAAAAGAAGGATATATAGCTTTATCTATTTCCACAGTTGCATTTGACATGTTACATCAAGAAACAATGACAGCATTAATGAATGGAATTCCAATCGCATTTGCCAATGATGTTGAATATAAGGATTCTTTAGCATTATGTGAATTAATTAAAAGGACTGGTGCAAACGTTTATAGTGGAACTCCATCACGTCTATTACATTATTTTGAATTAGAAGATTTAGGTAAAGAATTTTCTAAATTTAAGATTTTATCTATTGGTGGAGAAGGATTCCCTCCACAATTACTGGATATTTTGGATAATCTTGATGCTAAAGTCTATAATATGTATGGACCTACTGAAACAACAGTTGTCTGTAATGCACACCTGATTGATGATGGAAAACTCAATATAGGTAAACCTTATTTCAATGTTTTTGAAAGCATTATGGATTTA
This sequence comes from Methanobrevibacter sp. YE315, assembly GCF_001548675.1. Taxonomy (NCBI): domain Archaea; kingdom Methanobacteriati; phylum Methanobacteriota; class Methanobacteria; order Methanobacteriales; family Methanobacteriaceae; genus Methanobrevibacter; species Methanobrevibacter sp. YE315. The sequence goes on from NZ_CP010834.1 coordinate 560,716, forward strand.
GATGGAAATCCTCTGCCTCCAAATGTAATGGGTGAATTGTATATTGCAGGAGGGGGTGTTTCAAGAGGTTATCTTAATCGCCCAGAAAATAATGCAAAAGCATATGTGGAAATTAATGGAATTAGATTCTACAGGTCCGGAGATTATGCTAAAGTGGATGAAGATGGAAATATTTCTATCCATGGACGTTTAGATAATCAAATTAAATTAAGAGGTTTGAGAATAGAAATTGGTGAAATCGAATCAGTTATCTCTGAATTTGAACCTATTAACTCTGTTGCCGTAGTTGTTAAAAAGATTAAAAATAATGATCATTTGTGCGCATATTTCACAGTTAATGAAAAATATAAAGCTAAATATCGTGATTCAAATGAATTTTCATTTGATATTGAAGAATTAAAAGCTGTTCTTTCTGAAAAATTAACATATTATATGGTTCCTACAGTTTATATGGAATTAGATGAAATGCCGCAAACTTTAAACGGCAAAACTGATTTGAAAAATCTCCCTGAGCCGGAATTAATCTCAGAGTATGTCGCCCCTAAAAATGAAGTTGAAGGATTCTTTGCAAACGTATTTGCAGAAATTTTGGATCTTGATGAAGTAAGCGTAACCGATAATTTCTTTGAAATTGGTGGTACTTCTCTTCTTGTAACTAAAATTACAATGGAGGCTTTAAATAGGGGTTATGAATTAACTTATGGTGATGTATTTAAAAATCCTACTCCAAGATTGCTTTCAGAACTGATTTCATCAAATCATTTCACAGAATCTAGTGAGGAAATCAAATATGATTATTCAGGCATTGACAACTTGTTAAAGAAAAACAATCTAACCTCATTTATAAATGGTGAATTGGAAGATGATTTAGGTGATGTCTTATTAACCGGAGCTACTGGATTTTTAGGAATTCACGTTTTAAGAGAACTTTTAGAAAGTGAGACAGGTAAGATTTATTGTTTATTAAGATCCAAAGCACATTTATCTGCTACTGATAGACTTAAATCTTTAGTATTCTATTATTTTGAAGATAGCGTTGATGAAAACATATTTGATGAAAGAGTAGAAGTAATTGAAGGAGACATTACTGACTTCAAGTATTTTGAAAATATCGTCTCATTAAATATCGATACTGTTGTCAATTGTGCTGCAAATGTAAAGCATTTCTCATCTGGAACTGATATTGAAGATATCAATTTAGGTGGGGTAATTAATGGATTGAAATTCGCTAAAATGAAAAATGCCAAATACGTTCAAGTTTCAACATATAGTGTTGCTGGAGAAAGTATTAATAATTTCCCACCATTGGATGTTGCTTTTACTGAAAACGACTTGTTCATTGGTCAGGGAATTGATAATCAGTATATTAGCAGCAAATTCCTGGCCGAAAGGGCAGTGCTTGAAGCTGCTGTAGAAGACGATTTGGATGTTAAAATAATGAGAGTAGGTAATTTGATGGCCAGAAGCTCTGATAGTGAATTCCAAATCAATTTCGAATCTAATGGATTTATCAATCGTTTAAAAGCATTCATTACTATGGGCAAAATGCCATATGAAATGCTTTCAAATAATGTGGAATTCAGTCAGATCGACAGGACTGCAAAATCAATTATTGCATTGGCTAAAACACCGAAAGATTGTGTTGTTTTCCATCCGTACAATTCCCACAATATTACTTTTGCAGATATAATTGAGATAATAAGGCCTTTAGGTTTAATAATCGACCCTTGTGAAGATGAAGAATATGAAAATGCTTTAAAAGAGGCATTGGCAGATAAATCCAAACAGGATGGTGTTTCAGGTTTAATAACTTCAGTCGGATCAGGTAAAGTTAAAAAACAATGGTTGGCTGTTGACAATAATTATACAACACAGGTATTATATCGTTTAGGAATTAATTGGCCTTTAATTTCTGAAAAATATATTTATACCTTTGTCAAATACTTGGATGATTTAGACTTCTTTAATGTGGGCGATTAAATTGTATGTCCGTAATTATAAATTATTAAGTGGTAAATTTAGGGAATTTTTCTTCCCTACACTTCTCACCTCTATGACAGGGAATATATGTATGGTTGTAGACTCCATTATCATCAGTAATCTGATAGGAGCTATGGCATTATCAGCTATTCAACCGGTTATTCCACTAAGTACTTCCGTTAATTTAGTTTATTGGATGATAGGTTTAGGTGGAAGTGTATTATGTTCAATTGCAAAAGCAGAGTTCGATACTGAAAGAAGCAATAGAATATTTTCGGTTTCGATAATAGCCTTACTTGTGTTTGGAATACTGGTAGCGATTTTAGGCACACTATTTTCAAGTCAGGTTGTACAGGTGCTGTGTTCCTCACCGCAAATTCAACCTTTTGTTTTACAGTATTATAGTGTTTATGTTTTAGGAATGCCATTTCTATGTTATATTATGAGTTTATCATACTTTATCAGAACCGATGGATTGGTGAATTTGCCGTTTAGGGCATTATTATTGTCTAATGTAATCAATATCATATTTGATATTATTTTCATTGGAGTATTTAATTTAGGCATTTCTGGTGCCGCATGGGCGACAATTGTGGGTTATATTTTTGGTTGCACTTATATGTCCACATATTTCTTCAATTCACAAAGAACATTGGAATTTATTTCTGTTAAAGCAAAAACATTTGTATCTGTTCTTTCAGATATTTGCAAGTCCGGATTTTCAGGTGCATCAACACAATTGTACCTGACTATAAAAATCTTTGTAATAAATACTCTAATTACATTATACATAGGACAATCCGGTTTGGCAGCTTTCAATATATGTTATAATAGTTTATTCATTCTTTACATGTTTTTAATCGGTACAGCACAAACAATGTCCCCTATTGTGTCCGTCTATTACCAGGAAGAGGATTATCAAAGTGTTGATTATATAAGGAATAAATCTTTAAAGATTGTTTTGACTTCAAGTTTAATATTCTCTTTGCTGCTTATTGTCTATCCTCAAATTTTATTAGTCTTATTCCATGTTAAAAATCCTGCAGACGTTCCTATTGTATTGAATGCGGTTAGAATATATGCAATTAGTTATGTGGGAATAGCAATTACATTCTTATATACTTTTTATGCTCAAGCTATCCAGCAGAATAATCTATCTAATACAATATCCCTACTTGAAGGGGTCGTATTCCCTGTAGCATTCGCATGCGCATTATCATATTTATTTGGCGCTAATGGAATTTGGATTTCTTTCACAATAGCAGAAATACTTACAATATTGTATATATTTGTTTATTCAAAACACATTAATAAAAAGACTGGTGGAGAATTCACTGGTTTCTTTATTAACAAACATAATGATGAATCAAAAGTATTTGCCCATACAATTAACGGTAATATTAATGAGGCCGTTGACTTGGCGAGGGATGTCCAAGAGCATCTGTCCGGAAACAAATCTGCGACCTTAGTTGGTTTGGCTATTGAAGAAATGCTTGTCAACATCATTAACATTAATGAAAAGGTTGATACTATTGATGTGATTGTTAGAAATAATGAGGATAACATTTTGATTTCGGTAAAAGATACTGGAATTGACTTTAATCCTGTTATCGAAAATGACGATCTTGAATTTGACAATATCAGCATTTTGAATAAGATTGCCGAAAAGATTGATTATTCAAGGGTATTGGGTTTAAACAGTACTGTAATCACAATCAAAAACTCATGAATTTAAACATGTGTGATGTAAATCATACATTTTTATGTTATTTTGTCAAAAGTTAAATAATGATGTTGATTAAATATTAAATTAATTAGTTGATTGGAGAAATTTAGTATGGCAAACAAATATCTTGCAGCAATTCTATCTTTTATTATTCCTGGATTAGGCCAAGCATATGCGGGTGATATTAAAAAAGGAATAATGTATTTCGCCATTACATTGATTGTCATCTTAATAGTGGATTTTATATTTGTCGATTGGTATTATTTCATTGTAGACTTTCTAATTTCAATATATGCGGCTTATGATGCTTATTTAATGGTCGAATAATATGTCAAATAAAAAATCGTTTGTTGCAAAAATCGAAGAAGCTATTTTAAGGTTTACCAAACCAGATTATATGGATTCAAAGGAAAAGGCAGAGGAATTTTTAAAAAACAAATCTTCTAGCAATCCTCCCAAAAGCATTTTCAAAAGCATTGATTGCGATGGAGTGCAGATTTTCACTTTTGGAGATGAAAATGCTAAAAACACCATTCTATATGTGCATGGCGGAGCCTACATTGGTGAAATAAATTACCAGCATCTCCTATATTGCATTTTGCTGTCACGAAAATTGGATGCTCATGTGCTAGCTCCTGTTTATCCGCTCGCTCCTTTGCATAAAGCGGAGGAAACTTATGGAATCATAACTGGATTATACAAAAGGTTAATCCAAAGGAATAATATTATATTGATGGGTGACTCTGCAGGCGGAGGATTCATACACTCTTTTTGCCAATATTTAAAAACAGTAAATCTGCCTCAGCCCGATAAAATAATAACATTTTCGCCATGGGTCGATATTTCAATGAGCAATCCTCCCTATAATAGCAAAGATGATCCGATTTTAGGCGAAATCGGACTTAAGGAAATCGGCAAATCATGGGCAGGAGATTTGAACACTCAAGATTATAGGGTAAGCCCGTTATTCGGAGATAATACAAACCTGGCCGATACATTGGTATTTGCCGGAGAAAACGAAATATTTTATAGTGACATTAAAAAATACGTTGAAAATCTTAAAAAAGATGGAGTTAATGTAAAACTAGTAACCGGTTGTGAATTATTCCATATTTACCCATTGTTCCCTATTCCTGAGGCAAAGGATGCATTCAAAGAAATAAGAAATGAGATAATGGGATAGATTATCTCATATACAAGATAAATTTTCCAAACCATGGGATTCTATAAATAATTACAGTAGCAAGATAACTGAAGAATATCAATAAAATCCAAAGAATTATGGCTTTAGTAGGTTCTGAGAAAGGTAATTGGACAACAACTGGTAGTAACGGCAATCTAAATAGGTTATGCACTAAAAATACTGCAAATGAGTATTTGGCTAAAAAGCTAACTAATGGGAATGCCCTAATATGTTGTTTTCTGGAACATAGCTCAAATAATGCAAAAGATCCAGTTAAAATGAACGGGAACTCATACCATAAGAAAAAGTTATATCCTTTAGTAAATGAATAGTACTGGAATAAAACACATATAACGAATGAAATAATCGCAATCAACGCTAATTTTCCACTATTATAATGTTTGAATTGTCCTTTTTTAACCAAGTATCCCAATATTATATAAATTCCATAAACTCCACCACTGAATCCAAGGCAATATTGAATGTTTACACTTGAAATACCGTGCATATCTAGCACAAGTGTAACAAATGGCAATAGGAATGCTAAAAATGTAAATACGATTGTTGCCTGCCAGATGGTTTGGGTCTGGAATTTTTCAAGGGCACTTGATACAAAAGGCATTGAAAGATACATTCCAATAATCATTGGCATATACCACATGTGGCTGAAAAACAGGTTTCCAGCTTCTGCAAAGTTTATCTGACCACTTTTAATAGTAACGAATTGCAGACTAACGGCATATATTATGGCCCAGATTATTGTAACTATAATTAATCCTTTACAGTTTTTTTCCCAGAACTTACGGACACGCTCGTCATTGTAGGTTCTGTCAAGTAACAGATAACCGGTAATCATTAAAAAGAATGGAACGCCTATACGTCCAATAAATAGTGATGCAAAGTTGAATATTCTTGAATATAATGTATAGTTGACTATTGCATCGGATGAGATAATATAAATCCCATCAGTTGCGTGAATATATAAAACGGTTAATATTGCAATTGCACGCACTAAATCAATCCATTCTATTCTATTCTGCCCCATATATTTTTCCCCATAAATTCTAATATAACTTTGTTTTTGTTAATAATTATACTTAACTAATGAATTGGTGCCAAATAATTTTATTTTTTTTTGGATTAGAGGAATATCTTTTTAATACATTAAATTAAAATATTAATGTTATGATAAGGATTTTTAAATTCATTGAAAAGTATTTTTTCATGATTGTTTTACTGGCAGTTGTTGTTTCTTTATTTTATCCGGATTCATTTACTTGGGTTTTAAGTGATTATAACGGTATAAACATATTGAATCTGCTTTTAAGCATCATTCTTTTTACAATGGGTACAACATTGAAAGCGGAAAACTTCGTCAATGTATTTAGAAATCCAAAAGAGATTGCTGTTGGAATTTCAGCACAGTATATCATAATGCCCCTCATAGCATTAACTCTTGCAAATATATTTTCGCTAAACACTGCTTTAACGGTTGGACTTATTCTGGTCGGTACAGTGCCTGGTGGAACGGCTTCAGATGTTATTACTTTTCTTGCTAAAGGGGATGTGGCATTATCCGTTTCTTTAACTGCAGTATCTACAGTAATTTCACCATTATTAACTCCATTAATTACTTTATTATTAATAGGCAATCAGATTCATTTCAATCCAATAGACATGTTTGTTTCCATTATTGAAATCGTTATTATTCCAATTGTTTTAGGTTTAATCCTAAACTATAAGTTTCCGGATTTCTGTGAGAAATTAAAAGATTATTTGCCTGCAATATCTTCAATTGTAATTTGTTTAATTGTTGCCGGAGTGGTAGGTGCTAATAAACAAGCTATTTTAACTTCTTCCCTGGTGATAATGGCTGTTATTATCTTGCAATATTTCCTTGCAATGGGAATTGGTTTTGGTGTAGGTTATTTGGCGGGAATGAACAAAAAACAGATTATTACAGTAGCTATTGAACTGGCATTCCAAAATTCAGGATTGTCAACAGGCCTTGCAAAGACCCATTTTCCAAGCTTGGCTCAAGCAACAGTTCCAGGAGCCCTCTATTCGGTTTGGCAAAATTTTGCAGGATCCATTTTGGCATATGTATTTAGGAGATATGCCCAATAATTATATAGGATTTCTGAATAGATATTGCTAATCAGAATCATTTTTTTTAATTAAATCTTCTAATTTATCGAGTTTTTTATCCATTTCTTCAATTTTATCAGTTAACTTTTCATTTTTAATATCAAAATGCCTTTTTAAAATCGCGGCAGTTAAGGTTGCAGTACCTACTCCAGATAACAGATAACCTCCCCAAACCAAAAATAGGGCATTTATTTTTCCAATAATGGTGGATCCCAAAACTGCATATCCATTACTGGTAAAGGCATTTGAAACCATGACAAGGGCATTTAATGGATTGGCTTCTTCTGCAAGTTGTGTTATGAAAAAGCTGATGAATATTATTGAAAACAATAGAATTATTGCTATTCCCAAACCATTTGATTCAGTATATTCCCTGAATTTGTCATAGTATAGTTTTATAAAGTAAATTAATACTGGAATGTGAATGAGATCTAGGATTCCCACGAGGCTGTCGCCGAATATGATAAAATTCAGAGAACCATATGGGATTAACAATATCAGTAAAATTTTGTTTTTTAAAGAACTTTTATCCAATTTGATTGCAATGCATAGGGAAATAAAGATGTCGAATATCACAAAGTAAATCAGGTCGTCTCCAATATAAACCAGTGCATATAATATATCAATGAACAATAATCCCATAATTATTAGGTAGAATATTTGTCTTAATGAATGGATTTCCTCTTCAGGAAAATATTCTTTCGGATTAAATATTTTATAAGGTTTATTCCTAATTCTATTAAAAATAAACTCAGATATGACCATCAGAACTATAAAAACGATTATTTCCAGAATAAATTCTAAAAAATGATTGTATCCCATTTCCAATTTTTACACCATATATTATTTTTGAGATTGCATATATTAATAGTTAGTTGAAAGAGACTTTATATTAAAATTTTCATTTTAATTGAACTAGAATAATTTAATGCATTTTCAGTACAATTTTCAAAAATTTAATTATGTATTAGTTACAAATCAACTAATGGAGTAAAAGAATGCCAAATCAAATACTTAAAGGTTCAGTAAAATATTGTCTTGGAAATAAATTATTTTTCATATATGTATTCGTCCAATTTTTATTGTTTGAGTGCATTACAAATAAGGTTGGGGGGCTTTTGAAGACTACCTCGCTGATTGTTTTGTTAGTGGTGTTGGGGTATGGTTTAAAGGTCACTCAGGATGTAATGAACGGCGGTACAAGTTTACCAAAAATAAAGCTTAATGAATTAATTAATTTTGGGTTAAAAGGAATTGTCGTATATACTTTTTACTTGACTATTCAAGCATCTATTTTGGGTTTAATATCCATGAAATTAAGTTTTCCCGAATTCGACATTGAAGAGATGATTTTAAATCTGCCTGAGACAGTATCCTTGTTCTATGAGCATGATCCGATTAGTTTCATATTGTTTATTGTATTGGGGCTTTTGACTGTTTACGGCACTATATTTTTCATGGAAATTGCTTTAGCAAGATTGGCTGATGGCGGAAGACTTAAAGAGGCATTTGATTTTCGCGGTATTAAACGTTCAATTGAAGTAATCGGTTGGAAAAACTATACTATTGACTATACAAAAATTGTGTTGGCTGTTGTCATTCTTGTATTTCTCAATGGGATATTCAAGGCTTACGGTGACATAAGTATTATTGCAGGTGTAATAACTGATATGCTTGCATTTACAGTTGAATATCGTGGAATTGGAAATATTTATAAGGAATATAAAGAATTGGCTGACGAAAAATAAATTATACGTGTGAATCGTTGAAAAAAAAGAAGAATAGTTATGAAGAAAATCAATTCTTCATAATTCTGGTTTTATTTAAGTACAAACTTTTTCATGCCAATAATGCTCAAGATTATCGCTATGATATATCCGATTAAAGAAATCACTGGCATGTCAAATACCCTTGGTCCGAATGAAACAACGGAAGAACCGATTATAAGTGCTGATATTAATGTGATTATTGTAACCTTATCGGTAATGTCGACTTCAAGCCTGAACTGAAACTCTTCGTTTTCAATCTTGTGGATGGCTCTTGTAAGGAGTCTCGGCAATGATTTAATCATGTGGTCGTACATGATTATGCTGCTTTTTTTGCCTTTCAAATAGTTTCTTGGACTGACTCTCTGTTTGGCAATTTCTGTAGCGATAGGCTTGATTGATGCGAAAACATCGATTTCAGGATCAAGATTGTTTGCAATTGCTTCAATCATTGACAATCCTCTTGCCATTGTAACGATTTCATTTGGAATGATAACTCCGTATTCCTGCATAAGGCTAAGCAGTGCCTCCAATACTCCATCGAAACGATTTAATTGCACACCGAAGTATCTTCCAAACAGATCGTTCAAGTCCCTTCTTAATGTTTTTGTATCAATATCATAATCCAGGATGTCCATGTACATTAACTGATTTATCAATCCGTCAACGTCCTGGTCTACGAATAACAGCATTAGTTCGGAAAGGTTTCTTTTGAATTCTTCATCAAAGAATCCCATCATACCCAAATCAAGGTAACATAGAACATTGTCTTCCAAAATCATTATATTTCCCGGATGCGGGTCTCCGTGGAAGAAACCGTCAATGAAGAGTTGTTGGAGATATGAATCAAGGACATTTTTTGCCAATAGCTTTTTGTCAAATTCATCGCCGGTACTTGCATAAACGTCATTTAACTTAGTACCATCAATGAATTCCATTGTCAAGACTTTTGATGAACAGTATTTAGGATATGTTGCCGGAATGTGAATGGCAGGATTATCCACGAAATTCATTTCTATGCGTTGCATGTTCATGAATTCGTTGTTGTAATCGATTTCCTTGTGAATGGAACGGTCGAATTCTTCCATAATTCCAGGCAGGTTTATTTTTCTTAAATCGGAGTTCCATTTGTCGGCACGGTTTGCGATATATTTCATAATCCTCAAATCAAGGTCAATCTTATCGGTGATGCCTTCTTTTTGAATTTTAACTGCAACGCGTTCGCCTGTGATTAATTTCGCTTCATGAACCTGGCCGATGGATGCGGTTGCCAAATGTTCATGATGGAAATCCTCAAACAATTCATCGATATTGCCGTTGAGTTCCCTTTCAACTATTGCCTTTACCTGTTCGTATGTAATGGCAGGGTTGTCATCCTGCAGGTTGGCAAGCTCATTTGCAATATCTTCTCCGACAATGTCCGGTCTTGTACTCAATAGCTGACCTAACTTGATGAATGTGGTTCCCAATTCCTGAAGCATCAGTCTTAATTTTACGGGAATTTCATCGTCCAACAAAAGACTTGATGACTCGTCATCATCGCTTTTGCGTATTTTGCTTTTTGCCGTTTCGCCTAAAATCTTGTCGAAGCCATATTTTTTTATGGCCGCTCGGATTTCGCCTAAACGTTCCTTTGTCTCCTTATCCATATTAATCCCTTATATCTAATTACTATCGGCAATGCCTGATGCCAGGAACAGTATTCCCTCCATAATCAGGCATATTCCAACGATGATTGCAACATATAACGGTTGTGCAAGTGAAGCGAAAGCAAGATAAACCGCCACTATACCTAAGATTAAAATCAGTACTGATGTTAGTCTTGATAGTGTATCCAATGAGAATAAAATGCCAAAAATACCTGCTAATATCAATACAAATGCAATCAAGTAGAATAGATATGCGGTAATGAAGGACAATGCATCAATTTCATAAATGAACATTATTCCCAATAGTATTGCACAAATTCCGATCAATATGTCAAGCAGTGAAACATGAGCCATCATGCTCCATATGGAAAATCCGTCAATTATGGAAGCAAATCCAAAGCATATTAAACATATTCCTGCAATCCAAGATACTGCTGCTGCGCTATAAAATGGGTAAATTACAAAAAGTAAACCCAATATTATAAATATAATTCCTAATATTTTTCTAGAATCCATATATATCACCAATTGTTTAATATTTTAGAAGAGACATTATTTATATTTTTATTGTATGCAATTAATTTTATAATAAATTCAAATTTCATATTATAATGATATGTAATTGATTTACAGAAAAATAAAAAATGATTATCATGATGCTTTTATCTGGCAATGAAGTTTAAAGTGAGGCATTCATAAAATCATGAGCCATCTCCATTAGATTCTGCATAGAAGTATGTCTTAAGAGGGATAAATTCTTTCAATAGAATGTGATATGCAATTGGCCGTTATTTGTGCTTTTAGAAGCTGAATAAAATCATCCTTGGTATTATTTTTGCAAATCTAAGAATGTTGGGGTTGAAAGTTTAATGTGAACAAATTCAATACTCTTATGCAGTGTCCTACACGTACTGTTCATGTTGGTGATGACGTTACTATTAATGTTAAGTTAGCTGATGATGCGGCAGGCACTGTGCGGGTTGAAGTTAATGGAACTAACTGCACAGCAGCTGTTGAAAACGGTGTTGCTTCCATTGTTGTTTCAGGTTTATTTGAATGAGGTTATGCTTTGGATGTCCAGTACAGCGGTGATGATATGTACAAATCAAGGTCAAGGGTTGCCACATTCAGTCAAGAAGTATAAAGTTGCTATGAAGGCGACTGCCGCTTCTGTAGGATCTGGTGAGGATGTTGGTGTTAATGTTGTCATGTCCAAAGATGCTACAGGCAATGTCAGCATCACTGCTGACAGTGGTGTCTTTTCTGCTGAAATCATTGATGGCGTAGCTTCAATCACTGTTCCTGGTTTGGCTGATGGAACATATAGCTATGATGTTCAGTATGGTGGGGGCGGCAAGTATAAGAACTGCACTTCGTGCGTCACTTTCACTGTAGGCGATTAAATTAAAACACTATGAATAAGGGAGTTTTAAAACTCTTTTATTTTTTCTTTTTTTGATAATTCGATTCTTTTCATAATATTATTGTTTAACTGTAAATGAGCGCAAAATTGAGAAAAACTGCTCTGGACTTTTTACAGGCATGCTGCCGATTGAGTTGAACTTCAAAAATGCAATGTGGGACATGTCCCTGTACGGAGAATGACCGTTATGCGATGATGTGTCCTAATGGAGTGTCTACTGTATATTGTGAGATGATATTGGTTTATGTTCATCTCGAAATTAGTAATTTTTTATAAGTGGAGAATATAACTTCGCTCATGATGGAATATATTTTTTCACATATAATATTAATGATTGGGATGTTTTATAAAATATTTTGAATATTTTTATATATCATGAACTTTAATATGATATTTAATGAACGAAAAAATTGATTTGGTTTCACTTCCTAAAAAATCGTTTTGGAAATTGAGCGTACCCATCATTGCCTTTTGCATTTTTGATGCACTGTACGGTATTGTCGATATGGTATGGATTTCCAAAATAAGTATTGAAGCAACTTTCGCAATCGGCGTTTCAATACCGATTACTTCACTTATCTTTTCATTTGGTGATTCAATCGGTCAGGGAACCAATTCAATAATGTCTCGTTTTATAGGATCGGGCGATTATGAAAGCTCATATAATGCGTTAATCCATGGGATGATTTTTGCCAATATAATATGGGTTGTTGTTTTAGCATGCATGGTCTTTGCTAATGGGATTCTATATTATTGGGACCAGGCGGATTCATATGTTATGGTCTTTGATTATTTGGTTCCGATTGCGGTATTTGCATATATATTCATTTTCAATAATCTGTTTTGTGAAACTTTGCAGGCTGAAGGAAATTCACACCTTCCGACCATTCTGATGATTTCAGCAAATATTTTAAATTTAATACTGGACCCTATCTTTATCTTCAATTTAAATTTGGGAATTAAGGGGGCAGCTTATGCTACGGTTTTATCTGCATTTGTCGTGTTCATTATTTTTATATTTTGGTACATTTCTGGAAGAACAAAAATTCCCTTGTCTTTAAAATACTTCAAAATCCGCCGATATATATTTGTTGAAATCTTTAAAGTGGCCCTTCCTAATTTCTTGGACAACGGGTTATGGTGCTTTTCAGCATCATTCATAAATTCCATTTTATTTATGACAATGGGCGAAATGGGTCCGGTTTTGTATGCATTATCAAATAAACTAAAATCCCTATTGATTGCTCCGGTTAGGGGATACGGTAGAGGATTGATGAGCGTTACAGGGCACTTGTTTGGTGCACATGAGTTCAAGGACTTGGAGTACATGTTCAAATACGTGCTTAAGATATCCTTCATAACTATATTAATTGTAATGATAGTATTCATATTTGTATCCAATTATGTATTTAGCTTATTTTCCGTCACTGGAATGGAAAATGAGGTGTTCTGGATTGCGATTGGCGGAACAGTCATCATGCTGGCAATTCCATTTTCCATGATTTCTTCAAAAATGCTTGACGGTTTTGGAAAAAGTATGTACTCCCTGCTGTTTACATGCATTAAGATAATATTTGAATTGATTTTAATATATGCATTGTCCATTTATTTAAATAACGCTAGCTGCGTTTTAATAGGAATTCTGGTTGCTGAAATTTTAGCGGCAATTGCATATTACCTATTCTTAAGACACCTATTCAAAAACTTCGAGGATACATATAGCGAGAAATCCACAGTCAAAACTTTCAATGATGAGGAAAATTTAATTGATGCAGAACAAGAAACTAAAGATGACAACCATAAGATTTCATCGAAAATTCCATCAATCATTGCATTGATAGCTCTTGAATCGATTGTTTTAGGAATCGCATACATACTTATCAAATATCAATCCCATGAACTTTTGCTATCAGGATTAATTGCTTTTGTCATAGGCACAATTTCTTACTATTTAATGGAAAGATTAAACAAGCCGATATTGTCTGTGATTGGTTTTCTCGTGAATGCTGTCTTGATTTTCTTTTTATTGGGTAATAATGGTTATATGGCTACAATACTTTTAATAATTGTAGGGGCCATATTATTGTACATGAAATTAATATTCAAGAGAATTGAATAGTTTTTTTTTGACTTTTAGTTAAATCTAATGGCTTTAATAAGTATAATCATGGTGTATTGCCAATCAATGGAATGTTCGGTATCAGTGATGATGCATGGATTTTAAATGCAAAAAAAGAGTTCACATATTTTCCCTAATTATTTTAAATATACTATACTTCTATTAAAATTTATATGTTGTGATTACATAATGATAATTAATATAGGCTTATAAATTTTGAATCGGTTTATAATCATTGACATTAAGGAAGATTTAGGATCGGCGAGTAATGGAAAAGATTATTATTACTTGGCTTAAATTTTACTCAATGACTGAATAAGCTGATGGGTCTAGTTTGTATTTTAAAAATGTAAATTTGCTGTCGAACTTAAAATGTACTTTGTTGTTGAACTTTAATTTTTAAATGATGTGTATAAGATGATTAACAAGAAAAAGCTGTTTATCAGCATTTTAATCGTATTAAGTGTTTTCATCTGTCTGACTTCTGTCGCAGCTCAGGATACCACAGACGCCAACCTGACACAAGATTTTGCTGATGAGGTTTCACAGGCCGGTGGAGACGATGTGCATATTGAATTGGCAGAAATAGATGATGATTCAAAAGCATCGCAAGAGGATAATCAACCAATTGGACAGTCAAACAGCGAAGATATAATAAGCGAACCCGATGATGGAAGTTTCGAGGCATTGGAAAGCAAGATTGACAATGCCCCCGACAATTCCATAATAAAATTAGAAAATGACTATTTGTACTCAGGGTCAGGGAAAGGTCATGGAATTGAAATTAGAAAACCCCTAACAATTGATGGGCAAGGAAAAACAATTGATGCAAATCAGAAAGTAAGAGTTTTTTATATCGTCTCTGAAAATGTAATATTAAAAAATATTATTTTTATTAATGGTAATTGGGGGAGTACTAATAACGGAGGGGGCGATATATACTCAAGGGGTTATAATACCCTTATTTATAATTGTACTTTTATGAATAATAAGGCTAGCAATGATGGTGGTGCTGTTTATTTGACTGGTGATAACGGTGTTGTTTCCAATTGTAGTTTTGTGAATAGTACTGCTAGCGAACAGGCTGGTGCTGTTTATGTGAGTGGTGATAATGGTGTTGTTTCCAATTCTAGTTTTGTGAATAGCAGTGCTAGACATGAGGGTGGTGCTGTTTATTTGAAAGGTGATAATGGTGTTGTTTCCAATTGTAGTTTTGTGAATAGTAGTTCTACTAGTTATGAAGGCGGTGCCGTTTATTTGTATAGTCAAAATGGTGTTGTTTCCAATTGTAGTTTTGTGAATAGTAGTGCTAAAAAGGATGGCGGTGCCGTTTTTTTGAAGGGAAAAAATGCTGCTCTATCTAATTGCAGTTTTGTGAATAGTAGTTCAACTAGTCATGAAGGCGGTGCTGTTTTTTGGAGTAGTGCAGATGGTGTTGTTTCCAATTGTAGTTTTGTGAATAGTAGTGCTAAAATGAAAGGTGGTACTGTTTATTGGGAGGGCACTAAAGGTATTGTTTCCAATTGTAGTTTTGTGAATAGTAGTGCTAGCGATGATGGTGGTACTGTTTATTGGTATGCTTCAGGTGGTACTGTTTCTGGTTGTAGTTTTGTGAATAGCACTTCTGCTGATGATCAAGGCGGTGCTATATATTTCAATGGTAATAAGGGTGCTGTTTCTGGTTGTAGTTTTGTGAATTGTAGTTCTCAAAGTGGCGGTGCTGTTTATTGGAGAGGTGATGATGGCATTGTTTCCGATTGTAGTTTTGTGAATAATAATGCTAGCGATAATGGTGGTGCTGTTAATTGCCATGGTCCTGACAGTATTGTTTCCGATTGTAGTTTTGTGAATAACAGTGCTGGCAATGAGGGTGGTGCCGTTTTTTGGTATAATACTAGAGGCACTCTTTCTGGCTGTAGTTTTGTGAATAATAATGCTAGCGATGATGGTGGTGCTGTTTATTGGCAGGGCTATAACGGTGCTTTTTCTGGCTGTAGCTTTATGAATAACAGTGCTGGCAATAATGGTGGTGCTCTTTATTGGGTGCGCAATAACGGTGATCTTTCTGCTTGTAGTTTTGTGAATAGCAGTGCCGGCAATGATGGTGGCGCTGTTTATTGGTCTGGAAATAATGGTAAAGTTTCCAATTGTAGCTTTATGCATAGTTCCGGAATTTATGGTGGTGCCATATACTTGATTGATACAAATTCATCTGTTTATACTTGCATCTTCGTAAATAATACTGCAGATATAGGCATTATCCATTTTGAAAATGTCAACCAAGAAAACATCAGCCACTTTAAAATCAACAACAATATCTTTTTAAACAACGCCGGAGGACGTGAAATCTCATTTAACCAAATCGACAATAATTCCAATGCTGACTATAACTGGTTCGGAAATAATGCAACCAATTACGATATGGCGCCGGCAACTAATGACATGGAAATAAGTGCTTGGCTGTTCTTGAATGCTACAGCAAATCCGGACATAATCAATATTTCAAACGTATCTGAAGTCGTGTTTAAATTATATGCTTATACTCCTTCAGGTGTATCAGAATATGACAACAGTCTTTTGAAAGCCGTCAACTTAACATTGACTCCAACAAAAGGAAGAGTCAATACTACCCGGGTCGGCTTGGAAGAACCTGTTCAGTACACTGCGGAGAGTCGGGGAATAGGCAAAATAACCGCAACAATAGAAAATGTTTCCTACACAAGATTAGTTATAGTGCCTAAGAATAACATTACTTCAATTAAAGCCAGTTCTCTTACTACAAGAGTAGGTACTAATGCTACTGTAAATGTTGTATTGGCGGAAAAGGATGCTAATGGTACTGTCACTATCACAATAAATGGTGTCAAATACGTCGGTGATGTTAAAAACGGTCAGGGAACTATTGTTCTTCCGTTGTTGCCTGCAGGTAAAACTAAGCATACTGTTATTTACAGAGGTGATGACAATTATAATAGCAAAACCACTACCGTAAATGTCAACGTGAATAAATATTATCCGACCATTAAGGCAACCGCTCGTACTGTCCATGTTGGTGATGATGTTGTAATTAATGTTACTAGATTGCCTGAACTTGCAACAGGTACTGTTTCAGTCAATATTGGTGGTGCTGTTTATAATGCTACTGTTGAGGACGGTTCCGCAGTCATAGTAGTTCCTGATTTGCCTTTAGGAAATTATACTTTAGATGTTTCCTACAGTGGCGATGAAATGTATAAGGCATATAATACCACTGTTACATTTAATGTGAACAAACTCATTACCATTATGCAGTGCCCTACACGTACCGTCCATGTTGGTGATGATGTTACTATTAATGTTAAGTTAGCTGATGATGCGACAGGTACTGTGTGGGTTGAAGTTAATGGAACTAACTTCACAGTAGCTGTTGAAAACGGTGCCGCTTCCATTGTGGTTTCAGGTTTACCGGAAGGTAGTTATGCTTTGGATGTCCACTACAGCGGTGATGAAAAGTACAAATCAAGATCAAGGGTTGCCACATTCAATGTCAATAAGTATAAAGTTGCGATGAAGGCAACTGCCGGTTCTGTAAGATCTGGTGAGGACGTTGGCGTTAATGTTGTCATGTCCAGTGATGCTACCGGCAATGTCAGCATTGCGGTGGATAGTGGCGTCTTTTCTGCTGAAGTCATTGATGGTGTAGCTTCAATCACTGTTCCTGGTTTGGCCGATGGAACATATACTTATGATGTTCTGTATGGCGGGGACGGCAAGTATAAGAACTGCACTTCGAGTGTCACTTTCAGTGTAGGCGATTAAATTTTAAATTTAAGCACTATGAATAAGGGAGTTTTAAAACTCTTTTATTTTTCTTTTTTTGGATAATTGGATTCTTTTCATAATATCATTGTTTAATGGGAAACGAGCACAATTGGGAAAAACTGCTCAGGACTTTTTACATGCATGCTGCAGATTGGGTTGAGCTTTGAAAACACTATGGAAGAAATGTCCCTGTACGGTGAAGGGCCGCTATATGACGAAATGTCTTAACAGGGTGTCTCCAGTATATGGTGAGATGATATTGGTAGGTTCATCTCAATAGTTTTTTTTGAGTGGTGGATTATAACATATTATTGATAACAATACGTAACTTAATTTAAAAATAGATAATTATAATTATGCTTTATGATAGAAACATAATTAACTAAATCTGGAGGAAATAGGTGATGTTATGGATTCTAAGAAATTAATTTTAGTACTTGCATTTGTCTGCTTGGCTATCTTTTTCATAGCTTCAGTTAGTGCAGGGAACTTGTTAACTCATGAGACTACCATCGCAGGGCATGATTTTAATATACCTGACGGATATAAGAAAAATGAGTCATTTATATCAGAAAATGAAACTACTAAGTCAAACGGAGCTATTTTTTATACGACTGCAGAGAGTTATTATAAGGGTGAAGATGATATAATATTTATTCAAGTGTCAGATTACAGCTATCCGGGTTATGAACTTAATTTGACTGATGCCAATGTTCAAAAGTCAGGATTGGGGGAAAAAGAATTTATTAATGGTCATGAAGGTTTAATTGCAGAAAAGAAATTCGATGATTTAAATGTTCATGCATTTTTTTATGCCGAAGATGGTGATTTGGTATGTGTAATGACTACAGATAATAGTTTATTTGAACAGATAATCCCTAAATAATAATCGTTTAGTTAATTAATCTGTATTTTTTTTCTTTTTTTTAATTAAATTTATTCTCTTAGTTTGATTGAATGAAAAATCCAGGAATTCCCGTCCTCTTTTAGGACGGCGAGGTTCAATATAAATGATAATAAGCGGTATTGTATGTTGTTGTTCGTTAGTACGTTTGTATTGCATATTTTTTTCATGTATTTCTTGAGCTTCATCTATATGTGATTTTTATTTAATAATGTATATTATATGGACATGTTAAATAATTGAAGTAATGATTTATTAAATTGATAAAGTTATTAATCAGCTATGGAATTATGCAAGTATTTTTTCATTTGGTGTGGGGGTTGTGATGTTGGAATTTTATTATTTTTTTGGGGTCTTCAATTCTTCCAATAGCTTTATTCATAAATTCTTTATTTTTTGGTATAATCTGCCTTTGATATTTTTTTTCATTCTTCTAATTGGCATAACTATTGGCACATATAGTTTGTGCTTTTGTTCCTTGCACTGATTCAATGTCAATGTTAATCTATATACATAGTGATTGTGGTAATTATATATCTGGGTTTTTTAAATTATCTGAATAAATAAGTTTTAAGTAACTTATTGTTATGATATTTGATATTAAAATATTAGAATTTAATATTAACAAGTTTTACAATTAATTTGATTAAATTACGAATAAATATGTCGTTGATGTAGAAAATAGTGAGGTTCATGGGGATAATTTTGTACTAATTAAAATTGAACATATATTTTAATAATGGGAAATTTAAGTTAAAAAATTGATTGGGATCTAAAACTCGATAAGTTTTGCCGATAATCGTTTTTATGTAAATTAAAATTTGGCTCTTATTTTTGTTAAATTGCTTTATAATTTATTTATTGGTTGAATTTTTAATTTTTTATCCGTTAATTACGGAAATATTTGATATAAGGTATTTAAAATGATGAAAGTGAGTGCTTACATTCGGAAATGTTTATATAGGGCTTATTCTAATCTATGTAAATATTGTAATATGTTGTTGAACTTTTGATTAGGAGGTTATTAAAATGAAAAAAATAATGATGATTTTATGTTTTGTTTTAATTGCTTTGACTAGTATGGTTAGTGTATGTGCTATTGATGTAGATGATTATAGTATGGATGCTAACAGTACTGAATATGTATTATTGGATGAACCTGTATCTGTGAGTTCAGACAGCGGTCATGATGATGCATATTCATCCCAGGATAATGTGATTGAAATTGAAAACAATTTGCCTTTGAATTTAAGTGAGGGCAATAGTGAAAGTAATCTTATAAATGATAGTGGAAAATATGATTCCGATAATGGTGAAACAGAATTTCGTATGATTTCACCTATTACCATATTTGATCAACCTTTAAGGACAGCTGATTTAGATGGTTTACAGAAATTGATTGACGATGTACCTAATGGATCAACATTAGATTTACATGAAAATATGAAAAACAATGGTAAAGAAAATAAAATAGTTACTATTAATAAAGACATGACAATTGACGGTCATGGTAACACTATTGATTTTGGTGGTCGTAAGAATTGTTATATTGACGTTAGTGCAAAAAATGTTATTTTTAAAAATGTTAAGTTAATTAATGGTTTTAATGATAAAAGTGACAATGGTGGTGCGTTATATATCCATAAAAATACTGTTGTTACTCTTGTAAATTGTAGCTGTTCTGATAATTTTGCAAGAAAATCTGGTGGAGCAGTCTATAGTGACTATACACTCAGGATTTTTAATTGTAGTTTTAATAATAATGTTGCTAAAAAAGAAGATGGTGGTGCAGTTTATGGTTATAATGTAGATATTTATTCATCTACTTTTGATGGAAATAAGGCTGATGATAATGGTGGGGCAGTTTATGCTAAGAATTTTATTAATGTTAATAAAGATCAATATGCAAAACAATCCATTAACTGTTATTTTACAAATAATCGTGCCGGTGATGATGGTGGTGCCTTATACTGTGATGGTGAAGTCCTTGTGAAAAATACTTTATTATATAACAATTTTGCTGGAAGTAATGATGATGGTGGTGCTATTTGGGCTAAAAATGATATAATTATCATTCATTCATCCTACAATAGGAATTTCTGCGGTGCATCTGCATGTGACCAAGTTTACAGTAAAAAAGGAAAAATTCTTTTAGATGAACATTCAGTCAAAAACGCTGGTAGTTATGATGATCTGGAAAGTGTAGGTTTGTCTAAAGATGTTGTGAATTTCTATTTGAAAAACAGTGATGATATGGAAAAGCTTTTTAAGTTTATTAATAAATATAATCCTTCTTGGAATGTTGTTAATATTACTTTAGCTCCAAACACCGTTTATAAAGTAGATTATAATACTTATAGTACAAAATTCCAAAAATATGCTCTTCGCTTAACCGGGACTATGGTGATTAATGGTAATCCGGGATCTGTAATAAAAGGTAAAATTAATGATGGGGGCGGAAAAAGGAATAATTTCATGTATCTCACTCCAAACAGTAAACTTGCTTTGGAGAATGTATCTGTAGAAGGTTTTAATCAAGTTTTCATGAACATTGGAACAATTTATTGCGTTGATACCGCTTTTGCTAAAAATAAAGCTTATTTACCTTATGGTGATAAGAATAGTGGTTTTGGATCATTTAAGAAATCTTTACTTTGGTCTGGTGCTGTTGTTCACAATAGTGGTAATGTTTATTTCGATAAGTGTACTTTCTGCTCCGATTATGCTGAAGCATTTTATGGTGATGTTTTATATGCTGAAAAGCATGCTTTAACCGTATTTGACAACTGTACTTTCAAAGATTGTGATGATACTTTTATATTTGCTAAAGAAGGAAGTGCTACCATCATATATCAGGATCATAATCTTAACAATGATTTAAAGGATTGTTATTTTGAACCGGGTGCTTCTTTATCTGTTATTTCAAATGAGGCATATAATGGAACTTATGTTTTTAATTGCAGCAATGTTGATGAACTTCAAAAAGTATTATACACTATCAATTCATTAACTCCTAATGCTCAAAATATTGTTATTAATTTAACTCCAGGTACTTACAATATTAAATCCGATTGGTTAAGTAAGAAAAATTATATGAGATCTATGAATTGGAAAGATGAATGTTACAATCCTACATTTGATATTTGGGTGAATGATTTCTATGGACAATACCATCATGCTTTGGATGTTGGTTTTATTCCAGTAACTATTAATGGTAATGGTGCAACAATAAAACTTACTGGTGGATCTAAGGATAATCGTGATGATTTTGCTTATATTGGATATGGTGGTGTTTTAAATGTTGTGAATGTGACATTAGCTAACTTTAATGGTGCTTTTGAAAATTATGGTACATTAAATGCAATTGGTTGTACTTTCACAGATAATGTAGACACTTATTATTGGTATCACAAGGGTTCTGCTGTGGCTAAGGGTGGTTCTGTTGTGCATGGTGCTGGATGTTCCAATAATTTTATTAATTGTACTTTTAATAAGAATACCAATCATAAAAGTCACAGTGATATAATGTATCTTAAAGAGTCTAGCATTATATTTGATGGTTGTGATTTCGATAATTTCTTTAAAGATAGGAAAATCATTGGAAAAGTAGAGGATAATTCCGTTGTTGATGCGCCGCTATGTTTAAAGAATCAAATTGATCTTGATAAATCATCCGTATTCCATAATAATGATAAGATTGTTTGTAACAACACTACAGTTAATCGTGGAGGTATAGTGTTAGTGCAAGTGAATCATAACTCAAATTTGAATAATGATACTGAACTTTTCAGTATTTCTGATAAATTGGATCCAGGTAACTTAGTGTTAAACATTAATAAGGATTGTGAAATTGATTTAAGTAAATTAGGGTTCAAAGATAATTTGATTATTAACGGTAATGGTCATAATGTTAAATTTAGTCACCAAGAAGTAATAGAGAAATTCCAATCTATTACTTTACTTAACATTACATTTAGCAATTATTCCCATACCTTATTCAAAAGTAAAGGGTCCTGTACTTTTATTTTCTGTAATTTTACAGGAAATACTGGAAAATATCTTATGGACATTGATGAAGGAGCATGTACTTTTATTAATTGTACTATCACAGGAAATAAAAATAAGAAATTATTCTATATCGATGAAGGATCTTTAACATTTATTAATTGTACAATTAAGGGAAATGAGGGTAAAATTTATAATGAAAAAGGTACACTTTCATTTTACCATTGTGATATAGACCCTAAAACACTCATTCACAACTATCAAACAGCAAATTGTGAAATAATAAGTTGTACTGGTGGGAACAATGTTAAATTTGAAGAAGATGGCGGCTTAGCCCCATGGAAATATGCTCTGATTATAGGTGGGATA
This sequence comes from Methanobrevibacter sp. YE315, assembly GCF_001548675.1. NCBI lineage: Archaea > Methanobacteriati > Methanobacteriota > Methanobacteria > Methanobacteriales > Methanobacteriaceae > Methanobrevibacter > Methanobrevibacter sp. YE315. The sequence continues at coordinate 583,789 of NZ_CP010834.1, forward strand.
AGTATAGCTGTTGCTGCAGTATCTTTTGGAGTTGGAGTCGGATGTTTATATGCAGGACTTGCATTGGGCAATGCAATATGTGGTATTGTTGCTGCAGGTGTATGCGGAGCGGCGATTGGTGCTGGTGGTGGATATGTTGCTGATGCCATTATAGCTCATTACACTCACGATCATAGCCTCAGATATATGTTAATCGGAGGTATGGCTACTTTAGGTATGACTGCAGGAATTATGGGTGCATGCATTGCAAATGGTCATGCAGAACATCAGTGTTTAATGGAGGAATATGATCATGAAACAGTAAACTTTGAAGGTCTTAAAGATAAATCTTTTAATCAATATACTGGTAAAAATTTAGAGGCTGAATTCTTTATGGATGACCTTTCTGTAAGTTATCTTCCAGAACACATTGTTAATTCCGATCCAAGTAGATTTGGTTCTTTCAGCTACCCTCAATCACAACAAATAATTTCATTTGAAATTTAGTTGGATTATGAGGATTATTTAGGGAATATTTTCCCTTTTTTTCTTTTTTTAATTTTCACTTAAAAAATATTTTAAAGGTGAGCCTTTTTACAAATCAGCTTATTTTCAAAAGTATCCTTCATTAATAAATAGATAATTAATGGGGTTATTTTTTTTGATTCAAACTATTTATTTTTGTATTGTAAGATTGATTTGAAATATAACTGGCAGTTTATATGCTTTGAAGTCCAATGTTATTTTATGAAATTTAGAATAATTGATGATTTAACAGTATTTTTAGACACTATTGTTCCTGAGAAGTATTTGTCTAAATTGCAGGAATTTTTGCTGAGCGGATCGATTTTTACAGAGGCGAGTAAAGTTTTAGTTATACTTGTAATTTTCATTTTAGCAAGTGAAATTGTTTTGGCATTAATATTGAGAATTCTAAATTTGCCGGTATCAGTGTTGATTTTCCCGTTTTTCATAATTCCTGGACTTTTTACATATGTTATTGTCCAGCAGGAAAGACGAGCGCAGGAGATTGAAAAGTCTGCACCTGACTTTTTAAGGCAGCTTTCAAGCATGCTGCAGGTCGGGTTAAGTTTTGAAAACGCAATGGAGGACATGTCGCAGTACGGGGAAGGTCCTTTATACGACGAGATGAGGAGGACTATAATAGAAATTCGAATGGGTCGCAATTTCGAAGATGCCTGGAGGGCAATGGCCAAACGCTTAAAATCAAAAGAACTTGAAAGGATATTCGGGATTATCCTTGATGGGAGAAAAAGCGGATCAAGCATTTCGGCAGTATTGTCTGATGTTTCTGATGATTTAAGGGATTTGATGGCACTTAAACGCGAGAGGAAATCTACTGTAATGATGCCGATTATGTTTTTGTTAATTTCAGCTGTTATTGCAACGCCTTTTGCAATAGGCATGGTCGGAGTTTATTCCAGTTTCATGCAAAGTTATGGGATGGCTTCAGAGATTATTCTGGCAGCCCCTATTGCAGGTGAGATTTATTTAATAATTCATTCGGTCTTAGTTTCTTTTATCATTAGCATCATAATGTATGGGGAATTTAAGAAGGGAATGAAGTTTGCATTGCCTTTGGCAGCATCTTCATTTGGAATTTTCTACGTCATCTCTACATTTGGCGGCACATTAATTATTGGGGGATTTTAATGGATAACAGGGCTCAAACTTCAGCGGAATTTATTTTACTTTTTGGAGGGATATTTGTTGTGGTCTTACTGGTTATTTACATGTATAATGGTTATATAGATGATTTGGGCGGTCAGATACAGTCAAAGGAGGTTAGTGAATTTAATTCTCAATTAAAAATTTTAGAAGAGTACTTTAAATAGTAATATTTTTCATATAAAACCTTCACAATTATTAACATGATTGGTCAAACAGTAAATTTTTATGATAATGTTAAAGACGCTATACATTATGCAATTTCAGATAAAGTGTCTATTGTTGTCATTGGCCTTACTTTAACATTCCTTGCAACAATGGAGAACTATAACCTTTCATATACTGTATGGGGACTTTTAATTAACATTTCTGTGATTATTTTAGTTTGTTTTGAATCAGGATACTCTTCTAAAATAATTAATGAAACCATTAATGGTTCAGATAGGCCTCCAATTATTGACAATGTTTTTGAAATTTTAAAGCAGGGTGTTGAAGAGTGTATTACAAGTTTCATATATGCTATTTTATTTTTTGCTGTCGTATCAGTGCTTTTAATAATTAATGATTTATTCCCTCAATTTTTTGGCATTTCATTAGTTTTAGGCATAATAGTATTTGCAGTGATATTTATTCTTATTCAAGTATCCGTAATTTATAAATCATATCATTCAGGTAAGTTTTATAAAGGGTTTGATTTTAAAGGCATGGCACGTCTTTTTAGGAAATTGGGTTTTTGGGGTAGCCTGTTTTTATGTGCGGTGTCATTGATTTCACAAGCTTTTATTTTTTCTTCATTATTTGAGGTAAGCTTTTTTGAAATTGGAAATATAAATAGTTTTATCTTAAGATTCTTATTAGCCCCAATATGCCTTATCTTTTCATTAAGATTGGTTGCGCTTCAAGGAAGACTGGATTGAAGGGTTAGTGTGCTTTTTCTTGAATTGAATTTTTTTCCAATAATCAATTTTTTTCTTTTTGATTTGTCATTTCTCATGAATCATTTCGGTATTTTAACGGATTGTATATTTTTAGGATTTTATTTTAATTCTATTCGGTCTTCACAGTTTTTAAGGAAAAATAAAAATTTAATATTTAATACTTTGATTTAATCTTCAAGAATGATTTTTTAAAAATTTCTCTTTTTTTAAGATAGTGCTTTTTCATATTTAATCTGCTTGTATGATGGTCAGTCAGGTATTTAATTTTAAATTAAACTTCCTAATCTTCTTTATACATGATTTAAAATATTTTAACAGATTTATTGGGATTGATTTTTCTTCCAGTAACTTAATATTTTTTCCATTTTCCATTATTGGGAAAACCTGTTTTCTTATTTTAAAAGTTAAACAATTAAAATTTAAAATATCATTAAATAACCACTATTTTATTAAAAAAAGAGATTGCTTTCTCTCATTTAAAAAAATCAGACATCTCATGCTTTTACACTTGAAATATACCTCTCACCTTAAGTCAAGTAGCATTGGATTTTAGGTATGCACCATATTCCCAGTATTGATGCTAAACAGCATATCATAATTGCCGGCGGGAAAATGAAATATCCGATTATCATTCCTATTAAAACTAGGATAATGGTTCCATAGAGTGGATAATGGTTACTTAGTGCAAGTTGCAATGCGATGTTTCCAGGATCTGCTTCTTTTAAAAATTTGCCGATAATTATTGAAAGGATTGCTGTTATGATAAAACATAATCCGTACATGAACTGAGGGAAGAATGCATAGAAATTTTCCCCAACAAATGTTGTAAAGTATGGAAGAAGTGAAAATACAAGTAATGTCGCACCCATTGTCCAAATAACCTTATAATCAATTTTATTCACTATGCTGAAAATGTTATTGTTATAATTCCAGAAATTGAAACACACAATAAAGCTGACTGCATAAATTATGAATTCGTATCTAAGCTCATAGAGGGAATCCCAAGTTCCAAGGCTTGCAAGTGGAATCTCCAAGACAATGACTGTAATGATGATTGCCAAAATCGCATCGATTAATGCTTCAAATCTGTCAGTTTCCACCAGCATGCCTCCTTAATAATCTTCCAAGTAAAATCCATAATACCACTGACAATAAACAACAAATATAGATTCCCGGAACAAAAATCGTATAGGTCAGAATAAAACCAATGATTAAAACGATTGTCGGCAAATTCATGTAGTAGGAGTTAAAATTTAATTCATGAAGCTGTTTGTTATAAGGATTGCTTCTGTAAATCGCCCTTGTAGCTAATGTATTTAGTATATGTGTTATTATGAAAATCAATCCAAACATGGTCTCCGGAGGAATGGAATGGACATTGTTTGCAAGCCAAATTGTAAAATACGGCAAAAGTGAGATTACAAAAGTCATCAATCCATAAATCCAAAGGGCGGTGTTGTCAATCGTATCGACAACCTGGAATAGGTTGTGATTGGCATACCAAATATTGTATAATACTAAAAAACTAATCAAATAGGCAATATAAATTGGATTTAAGTGTAAAAACGCCTCTAGTGTTGGTGATGCCGGTTGGGGGATTTTTAAAACTAGAACCGTTATGATGATTGCCAAAATCGCATCGAAAAATGTTTCAAATCTAGTGGTTTCCATAGATGAATATTTAATATTTCTAATATAAAATATTAATCAAGGTGATAAAATGGACATGTTGATTGGTGGAAAACACATCTCAAGCGACGATTTAGAAGACGTGATTAATCCGTATAATGGTGAAGTAATTGATACAATTCCAATTGCACACTTGCAAACTGCTAATTTGGCTATTGGTGAAGCAAATAATGCTAAAGAAAGTTTAGTTGAAATGTCTGCTTTTAAAGTTTCTAATAAACTCTTTAATGTTGTTGAAAAACTGAAGGATAATCGTGAAGATTTTGCCGAACAATTGACTTTAGAGATTGGAAAACCAATCAACGAATCTTTGGTTGAAGTTGACAGGTCAATTGAAACACTGAAACTTGCAGCAGAAGAGGCAAAAAGAATTTACGGTGAAAGCGTGCCTTTGGATGCCGGGCTAAATGGGAAAGGATTTTTCGCATTTACTCAAAGATTGCCGTTAGGTGTTGTTGCAGCTATCACACCATTTAACTATCCATTGAATTTAACAATACACAAAATAGCTCCTGCAATTGCCTGTAAAAATACAGTAATCGTAAAACCTCCGACAGAAGCGCCGTTAACAGTCATGAAATTTTGCGAACTCTTGAACGAAGAATTTCCTGATGGTGTTGTAAACACAATAACAGGTTATGGTTCTGAGGTTGGGGATTACCTTGTCTGTTCACCTGATATCGATAAGGTCTCATTTACTGGAAGCGTAACAACAGGATTGATGATTTCTCAAAAGGCGGGAATGAAAAAAGTCACTTTAGAACTTGGTGGAAATGACCCGATGATTGTCTTAAAAGATGCAGATATTGACAAGGCTGTAAAAGGAGTCATTAATGGAGCATTCTTAAATGCAGGCCAGGTCTGTATGGGTGTTAAAAGGATAATTGTTGAAGATGAGATTGCCGATGAATTTGCAGAAAAATTGGTTGGCGAAACTGAAAAGTTGGTCATGGGAAACCCATTGGATGTGAAAACCACTCTGGGAACATTAATATCTGAAAAGGCAGCAATACATGTTGAGCAAACGGTTAACAATGCAGTTCAAAAAGGTGCTGAAATATTAACGGGCGGCGTTCGTGAAGGCGCATTTTACCAGGCTACTGTAATCGATAATGTAACACCTGACATGGATTTGGTTGTAAGGGAAACATTCGGGCCTGTTGCACCGATAATTCGCGTCAATGGTGTTGAAGAAGCTATTGAAATAGCCAATGATACTGATTACGGTTTGCAGGCAGGAGTATTTACCAATGACTATTCTCTTGCAATGAAATGTGCTCAGGAAATAGAAGCTGGAACAGTATTTGTTAATAAGCAATCAACATTTAGAACTGATAACATGCCATTTGGAGGATTTAAGAATAGTGGTGTGGGAAAGGAAGGAATAAAATACGCTGTCGATGACATGACTAGAATGAAGTTAATCGGATTGAACTTAAGATAATTTCTATAATAAAAAAAGGAGAATAAGTATTTAAACTTATTTCAAATAGTTTTCAACAAGGTTGCGTGTTTCATTAAGAGATTCCATAGGAATTCCTTTTGGCATTTGGCCAAGTTCCCCATCAACATCCTTGAGGATACTTCCGCCCATTCCAAGAAACATTCCTTCACTTACGATGTCGCTGAATGATTGCGGTGGAAGCAAGGATACGCCAACTTTATTGTTGTCTTTAACATTCAAATCATTGGTAACAACTGTAATGGCACGTTTTCCCAAATTTACATTACAAAGCATCAGATTTTCGTTTTTTGGGTGTTTTGTAACGCTCATTACTTCTCCAACTTTAATGTCAACACCCATAATCGGATCGTTGATTGGTCCTAATGCTAATCTGTCTTTCAGGCCAATGATTGTATCCAGGAAGAACCTTACTTTTGCGATATTTTCTTGGGTTTTTTCCCTATCATCTTTTGGAGCGTTGCTTAGGAATTTTTTATTCCAATCCGGACCGCCCAAATATTCAATAATCTGTTCCGCTTTTTCTTTTAATGCTTGAACATCTGGAGAATTCACTAATTCATCTCCTTCTAAATAAGAATAAGTTAATGATTGAAAATCACTGTTCATTTGTTTTCCTAAATCAATTGCTTGCTTTTTATTCCAGCTTCCTCTAAAAGAAGCTGTTGGAATGAGATTTAGGTAATTTTCTCTTGCTTTGCTTGCTACTAAAATCCTATAGTCTTTTGTTGTATCCCACATTTAAAGTCTCCTTTTAATCTAAATTATATTTTTTAACTTTATAATTTAATAAATTTTTTCTATTTTGTCAAAAAAAGACGATTTTAAACTTTAAAAAACATAAACTATTTATATTAACAATAAAATAAATTTATACATATTTATTTAATTATTATTTTATATTGTGGTGTAAAAATGGTAGAAGTTTCAAAATTACGCAGTTTAGATATTTATACCAACACTGGTCATTATGTTGGTCGTGTAGAAGACGTTATTCTTAACATTAGATTAGGAACTATTTCAAAATTACAAGTAAGAGCTATTGAACAAGAAAGAAAACCTGCAGGAGTTATTAATTCATTTTTAGGATCTATTCGTGGAGAAGTTCCTGAAGAAAATGATATGAGATCTTTCCAAAGCGATTTATTAACAGTGGACTTCGATAAAGTTCAAGCTATTGGGGATATCATGTTAATCAATCCTAGGGATATGAAAAAAGTAAGTGCTGAACCACAAATCCCAACTCCAGTAGCTCAAAAACCTGAAACTCAACCACAAGGCGAAACTCAAGTACAATTTGACGCTGAAAGATTATAATCAATCTTTCATCAATTCTTTTTTTTAAACTTTCTTTTATGTGTGATATTTATGAAAGTAGGTATTATAGGCTGTGGAGCCATTGCTAACATCATTACAACAAGCATAGTTCCTGAAGACAACGGTATCGAAATCAAATATTTTTTCGATAAGGATATTGAAAGGGCGGAAAATTTAGCAAGTTTGGCCGGTGGTGTAGCAGTACTTGACTTTAATGAGATGTTGGATGATGCGGATTTGGTATTGGAATGCGCTTCTCCGGATTCAGTTAAAAAATATGCTCCGGTTATCCTGGAAAAAGGCATTGACATGATAATCATGAGTATCGGTGCATTTATGGATATTGATTTTTACAATAATGTTTTAAAAATAGCTAAAGTGAATAATGCCAAAATACACTTGCCTTCAGGTGCTGTTGTTGGTTTGGATGGTATTAAGGCTGTTGCCAAATTCGGTTTAAAGGAAGTAAGTCTTGTTACTCGCAAATCCCCTAAATCCCTTGGAAAGGACATTGATTGTGAGGAAGTCTTGTTTGAAGGAAAGGCTTCCGATGCCGTTAAGGAATTTCCACTAAACATTAATGTTGCAGCAACAATAAGCATGGCATGCAACAGGGATATTGATGTTAAAATCATCGTTGATCCTAATGTTGACAGGAATGTTCATGAAATTACTGCAAAAGGTGATTTTGGTGAGTTTAAGACAATAACAATGAACTATCCATGTTCATCTAATCCAAAAACAAGCATGTTGGCAGCACTTTCCGCTATTAGATTATTGAAAAGTTTTAATGAAACTATCAGTGTGGGAATGTAATGAAGGAATATGAAGTTTATTCATCTCTAAAAGTTCCTAAAAACTCTAAAATCATCATACGTTTAGATGGAAGAAGTTTTCATCAATTGGCCAGGGATTTGAATTTGGTAAAACCATATGATGAAAATTTTTATAATGTAATATCAAAAGTCTGTGAAGATCTGTTTAAAGAGTTTTCACCACTTTTTGTTTATACTTTTTCAGATGAAATAAGCTTGCTTCTAGATAAAATTCCTTTTGATGGCAGGATTGAAAAAATTAATTCTGTAATTTCCAGTTTCGCTGCAAGTTCCTTTGTCATACATTATAATGCCCAATTTAAAAAGCCTCCTGCATTCGATTCAAGGATTATTCCTGTTAATGATGAGGATATTCTGAAATATTTTAAATGGAGGCAGGATGAATCATGGAGGAACTGTGTTAATTCTCATGGTATAGCATACCTAAAATCAACCCATTCAAATAATGAAGCCAACGACATTATAAAAGGCATGAAATTAAATGATATACATGAATTATTGTTTGCCAATGGGATTAATTTAAACGACATTGAAACCTACAAAAAAAGAGGAATTGCGGTGTATAGGAAAAATAAAAGAGTCATAGGTTTCAATAAAAAAGAAAATAAGGAACAGGTTTCCTATAGAAGTTATGTTTTCACAGATTGGGAACTTCCGAAATTCAACGAAGAATTCTTCAAGGATATTGATGTGATAAAATGAGTTTCATTTCAAAATTGTTTGGAAATGTTGATGAAGAATTCAATGAGGTAAGGGTTGACAGGGAAGTTCTTGAATCCGTTATCTATTACTCAAAAAAGGCATATCCAAATGAATTTTTAGCATTTTTTGATGGTAAAATAAAAGATAAGATCCTTTATATCACCGGTTTGATATTCATGCCAGGTGAAACATGTGAAACAGGTGCTGTAGTCCACACAGACATGATTCCGATAAATACCAAATACTGGGGTTCAGTCCATTCTCATCCAGGGCCAAGCGCAAGACCCTCCGATGCAGATCTCAAGACATTTGCAAAAAACGGTTATTTTCACATGATTGTATGTTTGCCTTATTCTTTTGACACTTTCAAGTCTTATAATCGATACGGTCAGCATTTGGATTATAAAATCGGCGATTATAGCTATCTAATTGAAAATGATTTCGAGGATTTTTTCGATGAAAGTGATGTTTTAACTGATGATGATGAATTCAAACCGGGATTTTTCGATGAAAAGGATGATGAATTTTTCAAAAATCCTGATGAGGAACCAGTAAATCATTATGAGGAATATGAAAAGAGAAATCAGATCAATGTCATTTCAAATAATCCGACATTGCGAATTGAACTTAACCCTGACGGCAGCATTAAAAAGATTTTTAAGGAATAGTGCTGTTTTTAGTGATGTGGTTTTAAAAATAAAAAAAATAAAAAACAATTATGGTGAAAATTGTTTTTTAATTATAATTCTAATCCATTAGCTTCATAAACATTATCTAAAGCTTGGATTTCTTTAATTACATCTTTTGGAATTTCTTTATCTAAAGTTAGAACCATGATGGCGTTTCCACCTTTTTCATCTCTTCCAACTTGCATAATTCCAATATTTACGTTGTGTTCGCCTAATTTAGTACCTATTTTTCCAATACTTCCAGGAATATCTTCATATTTTGCAATGAACATATGTCCTTCAGGAATAACGTCAACCCAGTATCCGTTTACTTTTAAGATCCTTGGTTCGTGTAATTGGGTTCCTTCAGCTGAGAAAACATCATTTTCACTTTTTGCAATGACATTGATTAAGGATTCGTAGCCTTTAGCATTTTTCTTTCTGCCTTCAGTAATGCTGATTCCTCTGTCTTTTGCAACCAATGCTGCATTAACAGCATTTACCGGGGAACTTAAGAACGGATTAACAGCACCTTGGATAACAGTTCTTGTTAAGATTTCAAGGTTTTCGATTTCAGCGAGTTCTCCACTGTAAATAATTTCAATTTCTTTAATTTTACCGTTAACTCCTTGGGAGATGAAACAACCTAATTTTTCACATAGTTCCATGTATGGGGATAACTCTTGGTAGGTATTTCTGTCAATACGTGGCATGTTTAAAACATTTTTAGGAGTGTTTCCTTTTGCAAGATCAATGATTTCATCAGCCACAATAATAGCAGCATCTCTTTGAGCTTCTTTAGTTGAAGCTGCAATGTGAGGAGTTAATACGATATTGTCGAGTTCGAATAATTTTGAATCTTCAGCAGGTGGTTCATCTTCATATACATCTAATGCGGCACCACCAATTTTATTGTTTGCTAAAGCGTCGTATAATGCGTCTTCATCAATAACTCCACCACGGGCACAGTTTACAATGAATGCAGAATCTTTCATTAATTCAAATTGCTCGGTGGAAATTGAATGTTTGGTTTCTGGTGTGAGCGGTACGTGAATTGTGATGAAGTCCGCGTTTTTGAGCACGGTTTCAAGGTCAGTTAAGGCAACGCCCATTTGTTTTGCAACTTCTTCAGGCAAGTATGGATCGTATGCCATCGCATCCATTCCGAATGCTTTACATCTGTTGACTACTTGAGAACCGATTCTTCCCATTCCGATTACACCAAGGGTTTTGTTTCTAAGTTCGACACCCATGAATTTTTTCTTTTCCCATTTTCCTTCTTTAACAGATTTGTCTGCAATGGAAATTTTACGGGCCATGCTTAAAATCAATCCCATTGTGTGTTCAGCTACGGTAACGGAAGTTGATTCTGGTGAGTTTACAACCATAATACCTTTTTCTGTTGCAGCACCTAAATCGATGTTGTCTACTCCGACACCTGCTCTTGCGATAATTTGTAAATTGTCTGCTTTTTTAATAACGTCTGCAGTTAACTTTGTTCTACTTCTAACTATAATTCCATTATATTCATGAATGGTATTTGCTAATTCTTCAGGAGTAATGCTGGTATCGACAACTACTTCAGCTACTTCCTTTAGATTTTCAATACCTTTTTCGTTGATAGCATCAGCAATAAGAACTTTCATTTTTTCACCATAATTTGTTAATTTTTAGAAAGAATATTTAATAATAAATATTACTTAAACTTATGTTTTTTATAATATTTAAAATTTAAATCAGAATATTAAATTTTTAGTTATTAGATAACATTAAATATAATTTAATATTATAGATTAATTGTCAAATAATTAATTAAAATTAAGTGAGGTATAAAAATGGTATCTGTTAACGAATTCGCAATTTCAACTGCAAATGATATTCCGGGTTTTAAAATTGTTGAAACCAAAGGTTTCATATACGGTTTAACTGTTAGAAGCAGAGGTGCTGGTGGACAAATCGGTGCCGGTATTAAATCTCTTTTTGGTGGAGAAATCACACAATATGTAAAAATGATGGAAGAATCAAGAGAAGAAGCATTGTACAGAGCAATTCAACATGCAAAAGAATTAGGCGCAAATGGAATTGTAGCTATCAGATTCGACTCAAATGAAATATCTGAAGTAATGCAAGAAATCTTAGTTTACGGAACAGCCGTAGTTGTTCAAAAAGAATAGTGATATAATGTTTCTTGAGGATTTCGAATATAATGGAAAATCAATCCCGCAAAGTATTTTAGGTTACGGGCCTTTCATGGCGGAACTTTATTTCGGTCATAGATCTAGGATATATCTCGATGATTTATACAGCAATCCTCAAAACATTTCTGAAATTATTATAGAATCATATAACCAAGGCGTTAGAGCAATCAATCTGGTCAATGACGACAATCTGATTAAGGCATACGATATTGCGGTTTCTGAAGGTTGCGAGATGAAAGTGATTGCAACCATCGGCAAAAGTGATGTTGATTATCTGAATCCTAACTATGAAGTTGCAAAAGAGGCAGACTGGGATGAAGACATTGATCTGTTCAGTCAATATGACTGTCCTCTAATGCTTGTCGATGAGTTTATAACCGATGCATATGACTGGAGATTGACATCAAAGATTCTTAATAGAATTAATGATGCAGGGTCTCTTTCAGGCATTGTCACTGCATTTCCATCAAGAACATCAGATTTGCTTCCGGATAATCTGGATATGGACTTGTTTGATTTTTACATGATTCCTTATAACAGTCTTTCATACATGATGGATATTAACGCATTCAACGCCTCTCAAAGACAGGAATTCATTGATAAAATAGTCAGTTTAAATAAAAAAATAATAGCTACCAGAATCCTGGCGGCAGGTGTTTTAAAACCAAAAGAAGCATTTGCATTTTTTAAAAATGCCGATTTTGTTGATGCAATATGCATGGGCGTGGCCAGCGTTAATGAAGCCCGCGAAGACTTTTCACTTTTAAAGGAATATTAAAGTTTCACGATTTCATATTCTTCAAAGGGAACATGGCCTTCAGCTTCAAGAGACAGATTTAAATCCATTAATCCATTGATTAAATCAGTTATGTTTTTATTTGATGGCTTTTTGCCGGTTATTTGCAAGTATTGTCTTGGTGAAATTTCACATAATTCACATTCGAAATTACAGCATCTGTCTTTTTCTTCACAGCCGTATCCTTCCTGAGCCTCGTCAGTTCCGATTACGATATCATCTAAAATTCTTGAAACCCTTTCATCTGAGGCGAACATAGCAATTTTTTGGGTTTTACCACATATTCCAATAGCTTTTTGTCCTTTGAAGTTACAAACCCATTTAATAGGATAATTTTCCATACCAGTAATCTGTAAATTTTCCATATAACCACTTTAATTCTCTTTTCTTTCTCTAATCATTTTCAGCAATTCTTTTGAATTTTCAAATTCTTTCAGTTCCCAGGATTTTATTACGGGGATTGTACCGATTGATTCTTTGATTTTATCGTTGTTAATTATAAAAACAGGCTCGGATGTTGTTACCATTGACAAATCCTTCAATGGTATTGCCATTCTTTTCAAGGTTTTTTCAGTCCTGTTTTTCTCGACATTGGCCATTAAAGGAGAATCTTTTTCTGAAGTTCTCATTTTGGCAACAGCATCGAACGGACTTTTATTTGTAGATAGCACTCCATAACCTAATTTTGACAAGTCGCTAACGTCATCACTGTATTTAATCTCTTCGCTCTTATGTTGTTTCAACAAATCAATGTCTAATGTGACTTTAGTATTCAGGATTTCTTCTAAAATCATTGCGGTTTCCGTATTGGCACGTACAATTCCGTTTTCATATTTGTACATTGTAGCTCGGGATACATGTGCGAGACTTGCCAAATCTTTTAGGGACATTGAATATTCTTCACGGTATTGTTTTATGACATTACCGTCTATTTTAACAAAATATCCACCGCGATCTGCTAAAATTTCAGGGGATTCGCCATATACAATCATATTCCTTAAGGTTTCAAAAGTGATTGTTGGAATTTCATACCTCTCGTATATCACGCCTTCCTCTAAAAGTCCATTCCTTGATTTTTCCCCTATGATGATTGGTGAAGCAAGAAAAATATTGGCTAATTGCTTCATTTCATGAGCATTATGCTCATTTATACTATCTATATTCAAAAATGTTTTTAGAAGTAAAATCTGTAGGTCTTTCCTTGCCACTATATCAAATGAGCCCTGATCATAGATATCAGAGGTCTTAAAACCCTGTGATTTTAATAAGTTTTCAATATTATGTAGCATTTGGCTTCGAGTCAACATTTTTTTTACTCCTAATTAAACTATATATTCTTTTAACTTTAATATATTTTAGTAGGTGATTGTGATTAACTGTTTGCATATAGGAATTGACGATACTGACTCTCCAGATGGTATGTGTACAACTTATCTGGCCAGTCAAATCATTAATAAATTCGAAGATAATGGGATTGAACTTGTTGATTTTCCAAGACTGATAAGGTTAAATCCATTTGCCCGTTTCAAAACACGTGGAAATGGTGGTGTTAGTCTAAGAATTATCAATGACGATAAGGCGGATTTGGCTAAAAGAATTGTTTTGGATGAAGTTGAAAAGCTATCCATGTTCGATTGCGAAAATACCAACCCAGGAGTTGTCTTTTATGATGGTGAAATAACCCATGAAATGGAAGATTATGCATTCAGGGCAATTTATGAATTCATCACCATTGATGAGGCTGAGGAATTCACAAAATCCGTGGGCTGTCAAATCCATAAATTCAAAAAGGGAAGGGGAATTATCGGATCTATTGCAGCAATCAGTCTGCCGTTATCTGATTACACCTTTGAATTGCTCGCCTATAGAAATTCGGACAATTACGGCACCAAAAGAAAAATCGATTATGAATCCGTTTATAAAATGGATAAACAAACATTTCCCGATACTTTTGAAAATATTGATTATTCTGAAGATTACATTGCAATAGAACCTAAAACACCTTGTCCTGTGTTATATGGAATCAGATCCAATACCGTGGAGGCTTTAAAAGAGGCAATGGAAATTGTTAAAGTTTCAGAACCCATTGTCGATTGGTGCATTTTCAAGACAAACCAGCATACAGACATGCATATTCAGAAAGCAGAAAATATTTCTTCCATGAAGCAGTTCGGCTGTTACTGTGTAACCGGTGAGGTAAAAAATAAGCCTAAAATCATCGATGGCGGCCACATGTTCTTTTACATTTTTGATGAATCCGGTGAGATTGAATGCGGGGCGTATGAGCCAACAAAGAATTTCAGAAAAATAGTTTCCCATCTGCGTCCTGGAGATATTGTAAAAGTTTATGGTGGAATCGGTGAGCAAAACACATTCAATATTGAGAAGTTTCAAGTCATTGAATTAAATGATGTCGAGTATAAAAATCCAATTTGCGAATGTGGAAAAAGAATGACTTCCGCCGGCAAGAATAAAGGTTTCAAATGTAAGAAATGCGGAAGGAAAATAGAATCAAATGAAAAAGTTCCTGTCGTAATCGAGAGAAAATTAGAAAATTTGAAGTTTTATGAAACACCTGTTTCGGCAAGAAGACATTTGTCAAAACCGCTTTGCCGCATGGATTTGGAAAAAATTTGATGATGTAGTTAATTCTTTGGGCATATTAATTTAACATTATTTATCATGATTTTGCCATTTTTATTCTCTTTTTGTGAAAATTATTACTTATTTTTATTCTTATTTAGTGAATTTTTTAAAATTAAATACTATTAATTTATATAAGAGATTTGAGGAAAATATAAATTGTATTAATTAAATTTAATTATATTTCTAAAATTTCATAGGAGTTCGTTATTATTCCAAACAAGGGAAACGATGGCCATGTTGAGCATATTTATAGGGAAAAAACGGATAAACGTATTCTGAAGAAGAATCCCTGGAGAGATTACAGATTACATGTTACTGTGCTTATTTTGGTTATTATTGCAGAACTTATTGGAACAATTAAGATTCCTATTACTAAAGACGTGGCAATTACAATAATGCCATTAATTTATACTATTATTTTGGGTTTGGCATTTTATCTTATAAAGCCTATAAAATGGATTCAAAGAAAACAAGCCCGTATTGCTGAAGGGGCAATGATGCTTTTCATCGGTGTTCTAATTGCAAAACTGGCTGTTTCTAGCGGACAATCCATTGGATTAATTTTTGATATGGGTCCTGCATTGATTTTACAGGAAATAGGACACTTGGCAACAATTTTAGTACTCCCGATAGCATTGCTTTTAGGATTTAAAAAGGAATCAATCGGAATGACAAATTCTATTGGTCGTGAACCGAATGTTGCTGTTGTCGTTGATAGGTATGGATTCAATTCCCCCGAATCAAGAGGAGTATTCGCTATATTTATTATAGGTACTGTAATTGGTACAATCTTCATCAGTTTCCTTGTAACATTTTCACTATCATTCCTGCCGTTACATCCTTATGCGTTTGCTATGGCCAGCGGTGTAGGTAGTGCAAGTATGAATGCAGCGGCTATCGGACCAACTCTTGCGGCATTTCCTGGAATGGAAACTCAAATTGAAGCATTTGCAGGCTTCAGTAATCTGCTTTCCTTCTGTGTTGGAATTTACATTGTGATATTTATTGCCTTACCTTTAACAGAAAAAATATATGATTGGTTAGAACCTAAAATTGGAAGAGATCCCATAACAGCCAAAAAGGAGGATGAATAATGCCTGATTTACTTGAAGGGTCTGAAAATGTTTCTGTTCATGGAATCATGAATTGGATACTCTTATTGATAATCTTTTCAATCATTACCGTCATCGGAAATTATTTGGGCTATAAGCACCCGATTGCCGATTCTTTAGTTGGAATGGCAATTTTATCCATCATTACTCTTATTGGCGTTTGGCTGGAAAGAGAACTTCCATTTGATATATCTTCAATTTTATACATAAGTATAATCGGTATTGTATTGGCTTATCCCGGAATGCCTACATCAAAGTTTGTATTGTATTATGTTTCTCAAATTGAACTCCTGTCTATAGTAACAGTATTCTTGGCATATGTCGGTATCGGTATGGGTAAAAGCTGGGATGAATTTAAGGCTTTAGGTTGGAGAGCTATTGTTATAACAGTTTTAGTTATTGCTGCAACTTATTACGGAGCAGCTATCGTTGCACATATTGTATTGGTTTTAACAGGTGTTCCTGCAGTTTAAAATTATTTTCTCACATCATCTAATTGATTTTTTTCATAACTTAATAATTTTAATACTACTTTTCACATATATTATTGTAGGTGTTTTATGTTTTTACGAAATATTTCCAAATTTATATCAAACTATCGCTATGAACAGGCAACTGTAGAATCTTTAACCACTGTTAAAGCTGCTTTTTTAGACTTTTTTGGAGTAACATATAGAGGAATGGATGAAGAGGCACCTAATGTAGCTTTAAATACAGTTGATGAAATATTTTCAGGAAAATTTAATTCAAATCTACAGGCTTCCATCATCGGAAGGAAAATGAAAACAGACATGTTAAGCGCCGCATTTATAAATGGGGTTGCAGCCCATGTATTGGAATTGGACGATGGTCATAGGGGCGCACAAATTCATTTAGGCGCAGTGATATTTCCGACAGCCCTTGCAATCTCAGAGGCTTATGACTTAAGTGGAAAGGAATTCCTTGAAGGTGTTATTGTAGGTTATGAAGTTGGAATTCTTCTTGGCCAGATAGTAAATCCGGAGCATAGGAATAAAGGGTTCCATACCACAGGAACAATAGGGACTTTCATCGCAGGAGCCGTTGCTTCCAAATTACTGAAGCTCGATGAAAAGCAAACCTTGAATGCTTTAGGTCTATGTGGCACTCAGGCAGCGGGTCTTTTGGAATCAGACCATAGCGGATCTATGGGCAAAGTTTTACATGTTGGAAAGGCAGCATATAATGGAATTTTATCTGCACTATTAGCTAGAAACGGTTTTACTGGAAGCGGAACCATATTTGAAGGTAATGAAGGATTTTTAAAAGCGATGGTTCTTGAAAATACTGATTATGATATTGAAAATTTCTCATTAGAAAATGTTTTAAAAGACATTGGCAAAGTGAGGGTTCGCGATATTTACTTTAAGAAATATCCGTTCTGCAGACACCTTCACTCTTCAATAGATACAGCATTAAAACTTAAAGCAAGCATTGGAGATGAATATGATCATATTCAAAATATTGCCGTTAAAACATATTCAGTGGCTGCAGAACACAATAATTTTCACCCTAAAAATATAGAAGAGCTAAAACAAAGCCTGCCTTACGCTGTGGCCATCTCATTGGTAGTCGGCGAGGTCAGCGTTGATTCTATTAACCAGTTAATCGAGTATGGTCTTCTGGATAACTATTCAAGCGTTGATAAGGTAAACAGCATAAAGAATCTTGCAAATGGAATGATTATCCTTGCTGATGATAAGTTGAATGAATTGTATCCGGCCAAAAGACCATCAAATGTGGTCATTAAGCTAGATGAGAGCTTTAGAAATGGAATATTCCAAAATCTCACATTGCTGCCGAAAGGCGATTTTGAAAACCCGTTCGAATTGAGGGAACTAATCGACAAGTTCAAGAATCTCAATCCGCACTATGATGTGAAAAATCTCACAGTTTTGGATTCTCTTGAAGAGTATTCCATGAAATATGTCGTAAGTAAACTAAACGAGTAGATACTATGGAAAATACCAAAAAATTTCTTAAAAAAATCGGGATAAATGAAGTTTCAAAAGATTATGCATCAGCCAAATGTTTCAGTGATGGCGGGCAGTACCGTTTTGAAGTTCCGGGAATCCAATCCCCAAAAACAATGGAGGCTCTTTTGAACGAATCAGCTAAACAGGATATCTTTATCCATAGGGTTACTCAAACCAAGGGAATAATGCTTTTAACCGATGATGAAATCAAAGAAATGGTTGATTTAGCTATTGGATATGGATGTGAATTGTTCTTGGCTATCGGACCTAGAGCGACTTATGACACTTCCGCTAGCGTTCAAACTAAAGAAGGGGCTAGAATAGGGTATCGCCTTAGGGGATATGACAATCTGGTTTATGCAATAGAAGATGTGAAAAGAGCCTGCAGACTCGGAGTTCGTGGAATATTGCTTTATGATGAAGGGCTGCTTTGGGTATTAAATAAGATGAGGTCAGAAGGTGAAATCCCTAAAAACACTCATTTCAAGTTATCCGCTCATGCAGGCCATTCAAATCCGGCATCTGCAAAACTACTTGAAAGCCAGGGGCTCAATTCATTTAATCCAGTAAGGGATTTGCAGATTCCAATGATTGCCGCCATAAGGGATGCATGTGACATGTCAATTGATCTGCACACTGAAAACCCAAAGTCCACCGGAGGATTTATCAGACATTACGAAGTTCCTGAATTTATTAAAGTTGCATCTCCTGTTTATCTGAAGACTGGCGGATCTGTTGCTGCAAATCACAACTGGGATACAACTGAAAAAGAAGCCATTGCCCGTATAAAACAGGTTTCATTAGTAAAAAGGGTCATTGATGAATATTGCCCTGATGTAATTGCTTCTCCAAAACAATCTAGTGATTTATCAATTCCAGAGTGATTTTATGGATATATTAGAGGAAATTTCCAGAACCATTATAAATGCATCCACTTCTCTTTCTCAGGACAAACAAAAAGCATTGAAAAGAGCTATTGAAATTGAAGATAATGAAAATGCAAAATGGGCTTTAACACAGATTTTCGAAAATTATCAGGTAGCTCAAAACACCAGGTTCCCATTATGCGATGATACTGGAATACCTCACGTTATTATTGAAATTGGTCAAGACAGAGAAATTTCAGGCCAATTGTTAAATCAGATTCATGAAGGCATCGAATTAGGTTTGAATAACCTTCCTGCAAGACCCATGGCTGTAAAAGGTGATGAAATTGAAAGGATTGAACAAAGCCAAGGTTTGTATGACAAGCCGGGAATGCTTCACCCCGCATCCATCCTGATTGATAATGTCCGCGATGAATCTAGTTATAAAAGGGATATTTCATCCGATACTTTAAACATTCATTTTTTACTTGAAGGGGGAGGCCCTGAAATAAGGGCAAAAACCTATAGGGTTTACCACAAAAGGTCTTTTGAAAATGTCATCAATACCGCCTGCGATTGGCTTGAGGAATCTTTAAAGATGTTGGGATGTACTCCTTCAATTCCCTCAATCGGCATAGGCAGAACACATTTTGAAGCAACATCCCTTCTTCTAAAGTCAATAGCATATGGAAATTTGGATAATCAGAGTGAGTATGAACGATACATTACCGATAGATTAAATCAAAGCGGAATCGGACCACTTGGCCTTGGTGGAAAAACCACAGTTTTAGGGACTTATTTGAACATTGGAAATCAAAGGGCGAGTGGAGTCAGAATAGTTTCCGTCAGACCATCCTGTTTTGTTGAGCCAAGGGTTGCGACATTAAAATTGTAAAGTTTATATATAATTTTATATTATTTTTAATTAATTGAACAAAAAGGTATGAAAAATGCAAGAGAATAATTTTAGAGTTAACCCTCATTCTTTAAGAACAGCCATCACTCGTGTTGAAACGGATAAGGTTGTAACTAGGGGATATAATCAAAGAGACTTAATTGAAAAAATCAGATACAGTGACATGGTCTTTTTACTTTTAAAGGGAAGATTGCCTTCTATTGAAGAGGGAAGAATCTTTAATCATGTGCTTGTTTCATTTTGTGACCATGGTGTAACTCCACCTAGTACACAAACAGCGCGTCTTGTTGCATCTTCGGGTTCACCGATGAACTCTGCAGTTGCAGGGGCATTATTGTCATTTGGACATAAGCATGCAGGCGCCATTGAAAAAGCAATGGATTTGTATCAATCTAAAATTAGTTCATTGTACATAACTGAAGATTCGGATATTGATAATAAGCAGATTGCAAGTTTGGCTATTGACATTTATAATGAGTATATCGTGGGCGATAAAAAGATTCCAGGTTTTGGCCATAGATACCATAATGTTGATCCTCGTGCCGATAAATTAATGGAACTGGCTATTAAAGAAGGGTTTGTCGGCCCACATATTAAACTTGCATTGGCTGTTGAGGATTTGGCTTATGAAAAGAAACGGATTAGGCTTAATGTGGATGGTGCAAATGCAGCAATTCTATCAGATTTGGGATTCACTCCAGATTTGGGATTGGGAGTTTTCATAATCGGAAGAGTTCCGGGTATTATTGCACATATTCATGAAGAAAAAATGGATGAAGAGGAATTCAGAAGATTTTGCGATTTGGACGATATAATTTATCAAAGTGGTAGATAAAATGGAATTTATAGATGTGATCAGCGAAAGATACAGTGTAAGAGGATATTTGAATAAGGAAGTGGAGCCGGAAAAACTTGAATATGTTTTAAAAGCAGCCACATTAGCTCCGACAGGCGTTAATTTCCAGCCGTTTAAGGTTTATGTAATCGACACCAAAAAGCATAAGGAAGAGCTATCAGAAATTTATGGTGCCAACTGGTTTGTTGAAGCGCCTTACGTATTATGTGTTGTTGCACTAAGGGACAAGGCATGGACAAGACCATGGGACGGCAAAAACATTGCAGATATTGATGCGACAATTGTAATGGACCATATTATTTTAGCGGCAACTGATGTTGGTCTTGGAACATGTTACATTGGTGCATTCAAGAAATATAAGGCTCATAAATTCTTAAACTTGGATGAAAACGAAGAACCAGTTTTATTTACTCCATTAGGTTATGGAAATGCCGAACCTCGTGAAACTCCAAGAAAAGAATTGGATGAATTTGTTGTATATATGGATTAAAATGAAACTTTATTTACTTGAAGCAGATAATTCAAAGGATATGGAAAGGATATCTGATGAATTATCTCAAAAAAAATTCAAAATTATGGAAGAGGATGATGCATACATATTAATGAGAAAAAGAAGATATGGAAATCCCGTAATCCATGTCATTAGTTTAATCATTGCATTGGCTTTTTTCAGCCCGTTCATATTTGTAAATGTGGCTTATTTTACTTATTCATACCTTTGGGCATCTCCTCATGCATTAATCACAACAGAAAAGGTTGATGATGAGGGCAATCCTTTGGAATTTAGTGATATTGATGAAGTATTGAACAAGGCATATGCTATTCTATAATTTCATCTACACTATACTCTTCTATTTTTCTTATCAATAATGGCCTTTTTGCATTGACATATTCTGATTCTTCACCTATTTTAGCATCAATAAATACTTTATCCACTTCAGGTTCTGTAAATAATGATAAAATGTCACTAATGAACTCATCATAGTCTTTTTGAATGTTTTCATCGCTAAATCCTAAACGCGGAAGCTCATGTGTCCAAATGTCTTCACCTGGTGAGAATTTTTTGTCAACGATTTTGCCATTCTCAATCTCACTATCCAATGTCAGCGAAAAATTTTCATTTAATATTATCCAAACAGCTCTTTCCATATTAACTGATATGTATGAAATGGTATAAATATTATGAAATCAATATTAAAATTAGTGTTATTATGGCAAATATTAAAATGTTTAAATTATTAGGTGTAGTGTTGGCTTTAATGTTGATAGTTTGGGGATTAACACCAATATTCAGACATCAGGCTTTAACAAATGATGTCATAGCTACTTCAATTATATTAATTTTAATAGGTGTTGCTTATCTGATAATTTTATATAACCCTAGCTGGACCAAGGCAGTTTTCTTTTTTGAAGGTATTGTTATAGCGGTTGCAGGGTATATGTTATTGGATTTTCCATACAACCTAGAATTCGCAATTGTGGGTCTTATAATCATTGCAATAGCAATTCTTGCTTATTTACAGAAACTGCCACCTAATATATTGAAATGGTTTTACAGATAGTCTATTTTTCTTTTATTCTTTTTTTTATTAGTTTTTTCATTCTAAATTTTATCTTTTAAATACATTTTTTTATTTAAATTTAAATTTCAGCTATTTTTACAATAATAAATAGTAAAAGATATATATATTGCACAATAAAAATAAATACACCATGGTGATTAATTATGGCAGAGATATCAGACGCAATCGCAATGATAAAAAAAGCTGAAGCTGATGCTGAACAACTTATCATTGATTCAGAAGGTCAATCAAAAGATTTGATTGCTGAATCAAGATTAAAAGCCGAGGAAATTATTTCCGAAGCCAAGATTGCAGCAGAAGAAGAAGCTCAAAAAACTGTTTTTGATGCAGAAGATAAGGCTAAAAAAGAAGCGCAAACCATTGCAGAAAAGTCTAAAACTGAGGTTCAAACCTTAAAGGACAAAGCTATGGTAAATGTTGATGATGCTGCTTCTATTATTGTCAAAAATATATTGTAGTGTGAGTTTATATGTTCAAGACAGCTAGAATGCGTAAAATTAGAATTGTTACACTGGAAAAGTATGTAGCTCCTACAGTGGACGCTCTCCACGAATCCGGGCTCATACAAGTCAGTGATATTTCTGAAAGCATTCAGCAAGATCCTGAATTAGCGGAATTAGTAACTCCTTCAAAAGCTACTCCTTATACTGGTAAGTTATCTTCACTTCTCATGAAAACAAATGGTATATCTGAACTACTAGGAAATTCTTTATCTGAAGGCCATGGGTTAAAAGATACTTTAATGTCTTTTATTAGTCCAGACATGCCCGTACAAAAAGAAATTGAGAAAGTAGATACTCCAACATTCATTAAACAAGCTGAAGATACTTTAGCACAAGTTGAAAGTAAAACAAGTGTAATTGAAGAGAAGTTATCCGCACTCGACACTGAAACAAGTGAACTACAGTCTAATAAAAGTTTGGCTAATCGTTTATCTAATTTTGACATGGATTTAGCTCTTTTAAAAGATTCAAAGTACACTTCTACTACTGTTGGTAGGATTAACGCTGAATCTGCTTCAGAAATCAAAAATGAATTAAGTAACTTGACTGATGAATTAGAAGTATTTACTGTCCCTATGGATGATGATGACGGAGAAATCATTACTGTAGTGACTTTAAAAGAATTTAGTGATGATGTTTATTCAACACTTCGTAAATACGACTTTGAGAAAATTGAAGTAGGTGACGTTGAAGGTACTCCTCAACATATTATTTCAAAAGCTGATTCCAGATTATTAACCATTGAATCAGAACGTGACGCTGTTAAAAAAGATTTAAAAGCTGTGGCTGAACAATGGGACGATGAGATATTGGCTCTCAAAGAACAATTAGAAAATGAAAAAGAAAAGAACGAAATCCTTTCTTCCTTTGTTCAAACTAATGATGCTTATGTACTTGAAGCATGGGTGCCTGTTAAAGATACCGAAAAAGTTGAGCAAATTGTTGAAAAAAGTTCTGACGGACATTGTGCCTTTGAAACAATTGAAGTTGAAGGTACTGATGATGAAAATGTTCCTATTCTACAACAAAATGGATGGTATGCAAAACCTTTCGAATACCTCGTCGATATGTACGCCCCAGTGCGTTACAATGCGATTGATCCAACTATATTCGTTGCAATCACTTTCCCATTCTTCTTCGGATTCTGTTTAACCGATGCAGTTTATGGTTTAGTTGTAGCGGCAATTGGTGTAGTATTATTGAAAGGTCTTGGTAAAGTCAAAGAATCCATGCATTCATTTGGTTGGATTTTGATTTGGTCCGGTCTATGGGCCGTTATACTGGGTCTGATAACCAATGGATTTATTGGGGACTTCCCAGAAAGAATAGCTGGTTTCCGTTTACCAACCGTATTTGCTCCAGTTGAAGCATTTAAACATCCTGAAACCATTTTGATAATAGCTATTGCTGTTGGTTTAATATATGTAAATATCGGATTTATTTTAGGTGCTATTAACAACTTAAGATACGGAAGGACTAAAGAAGCTTTAGGATCTCAAATTTGTTGGTTTGTATTTGAAGCAGGATTAGTTTTCCTTGTTTTAGGATTTATGATGCCTGCAATCGGCATGATTGGTATGGCATTAGGTGCAGTTTTAATAATTGCGGCTATTGGAATATTAATTTGGGCTAATGGTGCATTTGGATTGATGGATATCTTCGGATTCTTAGGAGATGTTTTATCCTTTGCTCGTCTTTTAGCATTATGTTTAGCTACAGGCGGTATCGCAATGACCGTAAACATCTTAGCGCAAATGCTTGATCAAATGGTTCCATTTGCAGGAATTGTACTTGCAGTTATCGTATTCGTATTTGGTCATATTGCAAACTTCGCTTTCCAAGTATTAGGTGCATTTATTAACGCTTTACGTCTTAACTATGTAGAGTTCTTTGCACAATTCTTTGAAGAAGGTAAAGGTAAATTCGATGCTTTCAAAGCAAAAAGAACATTTACAAAAATTAAATAAATTAAAAATTTTTCATTTATATCTTAAATTAAATTAAAAAAATCAATATTATTTCAAAGGTGATAAAATATGGCAGAAATTGCTTTAGGTACTGCTTTAGCAGCTATTGGTGCTGGAGTAGCAATTGGTTTTGCTGGATTAGGTTCCGGTTTAGGGCAAGGTATGGCAGCTGCTGGTTCCGTAGGTGCAGTTGCAGAAGACAATGACATGTTTGCAAGAGGTATTATTTTCTCTGCATTACCAGAAACTCAGGCTATTTATGGGTTCTTGGTTGCAATCTTATTATTAGTATTCTCAGGATTATTAGGTGGAGGACAAGGATTACCTACTGAAGCAGGTATTGTAGCTATTGGTGTAGGTGCATCCATTGGTTTCGCTGGTTTAGGTTCCGGTATGGGACAAGGTATGGCAGCAGCATCCTCTGTTGGCGCTATTGTAGAAGACAATGATATGTTTGCTCGTGGTATTATTTTCTCTGCATTACCAGAGACACAAGCTATTTACGGTTTCTTGATTGCTATTTTACTTATGGTATTCGGTGGAATCTTAGGTTAAGGAGGCAATTTATATGAGCTCAGGCACAGATAAAATTGTTTCAAGCATTATGTCTGAAGCCCAAGGGAAAGCTGATGTAATCATTCAAGATGCTAATGCGGAAATTTCAGCAATTCAAGCAAAAGCTGAAAAAACTGCTGAAGTAGAAGCTGCAAAAATTAAAGATAACGGTAAAAAACAATCTGAGATGAGATATCAGCAAATTATCTCTGAAGCTAAGATGAATGCTCGTAGAGCAAAATTAGACGCTAAAGAAGATGTTATCGAAGCGGCTTTTAGTCAAGCTACTGGTGAGCTAAAACAAAAAGCTGCTGAAGGTAATGAAGATTATAAAGATTCATTAAGTAAAATGATTAAAGAAGCTGCTGATGAAATTGGCGGTAATGATTTAATTATTCAATTAAATGAAGCTGACACAAACAAATTGAAAGAAGAAATATCTTCAGACAATACTTTTGAATTAGATGGTGTCAAATTCAAATTAGGTGAACCTATCAAGACTATTGGTGGAGCTATCTTAAAAACAAGTAATGGAGATATTGAAGTAAATAACACTATTGAAGCAAGATTAGAAAGATATAAAAGTATCTTACGTAGTGAAGTTGCTAACGTTTTATTTAAATAAATTAGGAGGATAAATTATGGCAGATGAAATTGCTACATTAATAAGTTCTGTTGGACTTACACAAGACACTTTCCTGGTATTTTGTGTTATCGCATTACTTATTGTTGGTGCAGTAGTTGTAATCATTACATCTAGACCAATTTTGGACATTTATCCTTATCTTAACCCAAGTGCAAGAGTAAGAGCTAGAAAAGGAAGATTATTTGATGAAAAACAAATTTCTGAAATTGTTGAAACAAACAACGTTGAAGAAGTCGAAAACTATCTCAAAGGTATTCCTGAGTATGCGGATGTTTTAGATGAATATCCACTTGATAAAGCATTAGATGTTGAACGTGCTAATACTTACAACTTTGTTGCAAGATTAGCTCCTAAAGATATCAAAGATCCTTTTGTTGTAATGTCTAAAAAGGCTGATATTGATAATATCAAAAGTCTTTTAACCGCAAAAGAAGTAGGTCTTTCCGCTGAAGAAACCAAAGAATTATTAATTCCTTCCGGATCTTTATACAGCGAGTTAGAATCTTTAGCCGATGCTGAAAATGTAACTGATATTGTCACAAGTTTGGATGGCACTGAATATGCACAAGCTTTAGAAGATGCTCTTCCACAATATGAAGATACTAATATGGTTCTTCCATTAGAATCTGCTTTAGATAAATATTATTTAGGCAAATTATTACGTTCTACTGATGTTCCATCTGATGAAAATAAACAAATTTTATATTCCTATGTTGGAACTCAAGTTGATGTTGCTAATCTTAAACTAATTATAAGGGCTAAAGAAGATGGCCTTGATTATGATGCAATCTCTCCTTATATATTAGAAGAAGGATACCAATTACGTGAATGGAAACTTAAAGATTTAATGGAATCTCCTGATGTTACAAACGTAATATCCGGATTAGAAGGAACAAAATACTCTGATGCATTGACTGATGTGATGCCTGTTTACAATGAAACCGGTTCAGTTGCAGTATTCGAAAAAGCATTAGATGTTTATGCTTCCGATTATTCAAAATCTTTAGCATCTAAAAAACCATTAGGTATTGGTCCAATTATTGGTTATTTAAGTCAAAAAGAAAACGAAATTAAAAATTTGAAAATTATTGCAAGAGCAAAAAGAGAAGCAGACTTCCCTAATTCTAAAATCATGGAGATGTTAATATGAGTTCAGTAGCAATTATTGGTGATATTGACACTGTTTCAGGATTTAGACTTGGTGGTGTCAAAAAAGCAGAAGTAGTCAATACTTCTGAAGAAGCTATTGCAGCTTTTGATAAATTTTTCGAAGACGAAATTTCAATTATTATCATTACTCAGTTAATGGCAAACGAAATAAGAGAACATATTAATAGGAAAATTGGTTCTGATGTATTACCAATGATAATTGAAATACCTGATAAAGATGGGTCCTCAGGAGGATCATCTGATCAAATAAATGACCTTATTAAAAGAGTTATCGGGGTAGAGATGGTTAAATGATTATTGAAGGAAATATTATTAAGATTGCTGGGCCTGTTATTGTCGCAGATGGTATGAAAGGGGCTCAGATGCTTGAGATGGTTAGGGTAGGTGACGAAAAGCTTATCGGGGAAATCATTGAGCTTGAAGGTGACACCGCAACTATCCAAGTATATGAAGAAACAGCCGGTATCCAACCGGGTGAAGTAGTTGAATGTACTGGTGGAGCATTGTCTGTAGAACTTGGTCCTGGAATTATGAGTTCTATTTACGATGGTATTCAAAGACCTTTAAGAATCATCAGAGAAGTATCTGGTGATTTCATTGCAAGGGGTATTGATGTAGATTCCATTAACAAAGAGAAAAAATGGGCTTTCAAACCTGTAGCAAAAGTTGGAGATGTTTTACAAGCTGGAGACGTACTTGGTGAAGTACAAGAAACCTCCGCAGTATTGCACAAAATCATGGTTCCTCCAACCGTTGAAGGTGAAGTAACCGAAATCGCAGCTGAAGGCGAATACACTGTATTAGATGACATCGCTGAAGTCGGCGGTGAAAAAATACAAATGCTCCAAAAATGGCCTGTAAAAAGAAGCCGTCCTTATGTAAGAAAATTAGACCCTGATGTTCCTTTAGTAACTGGTCAAAGAGCACAAGACACTTTCTTCTCTGTAGCTAAAGGTGGGGCAGCAGCTATTCCTGGACCATTCGGATCAGGTAAAACTGTTACACAACAACAATTAGCTAAATGGGCAGATGCAGACATTGTTGTATATATTGGATGTGGTGAACGTGGTAACGAAATGACTGACGTACTTACCGAATTCCCATTCCTTGACGACCCTAAAACTGGAAACCCATTGATGGACAGAACTGTTCTTATTGCAAACACTTCTAACATGCCGGTAGCAGCTCGTGAAGCATGTGTATATACTGGTATGACAATTGCTGAATACTACCGTGACCAAGGTTATGATGTAGCGCTTATGGCTGACTCAACTTCAAGATGGGCAGAAGCTATGAGGGAGATTTCAGGAAGATTAGAAGAAATGCCTGGGGAAGAAGGTTACCCTGCATACTTAGCATCCAGATTAGCTCAATTCTACGAAAGAGCTGGAAGAGTAGAAACTATCGGTACAGAATCAAAAGTAGCATCCATTTCTGTAGTAGGTGCAGTATCCCCTCCTGGTGGGGACTTATCCGAACCTGTTACACAAAACACATTACGTATCTGTAAAGTGTTCTGGGCGTTAGATGCATCTCTTGCGGATAAACGTCACTTCCCTTCAATCGACTGGTTGCAAAGTTATTCATTGTATATCGACAGTATTGAAGGATGGTATTCTGAAAATGTAGCTGCAGACTGGAGAGCAACTCGTGACGAAGCTATGAGCTTATTGCAAAAAGAATCCGAGTTACAAGAAATTGTACAGTTAGTTGGTCCTGATGCATTACCTGAAACTGACCAAGCTACTTTAGAAACTACCCGTATGTTAAGAGAAGATTTCTTACAACAAAACGCATTTGATGATGTAGATACATACTGTGCACCTGATAAACAGTACAAAATGTTAAAAACCATTTTATTATTCTACAAAGAATCTCTTGCAGCTGTTAACAGAGGAGCACCAATTGCAAATATTGTAGCTTTACCTGTTAAAGAAGAAATCGGTAAAATGAAATACATACACCAAGATGAATTTGATGAAAAAATTGCTGAAATTCAATCCGCAATTACTAAACAATGCAGTGAGGCTTAAAAATGAATACAAATATTAAAACTAGAGAATATACTACTGTATCTGAAGTCTCAGGTCCTTTAATGGTTGTTGAAGGAGTAGAAGGCGTTGGTTACAATGAAATTGTAGATATTGAAACACCTACTGGTGAAAAAAGAAGTGGACAAGTTCTTGAAGTAACTAAAGATGTTGCTGTTATCCAAGTATTCGAAGGAACTAATGACTTAAACACAAAAGATACTAAAACAAGATTCACTGGTCAAACAGCTAAAATTGGTGTATCCAGAGACATGATGGGACGTATCTTTAACGGTATTGGTAAACCTATTGACGGTGGACCAGAAATTATTCCAGACGAAGAATTGGATATTAACGGGGCTCCTATGAACCCTGCTTCTCGTGAATTCCCTGAAGAATTTATTCAAACTGGTATCTCTACCATTGACGGAATGAACACATTAGTAAGAGGACAAAAACTTCCTATCTTTTCAGGATCTGGTTTACCTCACAACGATTTAGCTGTACAGATTGCAAGACAAGCTAAAGTATTAGGTGCTGACGACGAATTTGCAGTAATTTTCGCAGCAATGGGTATTACAAACGAAGAAGCAAACTTCTTTATGAGAGACTTCGAACGTACTGGAGCTTTAGAAAAATTAACAGTATTCATGAACTTAGCAGACGACCCTGCTATTGAAAGGATCTTAACTCCAAAAATGGCTTTAACTACTGCTGAATATTATGCATTTACCTTAGGTATGCAAGTATTGGTTATCTTAACAGATATGACCAACTACTGCGAAGCTTTAAGGGAAATTTCCGCAGCAAGGGAAGAAGTACCTGGAAGAAGAGGTTATCCTGGTTACATGTATACTGACCTTGCAGGTATCTATGAAAGAGCAGGACGTATTGATGGAAAAGAAGGTTCTATTACTCAAATGCCTATCTTAGTTATGCCTCAAGACGATATTACTCACCCAATTCCTGACTTAACCGGTTATATTACCGAAGGACAAATCGTATTAAGTAGGGAAATCTCAAGGAAAGGTATTTACCCTCCTGTAGACGTACTTCCTTCACTTTCTCGTTTGATGAGTGGTGGTATTGGTGGAGACAAAACTAGGGATGACCACAGTGGTGTATCTGACCAACTCTATTCTGCATATGCAGAAGGTCGTGAGTTAAGAGACTTAGTTGCGGTTGTAGGGGAAGAAGCACTTACTGAAAGGGATCAAAAATTCTTAGAATTTGCACAAGCATTTGAAGA
Source organism: Methanobrevibacter sp. YE315 (assembly GCF_001548675.1). Lineage (NCBI taxonomy): Archaea > Methanobacteriati > Methanobacteriota > Methanobacteria > Methanobacteriales > Methanobacteriaceae > Methanobrevibacter > Methanobrevibacter sp. YE315. Next base: position 614,156 of record NZ_CP010834.1, read on the forward strand.
CCAATTCATTACCCAAAGTAAAGATGAAGACAGAACCATCTTTGAAACTTTAGACCTTGGTTGGAGTTTACTCAAAATCTTACCTAAAACAGAACTCAAAAGGGTTAAAGAAGAATTTATTGAACAATACCTTCCAAAAGATGACTAATCTCATTACAGTAATGTAGGTGATTAAATGGCACAAGATATTATAGATGGAATTAATCCAACTCGTATGGAGTTATTATCTCTTAAAAACAGAACTAAACTTGCTGTTAAAGGGCATGGTTTACTCAAAGAGAAAAGGGATGCTTTAATTAAAGAGTTTTTTGATATCTTGGATCGTGTCAAAGGTATTCGTGAAAATGCAGAATTAAGTCTACAGGAAGCTAATGATGCTTTACTTGAAGCTCAAATTGCAATGGGTGATTTGGCTGTTAAGAAAGCAGCATTATCTGTTAAAGAATCCATTGATGTAGAAATTACATCAAGAAGTGTAATGGGTGTTGCAGTACCTGTAACCAATGTTAAAATGGAAGAAAGATCTCTTATTGACAGGGGTTACGGTTTTTCAGACACCACAATACAATTAGACGAAGCTGCAAAGAAATTCGAGGAATCTCTTAAGTATTTAATTGAACTTGGTGAAGTAGAAAAAACTATTTTCTTACTCGCTGAAGAAATTGAAGCTACAAAACGTAGAGTAAATGCTTTAGAACACATTATGATTCCAAGATTCCAAAATACTGAAAAGTATATTGATATGAGACTCCAAGAAATGGAAAGAGAAAACTTCGTAAGATTGAAAATGATTAGATCAACAATGGAGAAAAATGAAAAAGCAGCTGCTGCAGCTGAAGCAGCTCAAAATGCAGAAGCTTAAATTTTTCTCTTTTACTTCTCATTTTCTTTTATTTTTATTTATTTTATTATTTAAAGCTCAAATTTTAATTAGTTTTTAAAAATAGTTATTTTAATTTAGTTACTGTAAAAATTTTTCTTACTGGAAATTCCAGAAAACGGTGTAAAAATGAAAAGAAATCCAATTGACCAATTTATGAAAGACCCTGATAATAAAGCGAAGTTATTTATCTGGATGACTCGTGCAATGATTATTACCACTTTTATGATAACTCTTGGTGTAATATTATTCATTTGCCATCTAGTTGGGCTTTTTTAGCAACTTCATTTACTTTTTTGCTTGCTGATTCTACTTTTTCAAATAATTCTTTAAAATCTTCATCAGTATCAATTATTGTTAGCAACGGCTGTGATTTTTCAGTTATTGATCCGATGTGGGGAAGGTCATAGATGTTGTCCAAATCTATTTTTTCGTATTTCATCCTTGTTGGAGAATAGATAATTTTTTTGTAGGAGTAACATTTCGGTTTTGGAATATTTACTATTTCACCTTGGCATGCCTTGATGTGGGCATCTAGCATGTTTATGCCTAATGACTTTTCAACACATTCGAATGTCCCCTGAAGTCGAGGATTGATTTCGATAACATATAATCCATTTTCATTAAGAACATAGTCAACGCCATTTGAACCCAGCAACTTAAATTCCTTAGCTAGTTTTTCGGATGTTGTTTTCATTTGGTGAACTATCCCATCGATGTCATTCACTTTCGCCATTATTGACTCGTCTGTCAGAGGCAAAATATTTCCAACATATATGAAGCTGTTATTTTTTTCAAAGTCATTCTCGGTAAGCAGTCTTGAATTGATTATTGTTTTTGAATCATTCTGGCTGGCCAATAATGATGAACTTAGGTTGATGCCCTCCACATATTCCTGCAAAATGAATTCATTGTCACTAAATTGCAACTCTTCCACATTATCTAAAAGAGTTATGTCATACCCTCCACTTCCTTTAACGGGTTTTAAAATAAATTGAATGTCATTGTAATTTTCACTTATTTCAAATGCTTCACCTATATCACTTAACCTAAAAGTCATAGGTGTTAAAAATTTATTTTCAATTCTTTTAAAGAATTTGAATTTATCCTCAATGTTTCCAACATCAGAGGTTCCCAAAATTTTCTTTCGATCTTTTTTTGAAAAGTCGCTTGGCGAAACACCTGAGATTGGAATTATATGGTCAACCTCATCAATGTAATCTCTTGAGATATCCAAAAGGTTTTGAGGATTGAACTCATTTTCAAAAACACCGCAACTTTCATCCACACTTTCATTTAGAATAATTTTCTGATTTTTGATGGTTGGAGTATCTGATGTGGAAAAGTAACTAGTGGAGTATATTTCATAGTCTAGCTGCAATGCACTGTTAAGCATACTTCTTGTATCAATTCCAATAAGTAATAGCTTTTTCATAAAATATCAATAAAAATAGTTTTTAGAAATAGTCCCGAGCGGAGTCGAACCGCCGTCTCCGGGTCCAAAGCCTAGAAGGATTACCACTACCCTACGGGACTATAATGTGCTGTATTATTACAACATTTAATATATATTTATCATGTAGTATTTATATCTATCGGTTATTTGATAATTTTTGGTAAAATAAGCATTTATCATGCCACATACATTCAAAACAAATTTTAGAAACGCTTTCTTTTGTATTAAAAATATTATCAATTTTTTCAAATAAATCAACAGAATTATGCTCTTTTGAAATATCTAATTTATTTAACACTTCATTGTCCATATTTATGATTCTTTCATTTTGCAATTCATCGCCGCAAATATTATTTTTCAGATTGGGGCATGCTTTGCAAATGTCGTCAGGGGCGTTTGTCAGATAAACATTTGTCTGAGGTAATTTTCTTTTTTCATTGACCTCAATCATGTTTTCAGTAAAGTTTTCATCGTATCCGTAGCCCTGAAAACCCTTAAGGCATAATAAGTGATGTCCTCTTAAGAATAGTTTCATATTAATCAAAAAAATAATAAAAAAAGAAAGGTTAAAAAACCTTTTTAGTCTTTTGGTAAGAATACTTTAGAAACAGATGCTGCACCTAAAATCTTTACAATATCTCCTACAATGAATGGTACAAGACCCATCATTAAAAGATCAACAACGCCAATGGTTGCGCCTTGAGTTAAGCTATACCATAATGCAAGACCTGCAAGACCTGGAATGTAAATCAAAGCGAAATTTGCAATTCCAATCACGATTGCCATTCTTGTAAAGTTACGTGCTTTTGCATATTTTTCAGTTATTGCCCCAATAAAGTATGATGCAATGACAAATCCAATGAAGAATCCGAGAGTTGAACCTAAGAATATGTCAAGCCCGCCGGTCATTCCTCCAAACCAAGGGATGAATGCAACACCTAAAACAATATATAGAATTTGGCTTAGGCATCCGTATTTTTTACCTAAGAATAAACCAGAACATAATACTGCAAAAGTCTGTGCAGTTATAGGAACTGGAGTCCATGGGAGCGGGATAATGATTTGTGCCATTATACCAGTAAAACATGCCATCATTAAGGACATGAGTAACTTGGTTGCAGTACTGGCATCTTGAATTCTTTCAAAAACATTTTTTCTGGTACTATAATAATTATCCAAATTGATATTCATTTTTTACCTCCAATTTCCGAATACTATTTAGTTTTTGTTCTTTATATTATATTATTATTTCGAATCTTAAGGGATTTAATAAAAAAAATAAGATGAGAATTAGGTTATTCTCATATTTAATCTATAGTTATGATTTTCACATCTTGCGGTTTTTTAACTATATTTACGGTTTTGAAAGCAACTAACTTGTTGATTCCTTTTTGTGATGCCACATCAACAAGTCTTTGGGAGATTACTCCATCAAATATTACAGTATCAGCAGTTCCATCAATGTTTTTAATCTCTTCATAGATGTTTTCCACTTCAACTTCTTTGGTCATATTCAATGCTTCATCCAAAATGGCTCCGCTTCCTGTGCCTTCGAATTCTTTTAGCATGTCTTTCATTAAGCTGACTTCATCGTCTTCGATAATTTCAGGTTCAGGAGCAGCTTCTTCACGGCGGTTATTATTGTATCTTTGTTTTTTATTGTTGTTTCTGCCGTTGTGTCTGTTGTTTTCTTTTTTACCGTTATTGTCATTCAAGATGTTTGAGGTAGCTAAGAACTGTGCAGTTGGGACTTTATCTCTTAAAGCGACTAACACTTCATCTTTTTCCAAGTCTTCAACTTCTTTTCCTTTTGGAGCACGGGTAATGTAGTCAACGTCTCCAATTTGAAGGAGTTCTTTTAAGATAAGTTCTCCGCCTCTGTCACCATCAACAAATGCGGTTGTTGTTCTTTTTTTACTGAGTTCGCCGATTGAACGTGGTACGCTGACACCTTCAACAGCTACGGTGTTTTTAATACCATATTTGAGTAAGTTTAAAACGTCACTACGTCCTTCCACTACAATGATTGCATCGGATGTGTGGATGCTAGGACCAGCAGGCAAACGATCTTCACCATATTCAGAGATTTCATGAACTCTCATGGCTTCCCTTACTTCTTCAATCATTCTCATACTGGTTGGACCAACGCTTTCAACCATGTTTTTATAGATTTCTTTTGCACGGTTGACAACTTGCTCCCTTTTGACAGCCCTTACATCTTCAACTTTTGTAGTTTGAATTTCAGCTTCACAAGGACCTACACGGTTAATAGTTTCAAGAGATGCCGCAAGGATGGCGGTTTCGACTCTATCAAGACTGGAAGGAATTACTATTTCACCTTTTGCCCTTCCACTGTTGGAGTGGATGTTAACTTGGATCCTTCCGATTCTTCCAGTTCTTTGGAGTTCTCTTAAATCTAAATCATTACTAAGTAAACCTTCAGTTTGCCCAAATACAGCACCAACAACATCTGGTTTTTCTACAATACCGTTAGCGTTAATTTGAGCATGTATTAAGTATTTTGTTGTAGTTAATTCTTCACCTTTTCCCATTTTTAAGCCTCCGAGCTTATTAATCGGGATAATTTATGTAAATCTAAAAATTGTAAATGATTTTTAGAAGGTAAACTTGCATAAATTATACGATAAACATGTTTAATTTTTGTCTTTTTGAGACCTATTATACACTAAAAAAAGAGTTAATACATTCAGGAAGTCTTACTATTAAGGGGTTGCTATTTTCTCATATCTCTAATCGTGATTTGAAACTTATAAATTTTTTAACTTTTATTTTCCTTAATAATGTTTTCTCCTGTCTTTGAATTAATTAATAATAATTATAAGAATGATTAAATGTAAATAAACTCTAATTGAGTATATAATAATTAAGTATTTTTTCTAAATACTATGTTTAATATTTTTGGTTAAACTAATATATAAAGTGTGTTATAGGAGTGAAATATATTTTAAGTTTATCGGATAATATATTATACAAGGAGAAAATTTGGTGAGTTCATGTCAATCAGTCCAAAAGATGTATTAAACAAAAATAAAAATCTAAACAAACGTGTTGATATTGAAAAAATTAATCTTAAAAATGTCACTATTGACGATTTGAAATTCAATGGAAAAAACTATGATGCTTACATTCATTTACAATCTTTATTAGACAATGTTTCAGCCTGTCAGGTTTCAGATGCATACAACTCAATTTCAAAAAGGTCAGGCACAATCCAATCTATTAAGCCAATCAACAACCAAAAGGTTTGGGGATCCATTTTCACAGTCGAAACAGACAGCGATGATTGGGGAACCTCTGCAATAGCTATTGATGAGGCCAATCCAGGAGATATTTTATTTTTTAAGGTAAATGGTGATGATAAGGCAATATGGGGCGAACTGGCTTCCACTTGTGCACGCGACAATGGAATCAAGGCAACCGTAATTTACGGTTCAGCACGTGATTTGGATGCTCTTTTATACATGGACTATCCGGTTTTTGCAAGTAATTTCTGTCCAAATGCAGGTTTGCCTTTAGGCCTGGGCAGTTTAAATGAGCCTATTGAAGTCGAGGATGTCAAGATCAATCCTGGTGATTTTTTCATAGCTGATGAGAGTGGTATTGTTGTTATTCCGAAGGAGTTATTTGCCAAAACAATGATTGCCACATTAGGCGTCAAATTGAAAGAGTCAAAAATCATTAATGATATTGCCGATGGCATAACCTTAGCTGAGATAGTTGGGCTCAGATAAAAATAGAAAAGCTTTTAAATATAAAATAATATTTATATATAAATATATCGATAAGTTTATATACTAGTTCCATTTAATTATATAAATGATACAGATTTGATTTTAAGTTTGATTTTATGAAATTTTTAGGTAATAGTTTGCATATTGCAAACTCTGGAAAATTAATAGCTAGATCTACCAAAACACCTTCACCAGGTGCAATTGTTTTCGATAGTCGTAAAAATAAAATTGGTAAGGTCGGTTATGTATTTGGGCCAACTAAGCAGCCCTATATCTCAATTAGATTGTTTAAATCAGCTAATAGAGATGAAATTGCGAAAAACTGTGGTGAAAAACTATTTGTATCAAAACAAAAATCCAAAAAGTCTAGAAAAGGGAGGATGAGACCACGACACAAAAAGTAGAAGAAATTCCAAAGAGAGGACGCAAAACTGCAGAAAAATCTGGCACTCAAGATGATGTTTACAACCAAGACAAACAAACCGTATGTCCAGAATGTGGTTCTACTGAATTAATTGGTGACTATGAAAGAGCAGAAGTAGTATGTGCTCGTTGTGGATTAGTCATTGATGAAAATCTTGTTGATATGGGTCCTGAATGGAGAGCTTTCGACCACGAACAAAGAGATAAGCGTACAAGAGTAGGTGCTCCAATCACATACACTATTCACGATAAAGGTTTAAGTACCATGATCGATTGGAGAAACAAGGATATTTACGGTCGTGATATTCCTGCAAGAAACAGAGCTCAATGGTACAGATTAAGAAAATGGCAAAGAAAAATCAGAATTTCCGGTGCAACCGAAAGAAACTTGGCGTTTGCATTAAGTGAACTTGACCGTGACTCCTCAAGGTTAGGTCTTCCAAGAAGCGTAAGGGAAGCTGCATCCGTAGTGTATAGAAGTGCAGTAGATAACAAATTGATTAGAGGAAGAAGTATTGAAGGAGTAGTTGCAGCATCATTATACGCTGCATGCAGACGTTGTAATGTACCACGTACTTTAGACGAAATTGCGGAAGTATCAAGAGTTACTAAAAAAGAAGTGGGCCGTACATACAGATTCCTGACCCGTGAGTTAAACATTAAATTGCCACCAACTTCTCCGGTGGACTATGTTCCTAGATTTGCTTCAGAACTGGGATTATCCGGTGAAGCACAATCCAAAGCTATTGAAATCATTGAAAAGGCAATGGAAAAAGGATTAACCTCTGGAAGAGGACCTACTGGTGTAGCAGCGGCTGCATTGTACATCGCATCAGTTTTACTCGGTGAGAGAAAAACACAAAGGGATGTAGCAGATATTGCTGGCGTTACTGAAGTAACCATAAGAAACAGATACAAAGAATTAACTGAACAATTAGAAATGGGTGTAACTTTATAGACACTCTTTTTTTATTTCTTTTTTTTAATATTAAACCATTTTTTATTTCATTGATTATTCTAGGAGTATTTTTCCATGACCGATTATTGTTTATTCACCATTACCCATCCTGAAGCTAAAAGGATTTATATTCGAGGGATTGCAGATATAACTGTGCCCATTGACGAATATGACAAGATTATTGAATTTTATGAGGGTAATCAATTGAAAAAATCTCTTCCTTCAAATCCCTATAATGAGGGAAGTAAAGATTATAAACTATTTGAAGAGTTATTGTCTGCCATAAAGTCTAATTTTGAAGATATTGGTGATGATTTGGTTTTTGCAACCCAGTGGGATTCAAAATTCCATGAATGGAGCAATCATTCGGCTACTGAGGAATATATTATCGATATGGAAAAAGTAACTGTTTAGAACAGGATGTTAAATTTTGGAAACGTGATTAAAACAATAAAGCACTCTAGAAATACATGCAATAGTTAAAACTCTATTTTTTTATCTGGAGTATTTTTCGATTCTGTAAATTAGTTCCTGGACAATTCCTTCATTATTTGTCTTTTTAACTCTGGATAGCTTTTCCTTATATGTTGGAAGTCTGTTTAAGAAAGCCTTAACTTTTTGAGGGCTCATTACTTCATGGTATTCCCCGTATCCTAGCTTTCGCACGTAGAATCCGTTTAGAGTTTGCTCGAAGTTTCCGATTGCAGGAACAGAATAAATTGGTTTTTTAAGGCATATTGCTTCTGAAATGAATGTAAATCCTCCATTGCAGATTACTGCCTTTGATGAAGCCAAATCATCATAAAATACATCTTCGTTAAATTCCTTATAGGTTAAATTTTCATCCACTTCGTTTTTGTTGAAACCATAAACGATGAACTTTTCGTTTTTAAGAGATTTTAACTTATTTACAAGCTTCACACTTTCCTTACTGGTTTGATAAACGATAATGTGGTCGTCTTCACTAGGTTCGAGTTTTAGGATATCTTCACGTATAATAGGTGGGTATATTACCGCATTTTTTCTTGGTCTGACTTTCGGATAAAAGAAACTGGTTAAAATATGCACTTTTGGCTTGACGACATATGTTTTGATTACACCTTTTGCCTTTATCATTTCGGCATAATGTTTTTTGGGATAATCGATTTTTGTCTGTGTTATCATATGGATATTGTCTAGGCTTATTAATGGAATGCTGAGCAATTTTGAAACCATTGTGGCATATATCTCAAAGTCGGTCACTATAACATCAGGCTTTAATTCCCTTGCTTTTTTATATAGTTTTTCATATCCTACCTTCATGTTGGTTGGATTTCTTTTTATTGCATTTGAAAGTGTCCTTAAGTTGTTTACCTTATTGTTGATGTATACGGTGTTAAATCCGCCAATTTCATAAACATTATCGAATTTAGAATTCAGGTATTCGTATGCCCTGTCGCTTGAGAATATGTAAACGTCATATTTTTCTTTAATTTTGTCAACGATTACTCCGGTTCTTATTGCATGACCCATTCCTTCTCCGCATGCGCAATAGAATACCACTTTCTTGTCTCTTTTTTTCTTGTTAGTGTTTATTCTTTGCCGGGTTCTGTTAATCTTTTGAAGGGATTCATCGTAAGTTCCTTTAAGTTCGTTTATTCTTTCAGTGCCCCTTTCCAGCCTACTCAATTTTGATTTTGAAAGAGTTTCTGTGCTGTGGCCGAAGTTATAGTTCAGTTCACTGGCATCGGTTCTTTTTCCTAAAAAGTCATTTACTGTACTTTTACCGTATTGCTGGATTAAGGTAACAATGCCCTCTTCTTCAAGCCTTCTTGTTGAAACACCAATCTTAGCATTTCTTAATACTTTAAAGCGTTCTATTTTTGCCAATCGTTCAATGTAATCTGTATCTTCACCAAAGGTAAGTGATTCATCGAATCCATTGCATTTTTCATGCAATGATCTTTTTGCGATGATTCCATAGCATCCCGCACCGTGAGGTTTGATGTTTTCAACGCTTATCATGAAATAATTTGCAAATTCATGGAACAGCTTGTCCTCTACCTTATTTGACAATGGTTTCATTTGAGTAATGGCTATTCCAAGTCTTTCCATTTGAAATTCGTATAGGACATCTCTTAAATAATCTTCTGTAAGCTTTAAATCAGAATCCAGGAATATTAAAATATCTCCTTTAGCCGCTTTTGCACCATTGTTCCTACCTACTGCCGGCATGCCTCCCTCTACGACTATGCAACCGTAGCTTTCCGCAATTTCTTTTGTTTTATCGGTTGAGTTCGCATCAGCTACAATGACTTCATAATCATCAAAATCTTGCTCTTTGATACTGTCTAGGAGAATTGGGAGGTATTCTTCTTCATTATAAGTAGGTATAACAATGCTGAAAATCATATGTTAAGATTTATTTTTTAAATTAATAAATATTTGTAAAAAAGGCCTTTTTGTGTGATTTGACTTTGTTTTTTGGATTGTCTGGAATGAATTTTTTTTCTAGAATTGGGATATTTTTGCATGAAATCGGGTTTTTTATGATTTTTTTGTTTTAGCTATTTGAGATTTAATTCAACTTCGTTTCATTCAGATATTGCTGATAATTTTTGATTTTAATAATTACTGTTAAATATTTCTTATTTTTGAATTTTAAACGTTTATTATAATTTACTGTATGGGATTTCTTTCCGAGTAAGTCAAAATTTTTGCCATGTTTCCAATTTATCATGATTTGTATATTCGTTTTTTCAATTCGGTCAATATCAGTGTTAAAAACCTTAAAATATGTTTGTTTCTTCTTTATTTTCTAAATGTTAAATTTTAAAGAAATTACACTTGAAATGCACCTCTCTCTGCAATAACAAAAATTAATTTTCAGTACTTTCATTTTTACCTAAAAGCATCATGGCCACTATAGTTAATATGAATCCGGTAAACATCAGAATTGTTGGAATCTCTCTATAAAATATCAATCCGAAAATCAATGCCGCAAAAGGTTCGGCACCTGACAGCAGTATGGATGAAACGCCGGAGTCAATATAATTCAGGCTCAATGTTGACAGGATATACGGCAAGGCAAATGAAAAAGTAGAGTGTAGAATTAGAAATATTATGGTCAAAACAGGATTGATTGAAATGAAACTTGATATCTGATTGAAATTGGAAAACGGTATTAATCCTATTGAAATAAGGATAATTGAATAGAAAAGGATTGTAAAGGTATGTTTTCCATCTTCAATTGATTTTTTGGAAGCCATAAGATATATCGCCCAAAATATTGCAGCGCCAAAACCCAATAATATTCCAAATGGAGGAATGTTTAAAATATTGCTTTCAAAGACCCCTGTCATTAGCACACATCCTGCAATAGCCATCATCATGCAAATCACTTTTCTAGATGTAATCTTTTCTTTAAACAGCACATATGCAAATATCAATACAAAAATCGGTGCAGTGGACAATAAAACTGCAGCCAAAGACAATGGCACAGTATTCATTGATTCATTATAGCACAGATTAAGCCCTACAATGCAGATTGCGCAAACTAAAAATAAGGGAATATCCTTCAAATCTATCTTAAACAGACTTTTATCAGTTGCCAGAATGGCAATCAATATGGGAATGATGGCTATTGAAAACCTTAAAAATAGGAGGGTGGTAGAATCGATTCCGTTTTGAGTCAATGTTCGAACAAAAACGCCGCTTGATCCAAACATTATTCCTGCAAGAATGGGCAAAATTAAATAGATTTTTCTCATAAAATCACTCTAAATAAGAATAGGCATTCCATGAAACCGTGTAGTATTCGCATTTATCTTTTAGAGGAATCTTCAAATCGTTGATTAATTCCATCTCATTGTATGATGAATCTACATGATATCTTTCATTGCTTATCTTTTCAATCGGAATGGCTCCAAAATCAACGTTGTCTGAGATATTTGCAATTTCTACAGTATAGTAGTCAGGTTCCGCTCCGGCCAAAGCAATTGTGAACCTCAAAGCTATGATGAAAATGACTATGATGTAAGGAAGGAAGCGGTTAAATAAGTATCTGGTTTTACTTAAACCGATATTTCTGTATGTCGGCTGTATTGATTCGTTTTCCCTGAGTAATTCCTCATCGTTAAGTATGCTGCCTACAATGTAATTCAAGTAATATCCGTTTCTGTAGACTAGATATAATCCTAAAATCCCTACAAGTGCGGGTGTTCCCCACATTCCACCATCGATTGCTCCAATGATTAGGCAACTTGAAAAGAAAGCTATTAGGGATGTTGTAAACCATGGGCGTTTTTGGCATGCTAAAACGAGTGTTGCAAATAGTATAGGTATTAACAAAATCACTAAAAAACCGGCACTTGGAACATATGAATATAGGCCGACGCCAGTATTAATGCCTCCCTGAATAAACGGTCCCATTATTTGAGTTAGGACTTTGCCTAAAATGGACTTCAACAAGTGAGTATGCAGAATGCTTGTAGAACTCATTGTGTTGGACATTGAGCAAAATACTGTGTTGAGTTTAATGCCCATTTGCATTCTGAATACAATTTCTAAAATGATGCCTGAAACTAATAAAATACTGCCGATTATGATTGACATCTTCAAATATTTTGTAACGTCGATTTCTCTGTCAATTGCTTGGGATAAAATCATAAATAAACCTAAAAGGCCGAAAAACATAATGTCTTTTCCTTTTGAGGATCCCATTAGGAATAAATAAGTTATTGGCCTTATGATTGGATTTAAGATATCGGTTACAAAGATTACTCCGGCAAGGAGTATGAATATAAATCCAAGTAATATGGTTTTGTTAAGTTTCATTAACAATACTTTAATTATTAATACTTTAAATAAATGATGTTTGTGTTTCCGCAGCAGGGAGGTGTCGGATATCTATCCGCTTTTGAAGGAAATCTTCCATCTAAATTTTTTTAAAATATTCCACTTAAAATGATTGTGTTTAAATTATTTGATTTGAGCATGAAAGCGTCTTACTAAATTAGATTCATGTTTCGACAAAAAAAATATTTTGGATTATTATTCCGTGCATTTTTACATCTATATAAATGAATTCTTGGGATTATAGTAAGTTTAATATATTAATGACAAAATATTATTACATACAGAAGAGATTCTTACATACAATTTAAAAAGCAATGGTGAAAATATGAAAAGAAAATTTTTAATGATGGGAGTTGTTTTACTCGCAATTTGTGTAACCATCAGTGCAGTAAGTGCAGATGATGGTTGGAGCTTTAATTTTAGTTCCAGTTCAGAAAGTAACAGTGACGGTGGAGACGTTAGTGTAGAAAATAACCATGTTAAAATACAAGGTTTAGAATTCACCATCCCTGAAGGATATGTGGAAAATGAAAGTGCTAGATTAGTTGGAAATGATACTGATCAAGATGCATTCCCTGGTTTTAAAATATCTGCAGTACAATTTGACAAAGATAATGATTCAATAATTATCAAAGTGGTCTACGGTGACGATGAACTTAACGCATCATCATACACACCAGCTAATGATACTGTAGCCGAAAAAATCAATGACATTGATGGATACTTTAAAGAATATGACGATGGAGTATCATTTAACTACATCAAAGATGGAAAATTAGTTGAATTATTTGCTCCAAATAAAGAAACCCTCATTTCATTATTCAAATAGAATTATAAAAATTTAATTCTATTTTTTCTTATTTTTTTTTAAAATATTCCAAAGACAAATGATAAGTAATATTTATCAAAAGCATACAATATTTTAATTGATATGTTTCCAATAGAATATTTCATAGGACTGATTTTAATTGGTATCTGTGCCGGTTTTGCATCAGGGCTTTTAGGTGTTGGTGGAGGATTTTTAATTGTTCCTCTGCAATATTTCCTGTTAAAGTACATTGGAGTATCGCCAGATCTTGCAATCTTAATCTCTTTTGGAACAAGTTTGGCAATCATTATTCCAACATCTATTAGCGGTGCTTATAGGCATACCAGAACAATGGACAATATCTTAAAGCCAGGAATTCGTTTAGGTATTTTTGGAATTATTGGTGGTGCACTGGGCGGTTTTGTTGCTTCAGTCCTGCCTTCAAGAGTTCTGGAGATAATTTTTGGCCTTTTACTGTTGTTCATTACAGTTAACAATATCGTCAATATCAATAAGGAAAGGGAAGAAGCCAAAATCCCATTTAATTGGATTTCAATTGGAATAATAGGATTGCTTGTTGGTTTTTCATCAGGACTTTTGGGTGTTGGCGGAGGAGTATTTTTAATAGCCATCCTAACAGCACTGCTCGGATTTTCAATGATAGAAGCTATTGGAACATCTTCAATATTCATTAGCTTGACAGCTGTTGGAGGATTTTTGTCTTATATGATTTCAGGCTGGGGAGTTAGCACATTTCCATATTCAATAGGTTATGTGAGCATTATTAATTTTATTTTGATTGCTTGTTTTTCAGTGCCAATGGCATCACTTGGAGCTAAAATGGCACATAAGGTTCCTCAAAAAAAGCTAAAAATAATATTTTCAGTATTGGTCTTATATATGGCATTAAAAATGTTGGGTATTTTACCGTGAGGTGATAGAATGAGTGGAGACAGAAAAATCGGAGAAAACTTTGATGCTGAAAAAGCAGACAGCATTTTCGATAAATTAAAAAATGTTGAAGGGAAAATAAAACCTAAAAGGGAAGGGAAATTCGATAATATTAAGGATTTGATGAATGAAGCGCAATATCTGGAAAAATCAGGTAAATTGGATGAAGCCTGTGAATTGTACAGGCAGGTCATTTTTGTTTTGCCGGATTCTCAAAAGGCTTATGAAGCCCTTATAAACATTTACCAAAAACAGGGAAAAACTGATGAGGAAAAAGACATTTTAAAGGAAGCTATCAGTAATTGTAAAAAGAATGATGAGTTTAAAAAAAGATTAAATGAATTGGTTAAATGAATATTAGTTCATTTAACTATCTAAACCATCCTAGCCCATAAACCAATATTAGGTTAATGACAAATATGACTATTGAAAAGTAGATTAGATACCTTCCGTGTTTGCGGTATAATTCCACGTCCTTTTTGTAAAAGAACATTATTGTTCCATAAACCAAACCTAAAATTGGAGATACTAGTGCAACTATGTATCCAATGATGGGTATGATTATATTTCCTTCGCCTTCCATGTTTTAACCTCTTAGTAATGCTTTTTAGAAAATGATTTTTAAAAAAAGATTATCTTTAAAAAATAAAAAATAAGAAGAGTTATTCTCCTTATTTTTTGAAAATTCCTTTGATTTTAGATAAGACACCTGTTGTGAGCAATCCAATGGCAACATTGTAGATCATGTTTGCCTGTGACTCATCAACACCCAATTTTTCAACTATTTGAGCAATGATGAAATCCTTGTTTTTGTTGCCTGCCAAAAAGGTACTTTCGAAAATACCATTTGCTGCAACTCCTTGCTCTTGTGTCAAACCTGTTTCAGAAATCAATTGGCTTATAAAGTCTTCGCTATTCATGCTTTTCTGTTTGTTGTTCTTGATTTAAATTTATTCCCATTCCGGTTGCGGTTATGTGGATATGGTCGCCACCCAATCCAACCAATCCGGGTATTATAGTTAAATCTAGAACACCGTTTCCTCCATTTTCTTTTATTTGATTGGCTAGGTTAATTAAACATTCATTTATTCCTTTTTTAACCAATAATAAACGAATTTCTTCAATTTGGTCATGTTCTTTAATATCTATTTCATCTTCATTTTTAATTATTACATGACTTTCGAAAAATTCTAATTTTTCATAATGTGCATATCCCATATCTGGGGTTGTAACAAAATAGAAGTCTAAACTGTTTAGAATTTCATCGCTCTCTTTTTCATCATAATCAATTAGTTCATCATTTTTTTCAGGTTGTCCGCGTCCAAATATTTTTTTAATGGTGTTAAAATTCCATTTTAATGCGGATGCTATCAATCCGATAACAATCATGAGAATATAGTTGATCAGTGTTGGAAATGCTGCTTGAAGTATTACAACGATTGACCCTGCTGTAATAGCATTCATTCCTAATGTAGGATTTTTCAAGATAAAACTATGCACTGTAGTGTCAACAAAAAGAATTAATGCGCTTATGGCACCTAAATCTCTACCTATAAGCTTTTTGGCCATTATAGTTTCAACAGCTCCAGCAAGAAGCGGTGCAAATATAAGTGCTAGATTCCATCCGAATATGGCTATGTGATGCACATAAAAAAACCAATATAATATAAGACCTGATGCTGTACCTGCGGCAATACATAACAGTGCCAAAAATAAGTCTTTCCAAACTACTTCTTCGCCTTTAATTTTCATGCTATTCGTATTTCACGGCGGTGCCATATGCTGTTACAAGGATGGTATTTCCCATGGTACCTCCGAGGTTATCATAAGAAATCTTAAGTCCGATTATTGCATTAGCACCTAAGCTTTTAGCTTTTTCTTCCATACTTTCAAAGGCAATGTTACGGGCTTTCTCCAATTCTTCTTCATATTGTGAAGTTCTACCGCCTACAACATCACGAACGCCTGAAAATAAGTCTTTATAAATATTGGAACCGATTAAAGACTCTCCGGTAACAAGACCCTTATAATCTATAATTTGCTTGTTTTCTAATGTATTTGCTGAAGTTAAAATCATATTACCACTATTTCATGAATGTCATTATGGCCCATATAATCAGGAAAATTGCAATGACTATATATAAGATTATTTGTGATCTTTTTCTTTGGTTTAATCTTGCATCCCAGACTTTCTGACAATCTGGTGAGCATACTAGTTCGTTCAATGGAATTGGGGTTCCACATATTGGACAATGTTTATGAGGTTCTACTGCCATTTTTTCATCTCCTATATTTTAAAGAATTCTTTAGTATTTTTATTAACTTGAACTGCAAGTTCCTCTGCATCCATTCCCATGCAGAGTGCAATTGTTTTGAGGATGTGGGGTAAATATTTTGGTTCATTTCTATTTTTTTTAGGTTTCTTGTCAAAGTTTTTAGGTATTAAAAACGGTGCATCTGTTTCAATCATCAATTTTTCAGGAGGAATTACACTTACAGCTTCCTGCAGGTCTCTTCCTCTTTTCATATCACAAATCCAACCTGTAACACCAATAAAACAACCTAAATCAATGTAATTTTGTGCTTCCTGTTTTGTTCCTGTAAAGCAATGAACTACAGAGCGTTCAATAACACTGTCATGTCTTTTTAGAATGGTGTATAAGTCTTTGTGCGCTTCTCTTTCATGTAGAAATAAAGGCAAATCGGTTCTTTCGGCCACTTCTATCTGGGCTTCAAACCATTTTCTTTGAAGGTCTTGCGGTGAAAAGTTTCTGTTATAGTCAAGACCGCATTCTCCGATTGCAACAACACAATCATTTTTAGATATCTTTTCAAGTTCAAACATGGTGTGCCCATTGCATGTTTTTGCATCGTGGGGATGAACACCTGAAGTTGAAAACAAGGTTCCAGGATATTTTGAAGCATATTCGGCAGCCATCTGGCTTGAATGCACGTTGGTTCCTGTAATGATAAACTGATTAACACCAACTTTTTTGGCTTCTTCAATAATTTCAACCCTGTCCTTTTTGAATGAGGAATGCATCAGGTTTAAGCCAATATCGACAAGATTATCCACTAAATCACCTATTCATTAATAATTCTTGTTCCTATGTTTTCTCCATTGACGGCCTTGATTAG
Source organism: Methanobrevibacter sp. YE315 (assembly GCF_001548675.1). Classification (NCBI taxonomy): domain Archaea; kingdom Methanobacteriati; phylum Methanobacteriota; class Methanobacteria; order Methanobacteriales; family Methanobacteriaceae; genus Methanobrevibacter; species Methanobrevibacter sp. YE315. Next base: position 631,358 of record NZ_CP010834.1, read on the forward strand.
GTTTTCAGGTTCAAAGCCGTTGGTAATGATAGTTTCCAAATCAGATCTTTTAATCATCTGGACTGCAGTTGTGTCGAAGAATTCATAGGTTCCTGCTTTAACGTCCTTGCCGCTTAAAAATTCAAGCAAATCAGTTGCTGTAATTTCCGGAACAAGTTCAGCATCATCAAATTTGTTAGGGTCTTTTGTATACATTCCGTCAACTGAAGTCAAGTTGATGAGTTTGTCTGCTTGAACGAATTCTGCCAAGATTGCAGATACTGCATCAGTACTGTGCGCAGGCTCTGTTCCACCCATAACGACTATTTTTCCAGTTGCTGAAAATTCCAATGCTTCCTGGAAATTGTGAGGTACTCTTTGATATGCTGCATCACCAAGTGCGGCCAACATTAATTTAGCATTTATTCTTGTAACTTCAATTCCAATGTCATCACATTGCGCTTCACCAGCACCCAAGTCACGAACTACGCTGATATATTCTCTTGCCGGTTTTCCTCCTCCAACAACAATGAATAATTCGTGTTCTTCGGTCAAATCTTTTAATATAGCACTGTATTCCTGGAATTTTTTACAATCATATTCTTTAAGTAAAATTGATCCTCCAATTGCGATTACAATTTTCATATATTCACCTTAAATATTATATATCTTTTAGATATTATTTAAATTTTAATAACTATGAAATAGATAATTATGTTCAATGACTTTAAAAGAACAAATTTACATTAGAAAATCCTGCCGCAAATATCTGGATGGGGAAATCGACATGAATCAAATCCATGATTTCATGAAAACCGTAAAGCCGTTAAACAGCCAAATCAATTATAGTTATGAAATCTTAACACTTGATGAAGTTAAAAACCATGCCCGTTTTTCTGCTCCCTATTATTTGGCGTTATTTACAGACAATAGGGAAAATTATGTGGATATGGGTTTTATTTTCCAGCAATTGTGTCTTTATCTTCAAAGCATAGGCATCGGTACTTGTTGGGTGGGCCTTGCTTCTCCTAAAAAGAAGAATTCCGATTTTGTAATTTCAATAGCTTTCGGCAAATCCGATGACATGACAAGAGAAAAGTCCAAATTCAAGAGAAAGACATTATCCAAAATCTCCGATTTTGAAGATAAGAGATTGGTTCCGGCACAACTTGCTCCATCATCCATTAACTCTCAGCCATGGTATTTCAAGCATACTTCCGATGGCTTTGATGTTTACAGGGCAAAACATAATATCATAAAGCGTAGATTTATAAAAAAATGGAATCTTATTGACATAGGTATAGCTTTGTCACATCTGTATGTAACCAATGAAGACTCCTTTGAATATGAAATAAAAACTGATTTTGAAGATATTCGTGGCTACATTTACGTTGCAAGTATTAAAATTTAAAAAAAGAAAATATTAGAGGATTTAAATATCCTCTGAAGTTAACTCTTTGAATATTGTGCCTGCAAGGACTGCACCGACGACAGGCGCTAGAATAAACACCCAAACTTGTTTGAAAGCCTGGCCGCCAAGGAATAATGCAGGTGCAAAACTACGTGCGGGGTTTGCAGAACCGCCAGTTAATGGAATGCCGATGAGATATACTAATGTAAATGCCAAACCGATTGCAATGCCTGCAACGGCACTATTTTCTGCTTTTTTAGTAACACCAAGGAATGTGAATACAAATGCAAAGGTTAGAATTATCTCAACAATAATGGCTCCGATAGCATCCAAGCCAACGCTTGATGCTGAACCAAATCCGTTTTGACCTAATCCTGTTGCGGCAATTCCTCCAAGATTGGGGGCTGAATTGATAATCGCTACTAAAAGGGCAATGCCGATTATCGCGCCGATGCACTGGAATGCAATATACATCATCAAGTCATCAGAGTCAATCCTTCCATCAATCCACATGCCGATTGAGACAGCAGGGTTGATGTGACATCCGGAGATGCCTCCTACAGCGCATGTCATGGCTACAACAGACAAGCCGAATGCTAGAGCAATTCCAATAGTGCCCAATACAGAACCTGCAATGGCTGCGCTTCCACAGCCTAACAGGACAAGAAACATTGTTCCTATTAATTCTGCAATATATCTTTTCATTTTTCTATCCTCTTAATTCTTATCTGAATCTTCTAAGTTTACCGTATAATTTGTATGCTGCAAATAATACCAATAGTATTAAAACGATTGGGAATATGTGCAAGAGTATTGAATCGTTAACCTTATCGAAGTGATATTCATTTTCAAAGCCCATATGTTCCGCGTCAGTATGATTTTGGGTTATTTTTGCAAAGTTGTAGACTAAATCATAATAGCTTATATGTGCTCCTTCATATTCGATTGAGTCAGGGGCTCTTCCGTTCTCATCCATATAGTTTTTAACGATTCCACCCATCTTAAAGTAATCATAAACTGAATATGTATCTCTTGTCAGAATTGAAATTCCTTGAGGATCTTCCGGTTCACCGTATTCCCTAGGAATGTCTATTCCATTTCCGTTCAGATAGCAACTGGTTTGGTATAACAGTTGGGGTGTGGAATAAGCACCGTATGGTCCTTTCAATTCTTTATCTCCACTGTTTACAAGTTCTTTGCTTGCACTGGCCATTCCTGCAGGAGATATCTTATTTGTAGTAAGTAAATCATCACTCAAGGTCCCATTAAAATCGCTGGTTCCGGTAGCGATATCCACGATTTGCTGTGCTATCTTCTTGTTCATCTCATCATTGGTGTGGTCTAAATTACCATCCCTATAATTATCAGGGAATTCTTTTGCAGGCTGAATGTAAAATATTCCTGCTGTTTTTAGAAATGTTCCAGGGTCATGCATTCCTGCAAGTGATTCGTTTGAATAATTGTCGTCCCAAGCTCTTCTAAGGAAATTGGAATGATTGTCTAAATCATAATCCCCAGTATTCACCATTATAATTTGTTTGCTTGAATTGGTTACCGCCGATGCCAATTGCAGGTAGTTTCCAGCATCAGCTGCTGAAAAGCACACGCTAACATCACTTGTCACTGCTATCGCCCGCCAACCTTCACCGGCTGCAGGCGCCTCATTATCAACGATTACTTGAAGTTCTCCTCCGCTTATGTCTTCAATATAACCTTTGATGGATGTTAACATTTCTAAATCAGCATCTTTATTGTTAATAAGATCCGATGTCAAAAATACAGTTTTTGACGCAGTTACTCCCTGTATTGCTGGAGTAACTATTAATAAGGCTATTAGTAGTATTGCAATTTGTTTTTTCATATTTATTATCCCTTGATGTTTATCATATTTAATTATTAATTTTCTAGATAAAATATTTTTTTCATACGGACATATTGAATTTATCTTTTAAATCAATATTTTTTGATTTTAAGAAATTATGGTGGTTTATAACAAAAAATTTAAATAAATTACTGTTTAATAGATTTTTTGAGGATTTAAAGAGATTATCTTTTATTTTAAGTTAAATTTGGTGTTGATTTAAAAAAGTATATTTCATTTGTCAAATTGGAAAATAACTTTAAATTTGGGCATTGGATTCAAGCTGAAATTCAATGTGTAAAGTTTCTAAAAATATAGTAAACTTTCTAATTTAGGTTATTTTTTTAAAATTTAATCTTAGAATTATTCTTTTTAAATCTAAACTCGAAATAAAAAGTTTAATTGCTAATTGATAGCTTTTGTTAATTAATATTAGTAGTATTGTCCTCGCCAGAGGTAATAATATGTTGGAAAATATTCAAAAGATAGTTATTAGCAAACCTTTCCTAATTTCAATAATTATCATTTCAATCATGTTTACTTCTTTAGGAGTAAATATGGGAGAAGCTTATGCTTTTGATTTGAATGATGATGTTGAAACTGGTTTGGAATTAAATATTGGAGATAAATTGGAAAATTCTCACGAAATCGAAACGTTACAGGAAAATACATATTCATTGAATGGAGGTACTTTTAGAGATATTCAGGATGTGGTCAACAGTGCAAGCAATGGAGATACAATAGAATTAAGTGGAAAGTATGTCGCTAGTGATGAAAATGACAGTGTAATAATCAATAAGAAGTTAATATTCACATCTGCCGATAAAGCGACATTGGATGCGAAAAATTTGACAAACATTTTTAAGATTTATGCAGGAGGTGCACAATCAGAATTTATTAATCTAAAATTTATAAACGGATATACGGACGATAAAGGAGGTGCTATTAGGATAAATGCAAAAAACATCACGCTAAACAATTGCGTTTTTGAAAATAACCATGCTGAAGGAGGATCTGGTGCAGTATACACTTCCTACCTTCCCCAAGTCGCTGAAGGCTTGACGGTAAAAAACTGCAATTTCACAAAAAATACTGCAGGCACTTCAGCAGGTGCTCTGGGAGCGTTTGGACAGCATTTCAAAATCATAAACTGTGTATTTGATTCAAACAGCGTTTACAATGACCTGGCATGTTATGGTGGAGCAATACAGATAGGTTTGGATACAAATGTTTCTTATGGTATTGTCGTTAATTCAACATTCATCAATAATAAGGCTCAATCATCAAAAAGCATTTCACATGGAGGGGCAGGATGCGTAAGAAATGGATCATCATACTACAATTGTATATTCATCAATAACAGTGCAGATTTTGGAGGTGCATTGACATATCATGCATCAGGAAATCTGAATAACTGTACTTTAATCAATAACACAGCAAGGGACTATGGTGGTGCGGTTGCAATCTGGTTGAATCATGATTATATGGATTTAAACATTACAAACTCCAGATTCATTGGAAATAAAGCCCCATTGGGAGGTGCGGTCAAACTCGATGGATTCAATATAAAAATTGTAAATTCAACTTTTGAGGATAATTTTGCATCCAAGTATGGTGGTGCCGTAAATATTGAAGCGTATGACGTTAAAATATTAAATTCAACTTTCAGGAAAAATATCGCAAATGTCGATGGTGGTGCAGTCTACATTAAAGGAAATGACACAACCGTCAAAAATTCCTTATTTGTATCTAATGAAGCGATACCAGACGTTAAAAAGTTAAATGATGGATTGGGTGGTGCAATCTACATAAACAGTACAAAGGCGTTAGCCCAAAATAATGTTTTTAAACTGAATACTGCAAGAAATGGCAGTGCCCTTTATTTTGATAAGCATGGCGTTGAATTCAAACTGATCAACAATACATTGTATCAGAATCAGGCATGGGTTTATGCATTGCCGATTCAGGCTCAAGACATTTATTATGGGGATAGTGAAAGGATAAAATCAGTAATCTACGGTGGAAACAACATTGCGGATTATGACAATCTGGCAGTTTCAAATGCAATTTACAACGCTGCAGATCATGATAAAATAGAAATTGATGGTGAACATCCTGTATCCGGAGCTACCAACAGCGGTAAACTTTACCAGGATGATCGTGAATACAATATAGAAATTATAATGACTGTTAAACATGAAGATGGAACTGTGGTATATAATAAAGCTTTAAACTCCAGCTATTTGGGTCAGGTTTCACTAAATCTGGACAATTTAAAGCCGGGAAAATATTATGTCACTGCAAAGCACAATGAAGACAATTACTATAAGGGAATAACCAATGCCACAACATTCAATGTCATTCCAAAAACAGACCTCAGAATCATAAAACTGTGCAATAAGGACAGAATAACCTATGGTGATGTGGTCATATGGACACTTGAGGTGACTAATGATGGGCCGAACAATGCAACTGGTGTTAAAGTTTACGATGTGTTGCCTGAAGGATTGGTTTGGCAAAAAGATAATACAAACGGAAAATACAATCCTGAGACTGGTGTTTTAGACATAGGTTCATTGAATGCGGGAGAAATGGTTGCATTTAAAATAACAACTCTTGTCAATAAAACCGGGAAAATCAACAATAAGGTAAATGTTTCTGGAAACGAATTCGATACTAACATTGAAAACAACTATGACCAATATCAAATCAACGTCCCTAATGCGATCGATTTGGAAGTAGTTAAAAAAGCAAATAAATCAAATCCGAATTTCGGCGATCTGGTTACTTGGAGCATTGTTGTTTTGAATAATGGTCCGGATATTGCCCACGATGTCGAAGTTAGAGACATGCTTGCAAAATCCTTGATTTTTGTCAATGCTACTGGAAACTATGATGTCAAAACCGGAACCTGGTTAATCAAGTCATTGGGAGTTGGAAAATCCGTCAAGATGACTCTTGTTTGCAGGGTAAACAAAACAGGGGTGATAAAGAATAGCGCCAATGTTTCCGCAAATGAGTACGATTGGAATCTTTCTAACAATTTTGATGAAAAAGCTATTAATGTTGCTCCTGCCAGTGATTTGAGAGTCACTAAGTTGGTTAATGATTCCAATCCGAATTTCGGCGATCTGGTTACTTGGAGTGTTGTTGTCTTGAATAATGGTCCTGATGTTGCCCACAATATTAAAGTGGCAGATATCCTTCCTGAATCATTGGTTTTTGTCAATGCCAGTGGATATTATAATGTTAAAACAAACAGCTGGCTAATCTACTCTTTAGGCGTTGGAAAATCAGCTAAATTAACTCTTCTTTGCAGAGTCAATAAGACAGGAGAGATAAGGAATGCCGTTAATGTTTCCGCTAATGAGTATGATTGGGATTTGTCAAATAACTTTGATGATGAAGTTATTGATGTTGCACCAGCATCTGATTTAGAAGTAGTCAAATCAATTAATAAGTCTAATCCGAATTTCGGCGATTTGGTTACTTGGGGTGTTGTTGTCTTGAATAATGGTCCAGATGTCGCACATGATATCCACGTGCAAGATATGCTTCCGGAATCACTAATATTTGTCAATGCTACTGGACATTATGATGTTAAAACCAGTAGCTGGTTAATCAATTCATTAGGTGTCGGCAAATCAGTTAGGTTGACTCTTGTCTGTAGGATCAATAGGACTGGTGAGATAAGGAATGCCGTTAATGTTTCCGCTAATGAGTATGATTGGGATTTGTCAAATAACTTTGATGACGAGGTTATTGATGTTGCTCCGGCATCTGATTTGAGAGTCACTAAGCTGGTTAATGATTCCAATCCGAATTTCGGTGATTTGGTTACTTGGAGTGTTGTTGTCTTGAATAATGGTCCGGATATTGCACATGATATCCAAGTAATTGACATGCTTCCAAAATCATTAATATTCGTCAATGCCAGCGGGCATTATAATGTTAAAAGCAGTAGTTGGATAATTAAATCTTTAGGTGTCGGCAAATCAGTTAGGTTGACTCTTGTCTGTAGGGTCAATAAAACTGGTGAAATAACAAACATGGTAAATGCAACAGCCAAAGAATTTGATCCTGACATGACAAATAACCATGATAAAAATCAGATTAAGGTTCCAAGAACCGTTGATTTGAATGTCATTAAAAAAGCTAATGTCACAAATCCGAATTACCTTGATTTGGTAAATTGGACAATTGAAGTTTCAAATTTCGGTCCCGATGCAGCTCATGATATCAAAGTCATCGATGAGCTTCCTGATTCATTAACATTTGTTGATGCAAGTTCAAATTATGATAAAGAAACTGGAATTTGGAATATCAAATCATTAGGAGTGAATGAAACAATTAAATTGTATATTGTTTGTAGAGTAAATGCAACCGGTGAAATCATAAACGGTGTCAATGTCACAAGCCGTGAACGCGATTATAATGAATCTGATAATTTTGATGAGAAAACTATTGATGTAGCTCCAGCCTGCGATTTGGCGATAGTCAAAATGGTCAACGATTCCAATCCGAACTACCATGATTTGGTTACCTGGACTATTGAAGTTTCAAATTCAGGTCCCGACATAGCTCATGATATTGAAGTTGTTGAATTGCTTCCTGAATCCTTGATATGGATTAGTGATGATTCACTCGGAAAATATAATCCGAATAATGGGATTTGGAATATTCATTCATTAAACAGAGGTGAATCCGTAAGGCTAAACCTTATTTCATTTGTCAATTGCACAGGCAATATCACAAACATCGTTTCAGTAACCTCAAAGGAATATGATTACAATCCTGAAAATAACAATGATTCAAACATCATCCGAGTCAACAAATCAGGAGATCTGTCTATTGTTAAAAACGTAAATGCCAGTGGAGCTAACTATGATGATTTAATCAGATGGATATTGACTGTTTCAAATAAAGGTCCGGATAAGGTAACTGACATTATTGTTGAGGATGTATTGCCTGAAGGGTTGGTATTGGTCGATTATGATGCATCAAAAGGATTTTATGATGAGGGTTTATGGAACCTATGCTGTCTTGAAAAAGGTGAAATCCAAACCTTGGAGATTATCTGCAGAGTAAATATCACCGGAAATATCACAAACATTGCTAAAATTTCGGGCAAGGAATATGATAGCAATTTGACAAACAATGTGGACAATGAAACTGTGGAAATACCATTTGCAGCCGATATTCAAGTCATTAAACAAGTAGATAACAAATCTCCATTCTTTGGCGATGTTGTCGTTTGGATGATAAAAGTTGAAAATAAGGGTCCAGATACAGCAACAAACATCCAAATTTTCGATGAATTGCCTGAAAGCTTGATTTTTATGGATTATCAATCCACCAATGGAGTTTACAGGAATGGAATTTGGAATATTGATCATTTAAATACAGGAAACTCAGAATATCTAAATATCAGCTGCCGTGTCAATGAATTAGGTGTTATTATAAATGATGCAACTGCAACAGCCAATGAATATGATACCGACATGTCAAACAATCATGATGACGCATTCATTGACGCATTTCCGGTTTCAGATTTGTCCATTCAAAAAATCGCAAATGTGTCAGATGCAAATTATGGTGACTTTGTAAGATGGACATTAATAGTTTCAAATGAAGGATTTAATGATGCAACAGGGGTTTTCGTTGAAGATATATTGCCGAATTCTTTAGAATATGTGGAAGCATATGGTGATGGGGAATATGGCGACGGAGTCTGGTATATTGGAGATGTTGAAGTTGGCGAGTCTAAAAAATTGAATATTGTATCAAAAATCATCAAAACAGGAAGCATTGTCAATTCAGCTATTGTTTACGGCAATCAAAAAGACCCTGACTTGTCCAATAACGAAGCTGAAGAAAGCATTTATATTCCTCCTGCAGCCGATTTATCAATTTCAAAGACTGTCTCTAAATCAGAATATAATGTCGGTGATTTGATTGAATTTTCAATCAGACTTATTAACAACGGACCTGACCGCGCTTTGAATGTTAAAGTTAAAGAGATATTTGACGATTTCCTCCATTTAAAATCATTCAAGGCAAGCAAAGGATCATTTGATAAGATGAGTAGCGAGTGGAATATTGATGAGTTGGAATCAGGCAGCGAAGAAAACTTATTGATAGTATTTGAAGCTATAAAAGAAGGTGAATTTGAAAACATCGCTTCTGTAATAAGCGATACCTTTGACTTTGACAGGAACAACAACGAAGATGGTGCTTTTGTCAAAATAGTTGAAAACATTACCAATGGAACTGATAAAACACTATCAATAGAGGATGATTTATTGAAATCAAGAAATATTGATTCGCCACTTTCAAATCTTCAAAAACACCCAACTTCTAATCCAATATTGTTATTGGTTGGTTCATTATTGATTTCAATGATGTTTGTTGGTGGCAATATTTTTAAAAAAAGATGAATTTAAAGTAGCTTTTTAGCTACTTCTTTTTATTTTTTTAAAACGGTTTTTCAAAATTTTCAAAGTATAAGGATTATTAGTTTTACGGTTGATTATTTTATAACTTGCATGTAAAAACCATCAAATACTGCTTCAATTTTTCAATTTAAACGAAACATTTAAATAATACTTGCCATATATATGTTAATTGATATTGATTAAATGATAATTTTTTAAAAGAAACGTAGAGTGAATCAATATTTTTAATAAACATAAATGAGGTGTAATTATGGCTGATGAAATGATTGAAGAAACTTCAGAAGAATTCGTCGAAGAAGATGAAGAAAAATTACCTTTCGCTAAAGCAGAAGTTGTACGTTTAATGAAAGAAAATCTCGATGATGACAAAATGATTAGGGAAAGAGTAAAAGTAGAAATGAACAATTTCCTTTATTCTGTCTTAAAAAACGTATGTAAACAATTAAACGATTATCCATACACTACCATCGAGTATGAAATGTTTAAAGAATGTACATACCCTTACACTAACATCGAAAGAATCAACCAAGAAAAAGAAAGGATTTTATTACATTTAGAAGCTATCAAAGCAGATTGTAACGCATTAGCTATGGATGTACAAAAAACCTTAAAATTAAAAGATGTTGTAGAAGATGACACTTTCTCTTTCTCAGCACCTGTTGAAGATGAAGAATTAGATGAAGAATAATTCTTCTTATATTATTTTTTTTTACTGACTTTTTTTTTTAAACTTTTTATAAATTCTCTGTTTTTAACGTTTTTTTTTTTGATTAATGGAATTTTTAAATTGTAAATATTACCAAAATCAATCTTTTTTCTGCATATGTTTTAATTCTATTTTAATAACCGTTATTTTTAAAATGCACTATCTAGATTAATTTCAATATTCATGACTGAAAATTCATAAAGTATCAAAATTATTAATTTAATGCTTAATTATTTTATAACTTATATCTAAAAACTATAAAATAATTAATCATTTCTTTAATTTAAACAAAACCTTTATATAGGACTTAAGACAAATATTTAATTAGACAGTAGAATGATATTTTTCCAAAAACCAAAACCATCACTATTGTCGATAATCAAAAAATTGAGGTGCAATTATGTCTGAAGAAGTTAATCAAAAATTGCCTTTTGCAAAAGCGGAAGTTGTACGTTTGATGAAGAAGAATCTCGATGATGACAAAATGATTAGGGATAGGGTAAAAGTAGAGATGAACAAGTTTCTTTATTCTATTTTACAGAATGTATGTAAACAATTAAACGATTATCCATACACCACTATTGAGTATGAAATGTTTAAGGAATGCACTTACCCATACACCAACATTGAAAGGATAAACCAAGAAAAAGAAAGAATTTTGTTGCATTTGGAAGCTATCAAAGCGGATTGCGATGCATTGTCTATGGATGTTGAAAAAACATTAAAATTAAAAGATGTTGTAGAGGATGATGGTTTCACATTCAAAGCAGCAAAAGAGGATGATAAAGCGGAAGAAGAATAATCTTCTTCTTAATTATCTTCAATATGAGCAAAACCTGTTTTCAGTTCACGCAATTCCTCTTCGGGAATTTCTGAAACTTCGACGTTTTCGCTCACGATATTGCTCTGTCCGAAAGGATCAAGCATTATCAAAGTGGCGGTCCCATTTCCTTTTTTAAGCTCCTGAATATTATTAAGAGTGACTTTTGCATTTTCCTGTGATTGGGCATCTTCAAATAGGTTCAAAGCCTTTTTTACTGCATCTTCAAAACGGGTAAGGACGCCTTCTACGTTTGTCACATAACCTTCGGATTTTGGTCCTGGCTCCACCTTAACGCCAAGTTCAGGTATTTCTATGGTTGCAGACTGTGACCTTACAACCCTCACAGATAAGTTGTTTTTGTTGATTTCAATAACATATTTTGCAGGATCGTTCTGTTCTAAGGTTATTACGTCACTATGTCTGAATCCGCATGATGGACATTGTATTGTAGTTTCTAAGACTTTTCCAAAATGTGGAATGTCAAGTTCCTTCATTATTGATTTGGCAACACCTTCTATTCCGCATGCGGGACATTTGATAATCATTTCAGCGAGATTCTCTTCATTCATTTAAAACATATCCTTTTTCTTGTAATTCACTAATTATTTTATCTAACTTTTCCTGGTTTGAAGCACAGATTGTTGTTTTTCTATACTCTGACAGTTCATATAATTGCGTTAAGTATTCTTTTTTATCCTTATTTTCATTAAGGTCTTTTATAAACTTATTGGCGGAGTCAATGTCTGATATGCTGATATTTCTGATTAAAGGTTCTTTAAACCCTTTGATGTTATAGGTGATTCTTTCAAGTGTAGCGTTGTTTTTGCTGATTATGATGTCGATGACATCCTCCAGTTCATCAATTGAGTTAGTCAGTTTAACGGTAGTGCATGATTTATTGATCACTGCCAAAATCTTATCTAAAGTTGATTCAATTGATGTGGTTTTGATGACATTCACGTTATGGGCTTTGGCTCTTTCCAATAGATGATCATGGATGATTCTGTTTTCTTTAAAGAAATCCAGCTGTTTACCACCCCTATGGATTTCAACTGCTCTTTTTACGAATCTTTCCTTGTGTGATTCCTCATCAGAACTTAAAACGAAAAAGTAAATGTTTGCTTCATCTTCAAACTGCTCGGTATCTATTAACCCTGGCACCAAATGGACTCCTTCAATAACAATATCGTCAAAATCAGTGATTGCCCTTTGGATAATCTTTTCCAATGCCGGGATTACATAGGATGCATGATCATCAAATCCTGCTGAAACAAGTTCGTCATAGCTTTCATATCTGTCCTTGTTTCTTATATGCTTATAGGCATCATAAGATGAGCTGTGGAGTGCGGGAGCATACTCTTTACCAATAATTCCACGAACAACTGCTCTGATAAAGTCACTTTCAATTAAATGTTTTATATTCAGTTTTTTTGCAATTTCTGCAGATATTGTTGATTTTCCTATTCCTGATGCACTTCCGATAAGTATAACATAAGGTTTTCTCATGTTAATTTCCCCTCTTTTTTATATTCATTTAGTTTATTTTTTCTATGTTATAAAATATATTTTTGGCGAATTTTAATGGTATAAGATGAATATTTTAGAAAATATGTTCATTTTAAAATTAAAAAAGGTATTTTATAGTTTAACTCAATCATCTATCAAAAAATTATCAATTGCTATGGTATTGTGAGCGTTTATATTAATTGACAATTAAAAGTAAAAAAACACAAATAAAAAAGCCTTTTCAATAAGTATAGTATACTTGATTTTTTCAAAATGAAATCCCAAAAAACATTTACATTTATTAATGTGAAAATTTATAATTAATAATAATAACATTTTTTTTAAAATTATTTTTAAAAAACTTAGGATAATAAATTTACATGGTTGTTATAAATTATAACTTATAGGGGTGAAATTGTTGTATTCAGTAAATTCAGTTAAAGAGATTCAAGAATTAAATCCGTTCATCGTAGTAGGTTGTGGGGGCGGAGGAGAAAAATTCTCCAATCTTGAAGGTATTGAGACAGTAGGATTCATAGATGATGATGAAAGAAAACAGGGTAAAGAGTTTTGCGGCAAAATGGTATCAGATAGCCTAGAAAACTGTTTGAAAATGGCAACTGATGCAAAGTCATTGGTCATAATGTTGCCTATAGGTGCAGAAGGCGCAGCTCTAAAATATGCGGTTCAGGCTATTGATGCAGGATTGAATGTAATTACCTCATTCAGGTCATTATCTGTCAGTGAAAACCTGTCTTTGCAGAAATTTGCTGATGCAAGAAATGTAGTTATTAAGGAAATCGGTCCTAGATTAGATGTCGTTGAAAAGATTGCAGGCGTCGCACCTGAAAAGTCATGTGAAGTTTTGCCGAAAATTTCATACAAACCTAAAGCACCTGTAATTTTCGTTGGAGGAACCTCTCAAGAATGCGGTAAAAGGACTACAACAAAAATGCTCGGTTTGGCAAGTGCAGAAAGAGGCATGAAACCGGCAATCATATCCACTGATGAGATGGGACTTGAAGAACCTACTGATTTTAACTTTAGAGCAGGAAGCTTGTCTGCTATGGATGTACCTGCAGCAGTGCTTTCAGCAATCAAATACATTGAAGATACAAAACAACCAGACATTATTTTTATTGAAGGACAATCCAGCCTGACTGAAAAAGGAAACCCACACCCTAGAGGTTTGTCTGCAGCTATTTTAATCGGTGCTGCTCCTGATGCAGTAATTGTAGGACACAGACCAAATCACCCATATAGAGAACCAAGAGGAATTACTGAAGAAATCAAAGCTATTGAAGCTGTTGAACCTACCAAAGTTGTCGGTTTATCAATCAACCTCAAAAACGCTGAATTAGACTTATGTCCTGAATTCTTTGAATCCAAGTATCACTTGCCTGCAGAGGATGTTTACAATAATGGAGCTTCTAAATTGTTAGATGCTATCCTTAATTATTTAGAGGAGTAATTAAAATGAGCTTTACTGATACATTAAAAAGAAGCTTAGGCTTTGAAGGAACTGAAGATGGTGAAAAAAATAATAATGAAGGTTTTAATTTAAATGAATTCATTAACAATTTCACAAAATCTTTCAATAATGGTTCCCAACAGCAAAATGATGGTCAAGAACAAAATTCCTGGTCTAATTCACAGGAAGCTTCTCAAGCAGGTTCTGCTCCGTTTTATGATGATTTTGAAGATTATGTGATTACTCCCGAACAGTCTTTCTATGAAGTCATTCTTATCAGACCAAAAACCATTGATGATATCAATTATGTGGTCGATCAGATAATCGAAGAAAAAAATCCTGTAATATTGGATTTATCATTTTTGGAAAAGGAAAGTCCTGCCAATTTCAAATTGGCTGGTGACAAGATTAAACAAATGAGAGCAAGATATGGTGCTCAGGCATTATTGCTTGCACGCTCTGAAGATAAGGAATTAATTATTCTTTCTCCTAAGAAAGTAAAATTAGTCAATAAAGGATAAGTAGATTAATCTCTACTTTTTTCACTATTTTTTAAGAAATTTGCATATCTGACTAAGACATAAATCACAATTAGCGTAGCAATTGCTGTTTCTAAGCTCAAAACATTTCCTATTAAGCTATTTGAACCGACTGTTTTTAAAATGCCCTTTGTTGCAAGAGCGCTTATTACAAATGGAAATGTAAATGCTGAAAAGCTTGGATAAAAGTCCAGATTCCTATAATCGATGAACTTATAGAATGCAAATATGTAGAACACGCAGGCGATTGAATATAAAACTGTTAAAAATTCAGTTGATATCTGTGGTGTTGAATTCAAATATCCGACTATCAATATGCTTATCAATGCGGTAAAAATACAGATTAATGGTTTGTTCATGTCCGGAACGTCTGGATATCTGAGGTATCTATAGATTACTAATGGCAGGGTTATAAGCATTGCCATAAATCCAATCATGAAGAATATGAATCCGATTTCTTTGAGTCCATGAACCTGTGCAGTAATTGCGGCCATGGTGATTCCAACAAAGACTATCCAGTAGCTTGGATAAACCATCGAAATATCAAAATCATGTATGATGAAATGATAGGTAAAGTAAATCATTAGCATAATATGCAAGCTTACTCCAATTATCCATATGGTATATGCAATACTTGGCATAAATTCTATAAGGTATGTAGATAAAAGCATCAAACTCATCGAAAAAGTACCGGAACTGCTTACTATAACAGGATTTTTGAAGTCTTCCTTAATGTCTTGAGGATACAGAATCACTTTTAGGATAATTAAAATAATAAGTAAAACTCCAATAGTTCCAAATAAATATCTTAAATACGGATGAATGTCCTGCAAAAGATTGCCTAATGACAATAACGCAAGTATCAGTCCTGCTATTGGAATAGGGAGTTTTCTAATCAGATTCATTTTATCTATATTTCAAAATAGTTTTCGGCATTCTTATGGGAAACCTTTGCGATTTCGCTTTTTTTATAATCCAATCTGGTCAGTTCACGAACGGTTTTGGGAACTGAAAGGGGATCGGATGGTTTGTTGCTCATATCACTGTTTAAAAGGAATCCATCAAAACCGAATTCATCTAAAATCCCGATGGCACCTGCAACATCAAGCTTATGGGGCTGTACGGTCAATCCCAACATGTAATCCTTATCGATAACCTCATGAATGACGTCCTGGTTAATATGGTCGATAACAGCCTGTTTTTCATCCAGATGCTGAGGAACAATATCCAAAATTTCTTTCAACACTTCCAGCTTGTTTTTTCTGGGGGTGTGGATGATAACCTTTGAGTTGGTTTCATCTGCAATGTCCAGCTGCTTTTTGAATATGCTGATTTCGGTTTCAGTCAAATCCTCAAGGCCAATTTCTCCAATAGCCACAATCTCCTTGTTTTCAATCCATTTGTATAGATTTTCATAAATCGGTTCAGGATTGCCGATTGGATTGGTGGGATGTATTCCTAGTGCTACTTTCAAGTCAAGTCCGTGTTCCTGTGCTCTTTTTGTGTCGTATTCTCTAATCCTATTTAAATGATTTAATAGAATCAGTTCATTATCTATTTTGTATGGGTAGTAACTGCATGTTATTGCTTTATCGATTCCGGATAAGTACATTGCTTTGAAATCTTCACCACTTCTTGCATCGGCATGGATGTGTGTATCAATCATATTATCACGTTTTAGTTTAGTTGATGTTATTTTGTTTTTTTTATTTTAAAAAAATAACCATTTTATTTTCCACTTTTAAAGTTTTCTTAAGTGTTATTTTTCATATTTGTTCACTTCAAGAGATTTTATATTTTTAGTAATACTAATACTAATTTAAGTAATACTACATCGGTGATAAATGTGGAAGAAAATAAAAACTATTTAGAAAGCTACGAATCAGTTTCGAAAGAAGTAAAGTACCTGACAAATTCGTTGGTAAGGTTGAAGCTATTGGCAACACTTTATGAGCAGCCTTTAAACATGAAGGATATAAACAGCACCACCGGCCTTAGCTACAGTTCCATTTCAAGCAACATGCACGATTTGGAATTGGACGGCTACGTATACAGGCATGCAAACAAATATTTCTTATCAAATTCCGCAAAATTGCAGATTGACAATGTTCTCGAGCTGAATTATGTCATCATGTTGTTAAATGAATTTTTCAATATTCTCGATAAGCATCTGGTTGACATGATTCCGAACCAGTCAATTGCGGAGTTCTATCTTCTTGGAAAAGCGAATTTAATAGAATCGGATGGTGTGGACGTATACAGGATATATAAATATATCGCAGATGTTTTAAATGCGGCAGACTCAGCAAAATGCGTACTGCCATTTTATCATGAAGTTTTAAATGAAAAGTTGAATGATTTGGTATGTAAAAAGAAAGAAGTTGAGATAATCATATCCGATTTGCTGGTTGATATATTTAAAGAAAAGTCTAAAGTCAATAGCTTATTGTCCTTTAAGGGAGAAAATAATTTTTTGCTGATTGTCACAAATCAAATGATGATATTGGGTTTATTCAAGGAGGATGGTTTCTTTGATCAGAATAGGTTATTGACATCCAAAAATCAGGATTCAATCAATTGGGCAAATAACCTATATGAAAATTTTAAAAATGAGAAGATAAATGAGTTTTAAACTCATTTATAATAATTTTCAAGATAATCCTTTAATTCAGCTATTGGAATTCTTTCCTGAGCTTCGGTGTCTCTGTCTCTGACGGTTACCTGATTGTCTTCTAAAGTGTCAAAGTCAACGGTTATCGCTAATGGCACACCTATCTCATCAGCTCTAGCATATCTTTTTCCGATTGTTCCGGTTGCATCATATTCAACGGTAAAACCGGCCATCCTTAACTCTTCTGTCAAGTCTATGGCGATTTCACGAGGGCCTTCCTTGTTGACAAGAGGGAAGATTCCAAGCTGAACAGGTGCAATTGACTTGTCGAATTTGAAGTAGTCCTTTTCTTCGGTTTCGGCAAATGAATGGAGTAATACGGAGTAGGTGATACGGTCAATACCGAAAGAAGGTTCAATAACATGAGGAACTATTTTTTCACCTGTGATTTCCTCTTCAACATCCTCAAATATAAGCAAATCTTCGCTCACTTCGTAGGTCTTATCCAGTTCGACGGTGAATTTTCCATCACTTTCAAGTGCCGCTTTGATATCGTCAATATCTGCATTTTCGATTGCTTGTTTTACTTTAGGAGAATCCCCTTTAAATATTGGTCCGAATTTTGACAAGTTAGGTTTAACTATAGTCTTTTGAACTTTTTTAGGTTCATCATATTCCACGAACACGTTTAACTCTTCGTTACTGAATTTGGAATGTGATGTCAAATCGTAATCTCCTCTGTCAGCGATTCCGATGATTTCAACCCAACCGTATTTGTCGGTTTTGACTTCAACGTCCCAGCAGTCGAGTGCATAGTGAGCCATTTCACCTGCCAAGTGTTGTCTGAATCTTAAAACCTCTTCAGGGATTCCAATTTCAGTTAAAAACTTTCGGGCTAAATATAACTGATAAATTAACATTTCATTAGCCACGATTCCTTTGTCAAGCGCTTCGCGTGCAGTGATTTCCAAAGGCTCTAGATTGTTTTCCTGAACTTCCTGTGAATTCAAGCGCAATACTTCATTTTCAATCTGTGCAAATTTAGGATGGGTTTTGTCTTTAGGGTTTAAGAAGATTTCAGCTTCCGCTTGTGTGAATTCCCTGAGTCTGATAACTCCTTGTCTTGGTGATATTTCATTTCTGTAAGCTTTTCCAAGCTGAACTGCACCAAATGGCAATTTTCCTCTGAAAAATCTTTCCAAACGTTTGAATAAAATGAAGATCCCCTGTGCGGTTTCAGGTCTCATGTACCCTACTTTATCTCCTTTTGCACCGATTTCTGTTTTAAACATTAGGTTGTAGTTCCAGATTTTTGATAATGTGCCTTCACACTCAGGACATTTGATATTGTTGTCAATAACAATTTGGTCAAGCTCTTCATTTTCAAGGCTTTCCACATCTTCACCAATAGCATCTTCAATAATGTGGTCTGCCCTAAACACTTCTCCACAGTTTTCACATTTACACATTGGGTCTGTAAAGTTATCAACATGTCCTGATGCCTTTAATACTTCTTTTGGCATTACTGTCGGGCCTTCGATTTCATAAAATCCTTCACCGGAGACATATTGTTTTCTCCATTTTTGCATGATGTTGTTTTTTAGGCTAGCTCCAAGAGGGCCGTAATCTGTAAAACCGGATACTCCTGAGTAAATTTCAAAGGATGGCCATAAAAAACCTCTTTTTGCACTAATATTTGTCATTTTATCATGATTCATAAGTATTATCTCCCATTTATTTATTTAATTCATAATCTAACTTAACTCTACTGCTTTCTGGGCGAGTTTGACCCATATATTTACTATTTCTATCGGGGTGTCCGTATGGTATTTCTGATGGTGTTGTCATTGTTTCGAATACAATCTGGCATACTCTTTGACCAGGATATAAAGCTACCGGCATCGCACCGATATTTGATATCTCCAATGTGATTTTTCCTTCAAAACCCGGGTCGATGAAACCTGCTGTAACGTGCATTGTAACACCTAATCTGCCCATACTTGAACGTCCTTCCACTCTTGCAACCAGATCATCAGGTATTTTAACATACTCCAAGGTGGTTGCCAATGCAAATTCATTCGGATGGATTATAAATGCTTCACCTTTTTCAACGGTAGTTGCTTCCATATAAGATGCGATTTCCTCTTCATCTTTAGGATCAATAAAAGGTTTTCTAATAACTTTAAAAACTTTAAACTCATCTCCTAATCTCATATCAACTGAAGATGGTTGAATCTGTTTTTCATCTAAAAGAGGTTCAATACCAAGTTTACCTTCTTCCAAATATTCTCTTATAGTCTTATCACTTAAAATTGCCATTTTTTCACACAAATAAGTTTATAATTATTTAATTTCAATTAAATTATCTATTCTATTGACTACATTATCAATAGCTTCATCACTGTAGTCAATTGAAATAGCATCAAAGTTACATGTATTAACGCAAAGGCCGCAGCCTTTACAATTATCGTAATTGATTCTGATTTTATTATCTTCTAAATGAATAGCGTCAAACATACAAACTTCATCTAAACATTTTTTACACAATCTGCATTTGTCTTCATGGAGTTTTACTTCAACGCCTTCAAGCTTTTCTAGTTTGTCGCTAATGTCAGTATCTAGGTTCGGATAGACTTTCCACAAACAACAACATGGACAGCAGTGACAGATGGTTAAAAGCCCTTTTCCGGGGTGCACATTCATCCAGACGGTATCAATCTTATTTCTTCCAATGATGTGGCTCAAACCGGCTTCATCGGCTTTGTCGACTTGGGCTAAAGCTTCTTCTACAGTTGCCTTGTTACCGATATGTTTTGGGATTTTTTTGGCTGTTGGTCCAAGGAAAATGCATCCAAGGTCTTGAGGATAATCCTGGCAGTTATTTGAAGTCCTGCAAAGACAGGAATTCATAATCACAATATCATCACTACGTTTTATTACTTCCTTGATTATTTCTGTAGGCAGGAATTCGGAGCCTTCGGATTCGATTTTTTTATTTATATTTATTGTATTTGGTATAACAACTATTTCATCATCTTTAAATAATGTAAAATCAATTATTCCTTTATATATTTTTGACTTCTTAGTAAATTCAGCTATTCTGAATCTCCAATTGAAGATGTATTTTAGGATAAATCTACTGAAATCCACTATTCTAGGCCTTTTCATTGTTCACCAATCTTGTTTTTTAATCGTCTTAATATACCTTTAAAGGTATGTGCTTCTCTTGCTGTTATGAAAGCTCTTGAAATAATATTGTTGAAAGTTTTAAGACCATTTCTTTTTTTATGGTCTGGAATGTCTAAACTGTTAATCAAATCACGCATATCTCTTATCAGATAATCTTTTTCTAATTCGCTGCTTTCTTCAAGTCCTTGAACTCCATAATCGTGCTTGTTTTTAAATAATTCATAAAATATTATCGCGGCTGCATGTGAGATGTTCATAATCGGATATGTTGGGTCTGTTGGAATTGAAACGCAAATGTCGCAGTCTTCGATTTCCTTATTTGTAAGTCCATCACCCTCTCTTCCAAACAGAATAGCTATTTTATTTGAAACGTTCATTGATTCACCAAGTTCCTCAGGTCTAAGGGGGATTCTTGAAAGGTTATAGCTTCCTCCAGCCATTCCGGTTGAAGCAACCTTAAAATCAATTCTTTGGGCCTGGTAGAAATCATCCAATGTCGGAAATATTTTTGCCTCTTCAACAATGTACTTTCCATGTGTAGCCTGATAATATGCTTCATTTGTTAATGTAGGGGGATTGATTAATACTAAATTTTTCAATCCGAAGTTTGCCATGGTTCTTGCAAGAAAACCGATGTTTCCAGGAGTTTCACATTCAACAAAAACAATGTAGATGTTTTCCTTAAAAAGGCTGACCTCTTTTTCTTCCTGTTCTCTTACAATCTTTGATCTTGCAGTTCCTCTGGATTGTTTTGTGGATGCCGCTTTTTTTGTGGAAGTTGATTTTTTCTCAGAGTCACTTTCTTCCTTTTTTTCAGGTGAACTCATTGAAGTGGTTTCAACCACTTGTTGTTCACTTACAGCAGCATCTCCTATTTTAATCAACTCCTAACTCAATTATTCGTAAGCTTTGTCTAATAATTCCAGAATGTGCATGCATTTTACATCATCACATCCTATTTCATTTAAACCATCCTGTATATTCAGTTGACAGAATGGGCATATTGTAATCACAGCGTCAGCGCCAGTATCTTTAATCATTTCCGCTTTTGATTTAGATAAATCCATCGCAATTTCAGGTTTTCCGGATTTTATTCCACCACCAGCACCGCAGCATTGGCAAGGATAAAGCATCTCTTTAAATTCAATGCCAGGTATCTTTTCAATAATCTCTCTTGGCGCATCCTTGATGCCTTGTCCTCTGCCCAAATGGCATGGGTCATGGTATGTAACAGTCATTTTAACTTCATTGAGTTTTTCTTCATCAAGCTTATCTACTAAAAACTCACTGATGTCCATTACATTTAGTTGTGAACCAAATTGCGGATGATTATTTTTCAATGTGGCTCCGCAGCCGGAACAGATTGTAATTACAGTATCATAATCTTTAAAGACTTCTTTGTTTTTATCAACAAGGTCCTGAACGATGTCGGTTTGACCGGTTCTCAATAGTGGAGATCCGCAGCATACCTGTCCTTCAGGAACATCAATGTCAATTCCATTTTCCTTTAGGATTTTAACTAATTTATGACCTGTCTCAGGGAATTTATAATCTACCATGCATCCTGTAAAGAAAGCTATTTTTGAACCGGTATTGTTTTCAGCCTCTTCGATAAATGTTGGCTTGTCGGTTTTTACAGACCTTCCGGTTTCTAAAATGTTTTCCTTGAATGCAACATGTTGTGGAAGCGGTCCGGAACCGTTTGCAACGGCAATCGCTCTCATTTTTTCTATTGCATCGCCGAAAGTATTGATGTTTTTAGGACAAACAGCCAGACATTTGCCGCAGCTGGTACAGTTGTATAATCCTTCATCCAACGCCTCTTTAAGTCTGTCAAATTTGTCTCTTGGATCGGTTTCGAATTTGTCGATGTATCTCATCAGATATGGGCCGCCGAATTCCTCTGTTGCGATATTGACAACAGGGCATGATGAAAGGCAGGAATAACATTCGATACAGCTTCTCACTTTTTTAGTTTCTTTGGTGTCTTCCTTGGTCATGCTTGTGTCCAAAGCGTCACGTTTATGGTCGCATTGAAGGGACAACTGCAAATCTTTTACTTTTGCCTCAATACTTGACTTATCAACAATTAAATCTTTTATGACCGGGAATTTAAGGGGCTCTATTATGGCTCCGTCCTTAATCTCTTTTTGACAGGCAAGAGCTCCGTTTCCATTAAATAAAACACCGCAGGATCCGCATTGACCTGCCCTACATGAGCTTCTAAAACTAATGTCAGCATCATATTTTTCATTAATAGCTTGCAGGGCGTCAAGAACTTTCATATGAGGTGTCTGTTCGATTTCATAACACTCTAAGTGAGGTTCTGTGTCCAGTTCACTATTAAATCTTGAAACATAAACTTTAATCATCATTTCTCCCCATTTTATAAAAGTTTATAAAATATTATAATATAATATTTATATCTTAAACTATTATATAATATATTGTATTAATGATAATTTTGAGGAAAATATAATGAATTTAAAAGAGTTAGTCACAGGAGTGCCTGGTGAAAAACAATTTTTGCTGGGTAATGAAGCTGCCGTAAGAGGAGTTATAGAAGCAGGCGTTTCTATTGCAGCTACATATCCGGGAACTCCTTCATCAGAAATTGGAAACGTATTATCCGTATTGGCTAAAGATGCTAATATTTATTTTGAATTTTCTACTAATGAAAAAGTCGCAATGGAGGTTGCAGCTTGTGCAGCAGCTTCAGGTCTTAGGTCATTTACATTCATGAAGCATGTTGGTATGAATGTAGCTAGCGACTCTTTCATGACAACAGCATATACCGGCGTTAATGGCGGAATGGTTATTTTGTCAGCTGATGACCCGTCACTTTTCTCATCCCAAAATGAGCAAGACACCCGTAATTTTGCAAAATTGGCAAATGTGCCTATTTTAGAACCATCTAACTGTCAAGAAGTCAAAGACATGGTTAAATACGCATTTGACTTATCAGAACAATTCAATATACCAGTCATTGTCAGAACTACTACTCGCGTATCTCACATGAGAGGGGTTGTCGAATTTGGAGAAGTAAAGGATAACTCATCAAATGGCGATAATCACTGGAAAAGAGGTCATTTCAACAAAGACCCATCAAAATATGTTCCAGTTCCGGCATTTGCGGGAAGCATGCACGTAAGACTTTGGGATAAAATCCATAAAATTGAAGAGATTACCAATAAAAGTGAATTGAACACAGAAATTAAACTAACAGAAAATAAAAAATACGGTGTAATCGCTTCAAGCAGCGCCTATAATTATGCTCATGACGTAATAAAATTCAATGAATTGGATGTCAATATTTTAAAATTAGGATTTTCATATCCTTTCCCACAAAATAAGGTCGCCGAATTCCTAAGTGACATAGATGAAGTATTCATAGTTGAGGAAGTTGATCCAATCATCGAAAGGGATACACTGGCCTGCATTGGAGCAAACGGGCTCAATGTTCAAGTCCACGGTAAACTGGATGGGACTTTCCCTCTTTATCATGAATTCAATTCCGATGTTGTTGGCGATGGACTTAACAAAATCTTGAACTTTAAAGAAGAAACTGGTATTGATTACTCTTCCAATCTGGAAAAATTAAGTGAAGATATCCCATCAAGAGCACCTGTTTTATGTGCAGGATGCCCTCACAGGGCAATGTATTACGGAATCAACATTGCAATCGAAGAATTAGGCATGAAAGCTTCCGATGTAATATTCGCTTCAGATATAGGATGTTATACATTAGGAATCAACCCACCATACAATGCTGCTGATTACCTGCTGTCTATGGGTTCAAGCGTAGGAGATGGATGCGGATTTTCCGTTTCAACAGACCAGAAGGTAGCCAGTTTCATTGGAGACTCCACATTTTTCCACAGCGGAATTTCACCGTTAATCAATGCAGTGCACAATAAGCATAACTTTGTTCTAACAGTGCTTGACAATAGGATTACTGCCATGACCGGCGGTCAGCCAAACCCTGGAATTCCTGTTGATGGAATGGGAGACGAGGCTCCAGAGGTTTCAATCCGTAAATTGGCTCTGGCCTGCGGA
This sequence comes from Methanobrevibacter sp. YE315, assembly GCF_001548675.1. NCBI lineage: Archaea > Methanobacteriati > Methanobacteriota > Methanobacteria > Methanobacteriales > Methanobacteriaceae > Methanobrevibacter > Methanobrevibacter sp. YE315. The sequence continues at coordinate 655,965 of NZ_CP010834.1, forward strand.
TGTGATTATGTGCGTGTAATCAATCCATTCAATCTGGATCAGGTCGTTAAAACTTATAAAGAGGCATTTGAAAGAAATGACACTGCAGTCATTATTTCAAAGGCACCATGTACCCTTATTAAAGGCTTAACCAAAAAGCCTCCGGTCAACTTCATTGAAGGAAATTGTAATAAGTGTGATAAATGTGTAAGCGAACTTGCTTGTCCGGCCATTTCAAAAATCGATGGAAAAATCACCATTGACAAATCACAATGTGACGGATGTAATGTTTGTATTCAAGTTTGCAAATATGGCGCTTTAGAGGCAGGTAGGTGATAATATGGATAATCGTTATTGTATTTACATATGCGGTGTTGGAGGTCAAGGAATCATTAAGACCTCAACAATAATTGGTGAAGCCGCAATGAATCAGGGACTTGATGTTGTTATGAGTGAAATTCATGGAATGTCTCAAAGAGGAGGATCTGTTTCCACAGAACTTAAAATTGGAGGATACAATTCTTCAATCATTCCAAAACAAGGTGCAGATATGCTACTTTCCTTTGAACCGATAGAAACAATCAGAGGTTTGGATAAGGTAAATAGTGAAACCAAAATTGTTTATAACACTCATCCGATAATACCATCCTCATCTAATAAGGCTTATCCTAACGTGGACAGCATAACTAAAACTTTAAAAGAGAATTTTAAACATGTGCTTCCGATTGACGGTACTGAATTAGCTATGGATGCTGGAAGCGTATTGGCCTTGAATATGGTTCTTTTGGGTGCAGTTACCGCTGATGAGAAATTCCCATTGACAAAAGAATCAGTCATCGATGCAATGAAAAATAATCTAAAACCTAAATTCCACGAGATGAATTTAAAAGCTATCGAAAGTGGGTACAAATCTATTAAAGGTTAAAAATTTAAATACTATTTAAACTAATAATTTAAATAGATAATAAAAGTGTGGTATTATGGCTTACAAAATTGACAATGCTATTATAAAAAAAGACAGGAATGGAAAATTAACCTTGATTGATCCTGAAAATGTTTTTGGTGATGAAGATGCATTTATTGCGATTAAAAGTGATGACTTAATTACTATCCAGCTTTTAATCAATGGTATCTTGAAAAATGATTTTAAAACTTGGAAGGAATTAGGTCCTATTCCTGATACTGAACCACTTAAAAGCCTTTTTGTTCGTTTAGGCTATTCTAGAGAAGATATGGCTAATTTATTAAAAGAATTTTAGCTATTTTTCTTTACTTTTTTATAATGCTTTTTGAAAATATTCTTTGACACTCTTTTTTTAGATAATTTTATAATTTAATTGATATTCTTATAGAAAATTGTTTTTATTTTGTTCTATTGCTCCGGTTTTGTAATATTTACTCCGTAAAACCATTTTATTTAAATTAATACTCTTTGATTCCAATATAAATCTTTTTAAATTACCGTGTCATAATTATATTTATCCACTGGGGAGGTATATTAATATGGCTGAGTTTCAAGAGGGCATGTTATTTAAAAACGTTTTAGATGAGGATGCAGGTATTCTTTTAGAGATTATGGGCAAAAAATCTGAAAGAACAAAAGTGTGGACTAAAGAGTTAAGGCATATTGACCCAACAAATTTTAAACCAGACCTAATTTTGGAGTTGGATAATGAAAATTTAATCATTGAATTTCAGAGTACTAATGTAAATGAAGAATTTTCAAAAAGAGCCCATTCTTATGTTGCAATAACTGACCAAAATAAAAAGAACAATAAAGAAGTAAATTTATCTGTTTTAAGCACTGCTGAAGATTCTAAGATTATTGAGTATAAATACAACAAATTAAATGTATTTAAATATGAAATAGAGGGGTTAAATAATTTATATAGTGAAGAAATTATAAATAATGTTAAAACTAAACTTAAAAATAAAGAAAAGCTTCATGGTAGATATGTTATATTGTTGTCTTTAGTTCCATTAAGTAAAAAAGGTAAAAACATTGTTGAATACATTTACAGGGTTAATAAGAATTCTATTCAAATTAAAAGATTTGACAGCATCTCAAAAAGATCTATCATATGGGATAATGTGGTTAACAACTGACAAATTCGTTGAGGATACGTTGGAAAGAAATATAATTTGTGATATGTTAGGTGGTAGAATGAGTTTGATTCATGAATACGGGGAAAATAAATATAATCAGGGCAAAGATGACGGTATTGAGCAAGGAATAGAGCAAGGAATAGAGCAAGGAATAGAGCAAGGTATAGAACAAGGCATTGGACAGGGTATTGAAAGAATTATCGTTAATCTCTTAAAATCAGGTGATAATGCTGAAGATATTGCTAATAAAACGGAAATTCCTTTAGAAAAAGTAATTGAAATAAAAATTAAAAATAAGTTGTAGAAAAGAAATTAATCTTTTCTATAGTTCTTTTATGTCTTTATCATCTAAAATTTTAACATCACTATCTTTGAGAGCTTCGATAGCTTTTTCCATATCTTCCAATCTCATGACAACAATGGCTTCATCAGTTTTATTACTTACAAATGCATATAAGTATTCTAAATTAATGCCTTTTTCATCAAAGACTTCTAATGTTGAATTTAATCCATTAGGTTTGTCTGGGATTGCTAAAATAATGACATCATTTTCTTTAACAATAAAACCATCTTTTTCAAGTGCTTCTATTGCCTTTTCATTATCGGAAACAATCAATCTTAAAATTCCGTATTTTGTAGTGTCAGCTATTGAAAGAGCACGAATATTAATATTTTCTTGTGCTAATGTATTTATGGCTTTTTTAAGCCTTCCTTCTTTGTTTTCTATGAAAATTGATATTTGTTTAACTGCCATCTTATCACCCTATTCAAAATTCCTCTCATCAATTACACGAACGGCTTTTCCTTCACTTCTTGGAAGTGATTCTGGTTCACAGATTGTCACATCTACTCTAAGGCCTGTTTCTGATCTTATTGATGCTTGGATTTGTTTTTCTACTTTTTCCATTTCCTTCATTTCATCGAAGAATAATTCTTTAGACGCTTCAACTTTAACTTCAACTTCATCCAAAATGTCTGGTCTGGTAACGTGAATCATGTAATTAGGACTAATTCCCTTAATTTTAAGCAATGCTTTTTCAATTTGGGATGGGAACACCATAACACCTTTGATTTTTAGCATATCGTCGCTTCTACCGGTGATTCTGGTCATTCTAACGGTTGTTCTTCCACATTCACATTTTTCACCAATAAGTGAAGTCAAATCTTTTGTTCTAAATCTTATAATAGGCATTCCAGTTTTGGTTAGGGAAGTTAAAACGAGTTCTCCTTTTTCACCGTAATCTAAGGTTTCGCCGTTTTCCGGATTGATAATTTCTGGATAGAACTGGTCATCTTGGATGTGCATTCCATTTTGGTATTCGCATTCTTGAGCTACTCCCGGCCCCATAACTTCGGTTAAACCATAAATGTTATAGGTTTTAATTCCTAAAGATGCTTCAATTCTTTTTCTCATCTCATCGGTCCACATTTCTGCTCCGTGGATTCCTGCTTTTAGGTTAATGTCTTCAAGGGAAATTCCGGCTTTTTCTCTTGATTCTCCTAAATACATTGCATAAGAAGGAGTGCAGGTTAAAATATCACTTTGGAAGTCGATCATTGTATCGAGTTGTCTTTGTGTGTTTCCTGCTGATATAGGGATTGTGATAGCGCCCATCTTATTTCCACCATGGTGGATTCCAAAACCTCCAGTGAATAAACCATATCCGTAAGCATTTTGGATAATGTATTCTTTTTCGGCACCGGCCATTTTAAGTCCGCGTGCAATGCATTCTCCCCATATATCCAAATCATTTTGTGTGTATGCGGTCACTGTTGGTTTCCCTGTTGTTCCTGATGAAGCGTGCACTTCGACAATTTCTTCACGGGGAACCGCAAGTAATCCTAATGGGTAAGCTTCTCTTAAATCGCTTTTTGTTGTAAACGGTATTTTTTCAATATCCTTTAAAGTTTTGATATCCTCTGGTTTTATTCCAGCTTCATCAAATCTTTTTTTGTAAAATTCGACATTTTCGTATGCTAGTTTTACTGTTTCTTGTAGTCTTTTTAGTTGCAGTTCTTCTTTTTCTTCTTTTCCCATACATTCTGCCTTTTCATTCCAAAACATAGTATCCCTATTTAACAAATTTATTGCAATGTTTAATTATTTCATTTTATGTTTATAAAACTTTATTATTTTTTCATGTTAATTTTTTAATTATATAATATTATTTGAGATAAAGATTAAACTAAATATAATGTACTAAAAAGTACATCAATGTATCTTTATGTGAAAATATTTATATATTCATAATCTATAATATTATAATAGTAATATTAATAATTTTTAATATTTAGAGGTAATTATTTATGAACGTAATGATTTTGGCAATTGTATTTATAATTTACATATTCGCGCTTGTTTTTGTAGGTTATTATGCATACAAAAAAACTAATTCCTCTGAAGACTTTATGATTGCTGGTAAAGATACGCACCCATTCATTATGGCAATGAGTTATGGAGCAACCTTTATTTCGACAGCAGCTATTGTTGGTTTTGGTGGAGTTGCAAGTGAATATGGTATGAGTGTTTTATGGCTAGCATTCTTAAATATTATTATTGGTGTATTCATAGCCTTTGTATTTTTAGGAAAAAGAACTCGTAGAATGGGGCATGCTTTGGATTCTTTAACTTTTCCTGAGTTTTTAGGTAAACGTTTCGACTCAAAATTCATTCATTATTTCTCAGGATTAATAATCTTCTGTGCAATGCCTCTTTATGCAGCTGTAGTATTAATCGGGGCTGCAAGATTTTTAGAATCATCATTATTAATTGATTTCAGTATTGCTTTACTTATTTTATCAATTATTATTACATTTTATGTGTTGTTCGGTGGAATTCGTGGTGTAATGTATACAGACGCACTGCAGGGAACAATCATGGTTGTTGCTATGATTTTCTTACTTGTATTTGTATACTGGTTGCTCGGAGGAGTACACACTGCAAACACTGCATTAACAAACATGGTTAATCTCTATCCTGCCGATGCTTTGGCTACAGGAGGTACGGGCTGGACGGCCTTCCCAGAGTTTGGAACACCATTCTGGTGGTCACTTGTTTCATCAACTCTTATCGGTGTAGGTATTGGGGTGCTTGCTCAACCTTCATTAATCGTAAGATTCATGACAGTTAAATCAGATAAGGAATTGAACAGGTCTGTTTTGATTGGAGGTATCTTCATTGCAATCATGCCAACAACCGCATACATCGTAGGATCCCTTTCAAACGTATATTTCTATGATAAGCTAGGCAAAATTGCTGTGGATGTAGTTGGAGGAAACATTGATAAGGTTATTCCGACATTCATTACAATGGCCTTGCCTGAATGGTTCGTATACATTTTCCTGTTATCATTGATTGCAGCTGCAATGTCAACAATCTCTTCACAATTGCACACTCAGGGAACCGCATTCGGTGTAGATATTTACGGTACAATAAGAGATAAATCCAAACAGAAATTAGATCAGATAAGCATTTCAAGAGTAGGTATTTTAATAGCTATCCTCCTTGCTTTAATTATGGCATATTCACTTCCAGGAAGTGTGGTTGCACTTGGAACAAGCTTGTTCTTTGAAATTTGTGCAGCAGCATTCTTGCCAGTATTTTTGGGAGCACTTTACTGGAAAGGAATTACAAGACTTGGAGCTATTGCAGGAATCGCATCAGGAACCCTTGTTAGTTTGTTTTGGATGGTATTCGTATTTAAAAAGACTGCTGTCGGACTTGGAATCTGTAAATTTATCTGTGGTGTTGAAACATTGATACCTGCTGCACCATGGCCATTCATTGATGTTATGTTAATAGCAGTTCCTGTTTCCGCAATATTTACAATTGTTGTAAGCCTGCTCACTAAACCTCCGGCTCAAGAGGTAATTGATAAAGCGTTTGAACAAATTGACACAGAAGGAAGTGATGCATGATGATGATTTTAGGAATTGAAGATCCTTGGATTTGGGGAGTTTATCTTGGAATTATCTTGTCTACACTTTTATGTGTTGTTTATGGTATTATAAACTGGAATAAAGGAGATTAGACTCTCTTTTATTTTATTTATTTTTTTAAAAAATTTTTTATAATCTATTTTTCAAATTTATTTTCATGAATAAACTATTTGACAATTTTGGAAGAATTCAAAAAAATGACCCTGAATTTCATGAAATCTTTAAGAATTTTGCATACGATGAAGTGTTTGAATACTCTACTTTAAGTGAAAAGGAATCTATTTTAGTTATATTGGCTTCATTAATCGCATGCCAATCACCAAAAGCATTTAAAAAGACTTTATTGTCTGCATTGGATTGCGATATAACTCCGCAAGAGGTTAAAGAGCTATTGTACCAGTCAGTTCCTTATGTGGGTTTTGGCCGTGCACATAACTTTTTCGGGGTTGTGATTAAAGTTTTTGAGAAAAAAGGAATCGATATGCCTTTGCCTCCAGGATCTAACACCTCTGTTGAAAACCGCCATAAAAAAGGCCGTGAACTTCAAGAAAAGTATTTTGGAGCTGAAATGATTCAAATGATAAATGAGAATACGCCTGATGGCCAGAAGCATTTCAACAGATTTTTGGAAGGATTCTGTTTCGGTGATTTCTACACAAGAGATGGTTTGGATGACAAGCAAAGGGAATTGATAACATTTGCATTCCTTGCATCTTTAGGAGGATGTGAAAATCAGTTGAGAGGTCATGCTCAAGGTAATCTAAATGTTGGCAATGATAAAGAAAAATTAGTATCTGCAATAACAGTCATAATGCCGTATATTGGTTTTCCAAGGACATTGAACGCATTGGCGATTGTCAATGAAATATGTGGATAAGGGAAATTTAATTCCCTTAATATTTAAATTCGTAGGATTCTTCAATAGCAAACATATTTCTAAATTCTGCTGTAGCGTCATTGAGGTAGAATACGCCCATTTTCCAATTGTTTGCTTTGTATGCTTCAGCTATTTCCGGCATTAATTCAAATGCTTTTTCAACAACTTCATCATTTCCAGATAAGTCAACGGTTCCATAATATCTTAAAAAGTGTTCTCCATCCCACGCTGCTATTTCAACACTCGGATTTGCTTGCATTTGTTTGTATACATCCTTATGGTCCCCGACTCCAAAGTATATTTTGTCTTCAAATAATAAATGGAAACCAAGTGGTCTGACTTTTGGTTTGTCTCCGTCTACTGTTGCAAGGTAAAACACTTGTGCTTTTGTTAATAATTCATCTACTTTTTGAATGTTTGACATTTTGACACCTCTAGTTCTATATATTGTTTAATTAGTATTTAAAAGTTCCATGTTAATATTATTTCTATTCGATTTCTTAATTAAATTATAAGGGTTTTACTTTCGCCATTTGTGTAAAAAAACTTATTTTTTCCGCTTTTGACTATTTTAAATTAATGCTTTTTTTTCGAAATTGTATCAATGTGAAGATATATGTTCAGTTCGTTATGAAAATATTTATATATCATAGTAATTAGATTTATAATTACTAATCATGATAATTAAATAATAATTTAAGATTGGGTAATGAAGAGGGTAATAATATTATTAATTTAGTGTTATTTTGAATAGTATTTTTAATTACTGTGATATTATTCGTCTGCAGTTTCATGTTATGTAATGCAGATGTGTAATAATCTTTTTTTCTAATCTTTGAATTATAGTATTTGATGTCTGATGGTGTTTTTTATAAATTAAAGATAAAGAGGAAATAACCATGAAATCTATGAAAAAATTGTTATTTGTTGCAATTTTAGCTTTAGTAGTTATTGTTAGTGTAGGAGCATGTTCCGCTGGTTTCCTTGATTTCTTAGGAGGGGACTCATCCTCTGTTGATGCTAACGCTACTGGTGAAGTTAATTTGGCTGCTGCTGCTAGTTTAAAAAATGCTTTTGATAAGGATTTAATTCCTTTGTTCAATGAAAAATATCCTGGTATAAAAGTTACTCCTACTTATGCTTCAAGTGGAGATTTACAAACTCAAATTGAAAATGGTTTAAAAGCAGACATATTCATGTCCGCTGCTAATAAACAAATGAATGCATTAGCTAAAAAAGGTTTAATTGACAATGATACTAATGTTCAATTTTTAGAAAATAAAGTTGTTTTAATTGTACCAAAAGACTCAACTTTAAACATTACTTCATTCGATGACTTGAAAAATGTGAATGGTACCATTGCTATTGGGGACCCTGAATCTGTACCTGCAGGACAATATGCTCAAGAAGCTTTAAACAACACTGGTCTTTGGAGTTCTGTCGAACCTAAATTATCTTTAGGTACTGATGTAACTGCTGTATTGAACCAAGTAGCTCAAGGATCTGCAGATTGTGGTATTGTATACGCTACCGATGCTAAATCTAATGAAAATGTTACAGTAGTTTGTGAAGCTCCTGATAATGCTTTAAAAACTCCGGTAATTTATCCTATAGCTATGATTAAAGATTCAAATAATACAGATTCTGCAAAAGCATTCATGGACTTCTTGCAAACCCAAGAAGCTAAAGACATATTTGTAGAATATGGATTTACTATCCATGAATAGATTCAGCATTGTATTGTAATGTAAGAATTCTCAAACTTTTTTAAGTTGGAGTAAATTTCTTTGAGTGTGGAAAAATTCTATTTTTCGAACACTCTTAGAAATTATTTAAATCATATAAATAAAATTGATTACTGTAATAGTTTTAATAACTTTTTTTAAAACGATAACCAAGTTTTAAATAAGAATTATTATATAAATTGTTAAATTTTCACGCGAGAATGCTGTGATATATTACTTTCTAATAGTCTTGTGTGAAGTAAAATCCCTGGCTTCTATGAAGTTGAGGTAGTTTAAATAAATATTGTTAAAGAGGATAGCAACATGATGGATTGGTCACCAATTGCAATTTCAATGAAGACTGCAAGTTTGTCAATTTTTATAACCTTTTTCTTAGGTTTGATTGTTGCTTGGGGTATTGTTAAGGTAAAAAATGATACAACAAAGATTATACTTGACGGTATCTTTACACTCCCTCTTGTATTACCCCCTACTGTGGTAGGGTTCTTTTTACTGTGGATTTTTGGTGTTAGAGGGCCTATAGGTAAGTTTTTTATAGACTTTTTTGCTGTAAAAATAGCGTTTTCATGGTCTGCAACAGTTATTGCTGCTGTTGTCATGTCTTTTCCTTTAATGTATCGATCTGCCCGAGGAGCATTTGAACAAGTGGATTCTAACTTACTGGATGCGGGACGTACATTGGGGATGTCTGAGTGGAAAATTTTCTGGAAAGTTTTATTTGCAAATGCATTACCAGGAATTATTAGTGGAGGAATTCTTGCTTATGCTCGTGGTTTAGGCGAATTTGGTGCTACAGCTATGCTTGCGGGTAATATTGCAGGACAGACCAGAACTCTCCCTATGGCGGTTTATTCCGAAGTAGCTGCAGGTAATATGGGTGAGGCTTTTGATTATGTAATAGTCATTATCATCATAGCATTTTTTGCTATTTTCATCATGGATTACATTTCTTTACGAAAGGAAAAACAATGGAAATAGTTTACATTTTATAGGGGATCAAATATGGATAATAAATTGTTAAAAGTAGATATTCAAATGCAGCTTAAAGAATTTGACTTGGATGTCGATTTTGAATTGAAAAAAAGGCGTTTGGGTATTCTTGGTCCTTCTGGCTGTGGTAAAAGTATGACATTGAAATCCATTGCGGGTATTGTGACTCCGGATGAAGGGGTTGTAAGTTTAAAAACTAATGAAGAAACCACTTATTTTGATTCCAGTAAAAAAATTAATTTAAAACCTCAAAAAAGAAATGTAGGTTACTTATTTCAGAATTATGCGTTATTTCCAAATATGACTGTTGAAGAAAATGTTGCTGCAGGGTTACCTAAAGATTATGATAAGAACCTTGTGGATAGATTAATTAAGCGTTTTCATTTAGAAGGATTGGAAAAAAGATATCCTAGACAATTGTCTGGAGGTCAGCAGCAAAGAGTAGCTTTAGCCAGAATATTGGCTTATGGTCCTGATGTTATATTATTGGATGAGCCATTCAGTGCTATGGATACATTTTTAAAAGAACAATTGCGTATTGAACTTGTTAATTCACTAAAAGATTTTGATGGATTTTCCATTATGGTTACTCATGACCGTGATGAAGCGTTTCAGTTTTGTGATGAACTTATAATATTGGATCAAGGTAAAATTATAGCAAAAGGGGATACCTATGAAATATTTGAAAATCCCAGAAAAGTTCAGGTTGCAAGACTAACTGGTTGTAAAAACATTTCCAAAATAGAGGTTATTGATGATTATCATCTCAAATCTTTAGACTGGGGACTAATATTTGAAGTATCTGAAAAGATTTCACCAAATATCACTCATATTGGAATAAGGGCGCACGATTTTTCCTTTGCTGAAAAAGATGATGTTAATGTGATAGACACCACAAATTCTACAGTGATAGAAATGCCTTTTGAATGGGAAATAACCTTGACAAACGGTTTATGGTGGAAATATGATAAATTGATTTATGATCACGAATTTGAGATTCCTCACTATATTAAAATTGACCCTAAAGATATAATCTTGTTGGAAGAGTAGTTTGACTTATCACTTTATTTTTAAATATCATGTTGAATAAACATTTATAACATGACCCAATTGTTTTGTAAAGAAAAAGTTAATTCATCTAGGCAGGTTGAATGGGACCTTGCAAAAGTATCTGCAATATTTCTCATGATTCTGGTTCATTATTTTGCTTTTTGCACTTTCGGTAACTTGGATTATGGTATTATTACTGAATATATGTTTATATTGTTTCAATGTTCCGCTCCAATATTCATGTTTGCCATGGGAATTGGGATGATTTATACAAGACATGATTCCCCAAGGGAATTTGTTATTAGGGGAATTAAGCTACTTTTATTGGGTTTGATTGTCAACACAATGTATTTCCTTTCAAATTATTCTGCAGGCGTTCCATTGGAATATTCACTGTTGTCTTTTTTAGCAAATGACATACTTCAATTCGCGGGATTAACATTTATTCTTGTTGGTATTCTTAAAATTTGACGTAAGCACATTTCGAATGGCTTTAATAAGTATTGTATTTTCATTAATTGCAAGTTATTTTTCAGATTTTTCCTTTAGTAATATTTATTTGAATCAATTGTTAGGTAATTTAATAGAAACCTTCGGACAGAATACAGTTAGCTGTTTTCCTATTTTGAACTGGTTTATCGTTCCAGCTTTTGGAATGCTATTCGGTGAAAACCTAATCAGATGCAATGATAAAGATCAGTTATACAAATTAATATTGAGGCCAACAGCGATCATATCACTTATCTTTTTGATAGTAGGTTTAATTACACGTGAAGGCATGTTTTCTACAGTGGGAGGTACTGTACCTGAAAAATTAGAATATCTTCATCCTTCAATTCCGGACATTATTATTTTGATTGCAGTAATATTGTTCATTGTTTCATTACTGTATTTTATAACTAAAAGGTTATCTCCTAAAATTACAGATTTCATAGTTAAAACCAGTAAAAACGTCACAATCATTTATATTATCCAATGGGCTTTAATTCTTTCTTTAACATATATAAATCAATTCTTACAGATTAAAGCCACATTGCCGATAGCCATATTGACTTTATTATTTGTCCTGATTGCCACTCTTATTTTAACTGAAGCTTATGTTAAGGTTAAGAATCTAGTTTTTAAATGAAAAAAATTTAAAATATCTGATAATTGGGGCATTGTCTATTCAAAGTTAAATTTAAAGCAATTAGGCTCATGATTGTTGATTATTCCGATTGATTCTAGATAGGAATATATTATTGTCGGACCTACAAACCTCATTCCGCGCTTTTTTAAATCTTTAGATATATCTTTGGATAATTCAGATTCAGTTTTAAATTCTCCTTTGATAATTTCACCATCTGTAAATCCCCAGATATACTTGTCAAAGCTTCCAAATTCCTTTTGTATTTCAATAAATACATTTGCATTGTTAATTGCGGAGGTAATTTTTCCTTTATGTCGGATAATTCCTTCATTTGAACGCAATTCCTCAACTTTAACATCATCATAGTTTGCTACTTTTTCAACATCAAAGCCGTCAAAGGCATCTCTAAAATTTTCTCTTTTTTTAAGGATGGTGATCCAGGAAAGGCCTGCCTGAAACGATTCTAAAACAAGCATTTCAAATAATTCCTTATCGTCATGGGTTGGAATTCCCCATTCATTATCATGGTATTTTATGTATGTTTCTTCGTTCAAATTCACCCATGAGCAACGGTTTTTCTTTTCCATAAGAAATACTTATAATGTATATTATTTAAATATATTCTCAATGAAAATCAGTCCGAAGCGAATTTTATATTTAGATGAAGTGAGGTCTCTTGCAATTATTTTGGTTGTTTTAGGGCATTTGATTCGTTTATTTTCAAAAGATTTTTTTACTTGGCAAATTTGTTCTGGTGTTTTTTCATTAACCAGAATAGGTGTTCCTCTATTTTTCACAGTCAGCGGTGCTTTGCTTTTAACAAGAAAGCATGATATTAAGCAATTTTTAGAAAAAAGATTTAAAAGAGTTGTTTTGCCATTCGCGTTTTGGATTGTTGTTTATTTGATTGCAGGCATTCTTATTTGGCATTATGAGCCTACATTGGATTATTTTTATGGAGTGATATTCGGATCCCATGAGCTATCCTCATTGTTTTGGTTTATATGGTCTTTAATTGGAGTTTATCTGTTAATTCCTGTTTTGAGTAGTTTCATTCGTGAGTATGGTCCTTTCGGTTCAGAATACTTAATTTTAATAACAATAATTCTATCAATACTTTATACGATAGGATTTTTTGATGTTCAACAAATCAAATACGATTTTAGGATTATATTTAACTTCTTCCCTGTTTTAGGGTATTTTATTATTGGTTCCTATGTTCATAATACCAAATTCAAATTTTCCAATCGAAGAATGTTTTTCATTGGAATTCTGATGTTTTTAGTTGGAATCCTTGGCCATTTTATAAAGATTTATTACAAAGGTCTAGGTGGATTTTCATTAGCTCCAATAGACTTTTTTGACATCTGCGTTGTCATGGAAACAGTTGGCTTGTTTATCGCATTCAAATATGCTGACGTTAAAATGATTTCAGATAAAATCAAACCATTAAAAGAACAGACTCTCGGCAAAATCATTGTACAATTCAGCCTATGCAGTTTCGGCATTTACTTTTCACATTATATTTTGATGTTATACCTGTTTAAATTCGGATTTATGCAGGGTTGGGGTAATAAGAACCTGTTTATTTATTTCCCATTGTCCGCTGTGATAATCATTAGCATCTGCTGGGCTTTAATTTATATTATGAGCAAAATTCCGATATTGAAAGTTGGAAGCGGAGTAAAATAGTGATGTATGGAATATATTACTTTAAAAGCTGAATATTAATGTAAAGCTATCTGATAAAGAGAAAGAATTAATTTAGATTAATCAAATATATAATATTAAATTTAGTTAATATGAGGCTGGTTATATGATGCAATTAGGCATGGGAATGATGAGATTACCAATCTTGGATGAAAATGACTTTACAAGCATTGATTATGAACATGTAAATCAGATGGTTGACGCATACATAGAAAGCGGATTTAATCATTTTGATACTGCATACGTCTATCATGAAGGTTTAGGGGAAAAGACATTTAAAAAATGCGTTGTTGAAAGATATCCTCGTGATTCATTTAAAATAGCAACTAAATTACCATTATTTGTCATTACTGAAGAATCACAATTGGAACCGATTTTCGCTGAACAGCTTGAAAATTGTGGCGTTGAATATTTTGATTATTATATGTTGCATAATGTAAGCGGATTCACTGAAACCGCTTGGAAAAACGTTGATCTATATTCATTTATACAAAAGAAAAAAGAAGAAGGATTCATTAAACATATCGGTTTGTCCACTCATGGAAATTCCGAATTTTTAGAAGAGATTCTGTTTGAACATCCTGAACTGGAGTTTGTACTGCTTCAGATTAATTATCTCGACTGGGAAGATGAAGGAATCGAATCAAGGAAATGTTTTGAGGTTGCAAAAAAATATAATAAGAAAGTAATGATTATGGAGCCATATAAGGGAGGATTTTTAGCGGATGTTCCTGAAGAGGCAGAAAAACTCATGAAAGAATATAATCCGGATAGATCAGTTGTCTCCTGGGCCATGAGATTTGTAGCCAATCTTGATGACGTCTGTGTGGTTCTGACAGGTGCAAGTAGTTTAGAACAACTTCAAAGCAATATTCAGGAATTCGAAAATGCAGATCCTTTAAATGATGAAGAATTCGAAATCCTTGAGAGGGTTTCCGAAATCATCAACAGCAATATTACTGTGGACTGTACAAAATGCAGATACTGTGTCGATACATGTTCTGAAGAAATAGACATTGCAAAATTATTCGATTTGTACAATAAGCATAAGATGCTTAAGATTGATGAATGGACCCAATTTGGAAATGCATATCTGAACTATTCCAAGCTTCCAGATGTAGGGATTGCTTCAGACTGCATAGAATGTGAAAATTGCATAGAGGAATGTCCACAGCAAATCAATATTCCTGAAGTCTTAAAAGATGTTGCAGAAACTTTTGAAACGGAAATTTACGGATTTAAAAATTAAATCCTTTTTTATTTTTTCAATGTGTTAAGTTAATTTTAATAACAATTAATAATATATTTATAAATAGTTAATTTATTGAAGGTTTTATTATGATACCTGGAATGAATAAAAAACAAATGAAACAAATGGAAAGACAAATGAAAAAAATGGGCATGAAAATGGAAGATTTAGAAGGTGTCCGTGAAGTTATTATCCGTTTTGATGATAAAGAATTAATTATTGATGATCCTAGTGTAAGTTTAATGAATGTGATGGGTCAAGAAACTTACCAGATAGATGGTAAAGCCCGTGAAGTCGAACTTGAATATGAAATCGAAATTCCAGATGAGGATGTTGAAATGGTAGCCAATAGTGCAGGTGTTTCTAAAGATGAAGCAAAAGCAGCTTTGGAAGAATGCAAAGGAGACCTTGCTGAAGCTATCATGAAATTAAACCAATAGATAATATGACTGTTATTGCACATATTTCAGATTTGCATGTTAGCAGATTCCATTTCGATGAAGATGTTTTCATGCAGGCTGTAAGCGAAATCAATGACTTGCAACCGGATATGATTATACTGACTGGAGATATAACCAGCGATGGTTATTATAAGCAGTTCGAACAAGCAACAAAATATTTAGAATTGTTTGAAGCACCATTATTTGCCGTTCCTGGAAACCATGATGCCCGTAATTTGGGTTATCTCACTTTTGAAGAGTTAATCGGTGAAAAAAGTTGGAAACTAACAATGGGTGATGAATTAACCGTAATAGGATTGGATAGCAGTTCTCCTGATGAAAATAGGGGCCATATTGGAAGTCCTCAGCACATGTGGTTGGAACATCAATTAGATGAATGTGTCATTAATGAAAATTTTTCAATTATCGCTTTGCACCATCATGTGATTTCAATTCCTCAAACAGGCCGTGAACGTAATGTTTTATCAGATGCAGGGGATATTTTAAAGACTTTAACCACTCATGAAGTTGATTTAGTTTTATCAGGTCACAAGCATGTTCCAAATATTTGGAAAATAAATAATACAATCGTTGTTAATGCAGGTTCATTATGTTCAACAAAGCTTAGAGGAAAAATAAATAACTCCTATAATGTTTATAACATAAATAAGGAAGAAATAGAGATTTTTCTCCATAATGTTGGTGGAGAAAAATTTTTATTTGGAAAATATCCAAGGAATAAACTATAAATTAAATTTAAATAATAGAATACAAAAATATATTATACTGAATTGAATTAAGATTAATAATATATTGTTAGGTGATATTATGAAAGTAGTCGTTGATGCTTCTAATGTAGCTTATCATGTAAAAAATGAAAATGGGCAACCTAAAATCTCTAATATTCTTTCTGCTGTTAAAGCATTGGAAGAAAGTGAAGATGAATTTGTAATTATTGCCGACGCATCACTTCGTCATGACATTGATGATAAGGAAAAATATTTGAAATTGTTGGAAAGCGAAAATGTAGAGGAAGTTCCAGCAGGTAATGATGCAGACCATTTTATTTTAGAAATAGCCTATGATGAAAAAGCTAAAATATTGTCTAATGATAAATTCAGAGATTATGCTGCTGAATTTAAAAACATTTCTTCTATGAGGATTCCATTTATCATTGAAAACGGCAGACTCACATTTGGAAAACCTAAAAAGCCTAAAAAAGATAAAAATATTCTTCAACATATCTGTAATGAAATAATTAAGGAATTGGAATTTAAAAAATGGGAAATATATACTGGTAAGGAAGGTTTGGAGATATCCCCATTGAATATTGCTAAACAAGCTATTATTCGTATTGACAATGAGAGTAATGCAGACTCTAAACTGGAAAATATCTTCTCAAAAATCCCAATGTTTAATAAGATTGTAGAGATGGTTGACGATGTTGAAGTGGCTGCTCCATATGTGATATTTGTATTAGTTCACCCTAAGGATTATAAGGTTGCAGTAAAAAATGCTGGAAATATATCAGTCACCGTTGCAGATAGATTAGGTCTTGAAAAGAAACCTTTGATTGCTGTTCGTAATGACTTATTCACTAAACCGGGTACTTTTGAATTGAATATTCTTTTGGCAGATGAAGTAACTGAATACGCTCCATATAATATTTTAATTCGTGTAAGCACTCATGATGAAGTATTCATCAAAAGAAACTCTAGAAATATTGCTAGTACAATAGCTGGAAGACTTGGATCTTGGAAATTCCCTTTTGTTTCTGTCAAACCAGACATGTTTTTAGAAAAACCTGGCGAGTTTGAAATTGAACTTGAGAAGGGAGGGGGCTTAGATGGTTAATCCTTTAACCAAGGCTATTATTAAACTTACTACTAAATTAGAACCGATTGCTGTTGGAACAAAATTTTTTCCAACAAATTCTCTTGAAACTGAATATGTAGAGTTGTTTAATTATACTCAAACCATTCTTTTCGAACTTGAAAAGGCGGAAATCAATTCAGACACCATTTTGCAAAATCTTATAAGGGATGTCGGTGCAGAAAATATTCCTTCAGATTATAGTTTTTATGAATTGAAGCCTGCTGAGAATAAGATTGAAGAGTATGCCTTGGTAAGTAATATCATCATGGGTAGTGATCGTTATTTCTATATTGAATTACCTAATCCTTCAAACCTAATTAATATTTTTGTTAAGATTATTGAAACTGAAAAGGGGGAAGTTGTTGAAAAAACAGCAACTGAACTTGTTGCAAAAATGTTAAGTAAAAATGATGCAATCCGTGTAGCTATTGAACTTATTGGAATAGGATTGTCCGAGGGAGTTCAAGTCATTTCCGCAGTGGGCATGACTGGTGCGGCTTCTATTGAACGTGCTATTCATTACACTCAAAATGTAGGTACTTTTCCAGGTATTGCATTTACAAAATTAGGCGGAGAGTATGCGCTTGTTTTCGATTCCCCATTCCTGCTTCAACAATCAAAACCAATTGATTTAGAAAATTATCTGTTCATTGACTTAATTAATTCTACAAAATTCATAGATAAGAACGGTAGAAATCAGCTTGTGGAATTAATGACAGGTATTAAAAATTTCATTGAAACGGAATGTGACGGGGAATTGGAAGGTTATCGTGAAGGTGGGGATGATTTTATAGCAAGATTCCCATCAAAAGATTTGGCTATTCGTGCAGGTCTTGATGCCGCATGGTTTGCATTAGATAACGGTGCAAAAATCAGGGCAGGAATAGGCAGAAGTAGAAGAGAAGCTGGAGAGAGGGCTCAACTTGTTGATAGTCTTCAATCAACATCTCCATTATCTTTAGTTGTATTTGAATTAGCTAATGGATTATATGCATATAACATTCCTTCAGAATTCACAAGAACTTTGATTAACTTAATTGAAAATGAAAAAGCAAAATTAATTGGAATATTTGCATTTGTGTTTATTTTCACATATTTAATGTCAGTTTTAGGTTTGGGAGTATATAGTTTTATAGGCATAATTTTGGCTTTAATTTATGCATTTGTTGCTTAATGAAATTTAAAAAAAGAGAAATAGTATGAGGCGGAAGAAAGATAATAAAAGGGTTTTAATCCCTAGAAATCAAATGAATGCTCATCAAAATCAGAGGAATGCAAGGAAAAAGAAAAAGAAAGGCAGTGGTAAACTTTTGTTCCTTATGATTCTTGCTTTGGTTGCATTCGTAATTGGTGCAGGAATTGGAATTTCCTTTACTTTGGATGATTCTTCTGAGGGAGCTCATTGGGAGAATGTCACAGAAGAAATGACTAATTTGTCAAATAATACAGATTCCATAGATTATGATGTGGAATTGGATCGCGTTGATTATAACGATAATGAAACTATAGCAAAATTAAATCTTACAACTGAACCGTCATATTAGTGATTTTTATGGATTTTATTAGAGATTTGGATGGAGGATTTTCAGTAATTGAAAATCTTAAGGTATCAGGAGCACGTGAAGGCAAATATGGTGTTAGTATAATTTTATCCCCAAACAGCACAGCATCTGCCGTGTTTACATCAAACAAAGTCGTTGCAGCTCCTGTTAAATACACAAAAAACGTACTTAAAAAAGGAATTATTTCTGCTGTTTTTGTAAATAGTGGTAATGCCAATTGTTTTACAGGTCAACAAGGTATCAAAGATTGTGAAACTTTAGTTGAGCTATTATCAAAAGATTTGGGATTGCCTTCAGATGAAATTGCTATTTCTTCAACAGGTGTTATAGGTCGTGAAATGCCTATTGATATCATTTCCAAAGTGGCTTATGAGTCAATTTCAAAATTGGGAAATAAGCCTGAAAATTCCCTTGCCGCTGCAAAGGCAATTATGACAACAGATACATTTCCTAAGGAATGTGCTGTTGAAGTGACCTTAACCACTGGAGATAAAGTCAAAATTGCAGGCATTACAAAAGGAAGTGGAATGATTGCTCCAAATATGGGCACAATGCTTTCGTTTATTGTAACTGATGCAGTTATTCCTGCAGATGAAATTAATAATGCATTAAAAAAAGCTGCTGATGTCAGTTTCAACATGATAGTTGTGGATGGTGATGAAAGCACTAATGATACCTGTTTGATGATGGCAAATGGCGCATCTGGAATTAATGTTGTTAACGATGGAAAATTGGATTCAAATTTCCAGGATGCCTTAAATTATTTGTGCATTGATTTGGCTAAAAAAATGGCTCGTGATGGTGAAGGGGCCACTAAATTTATCGAAGCAAATGTGGTTGGTGCAAAAGATTTTGAAGACGCTAAATTGGCTGCAAAATCCATTATTTCTTCCAGTCTTTTTAAATCTGCTGTATTCGGTGGGGATCCTAATTGGGGAAGAATTGTCTCAGCAATTGGATACTCAGGATGTGATTTAGATCCGGATATTGTAACAATAGCTATTGCTGATGATTTGGATGAAGTGGATTTGGTTAGAAAAGGGGAAATTTTAGCATTTGAAGATACTCCTTTCCTTGAAAGAGCTGAAAAAATAATGCAGTCTAAAAACGTCATTGTTAACATTGACCTTGATTTAGGGGATGGCCAAGCAACTGCATGGGGATGCGATTTAACTTATGATTATGTTAAAATTAATGCAGAATATACCACTTAAAGAAAAGCTTTAAATATCTTGAAAACAAATATTTTTTTGTTATAGATATAATTCTAATTATTTTTATGATTGATTTTTAAGGAGGGTAAGATATGGCAAAAGTTAAAGGAACTAACAGAAGAACCAGACAAAAAAGAAGTTATACTAAACCTGGTAGTAAAAGAGGAAGAGGAGTAAAACAAACCTGGAAAAAATAATCCTCTTATATCTTTTTTTTATTATTTTAACTATTTTTAAAGTGTTATGTACATTCCATCACATTGACAATAAATAAATACTATTTTTTAGATATCATTATATGGTGATTATATGCATGGTCATAGAGCTCATGGATTTTCTAGTGCACTGTTTTTAGATTCCGATGAAATTTTAGGAGAGTTGAATCTAAAAGGTGATGAAACTTTTATGGATGCGGGATGTGGTGACGGCCATATTGCAATAAAAGTAGTTGAAGAATATCTTCCTGACGGTACTGTTTATGCTGTGGATGTTTATGATGCATCAATTGAAGATATGGAGACATATAAAAATGAAAACAACATTGAAAATTTAATTAACATTGAAGCCGACATTACAAAGGGAATTCCTGGTGTAGATGATGAATCTATTGATGTTGTTTTAATGGTTAATGTATTCCACGGATTTAAAGCATCAAGAACTATGGATGAAGCCATTGAAGAATTTTCAAGGATTATTAAAAAAGACGGAAAAATAGCAATAATGGACTATAAAGCATGGGATGTTCCAAAAGGACCTCCAACTGCATTTAGAAGTTCTCCTGAAGAACTGGAAGAAATTTTCAATAAGCATAATCTAAAAATGACATATTTAAACGAAGAGATTGGTGAAGATATCCCTCAAGGCAAATCTCACTTTTTCATCGTATTTCAAAAAGAATAGATTTTAACGGGAAATAAAATCTACTTTTTTTTCTTTTTTTTAATTAAAAATTATTAAATACTAATTTTCTAAATATTATTATCTATAAACGGGGGATTCATAATGGAACATAAACATCATGGAAAATCAAGTTCAGGGTATTTAGATGGTGATGAAATTTTAAAAGAATTTGATTTTAATGGAAATGAGACTTTTATGGATGCAGGTTGTGGAGATGGATATATTGCTAAAAATGCAATTGATAATTATCTTCCCGACGGCACTGTCTATGCAGTGGATGCCTATGATCAATCCATAAAAGATTTAGAAAATTATAAGAAGGAAAATAATGTTGATAATTTAATTAATATCGAAGCGGACATTGCTAAGGGGATTCCAGGTGTTTATGACTCTTCAATCGATGCTGTTTTAATGCTTAATGTTTTCCATGGGTTTAAAGCATCTGGGGAAATGGATAAAGTAATCGATGAGTTGGCTAGAATAATAAATGATGATGGTAAAATAGCAATTATGGATTTTAAACCATTAGATATGCAAAGAGGACCTCCAATCGAAATTAGAAGCTCACCACAAGAGTTGGAAGAAATATTTAATAACCATAATCTTAAAAAAATATATTTGAATGAAGATATTGGTGAGGATATTCCAGAAGGCAAATCTCACTATTTGATAATGTTTAAAAAGGAGTAAGGTTTCAATGATTTTTGCAGCAATCTTGGCAGGTGGAATAGGATCTAGGATGGGTGGCACTGACACTCCAAAACAATTTTTGGATTTGGGAAATAAGCCGGTCATAATTCATACAATTGAAAAGTTCGTTATTAATAAAAAAATAGATAAGATTATTGTTTTAACTCCAAAAAACTTCATTGACCATACTAATCATTTGATTAATGAGTATATTGGATTTGATGATGAGATTATTGTTATTGAAGGTGGAAAAACAAGAAACGACACCATAATGAACAGTATCAGTTACATTAATGATGAATTTGGCATTGATGAAGACTCAATAATCATTACTCATGACTCTGTGCGTCCATTTGTAACCCATAGAATCATTGAAGACAATATTGAAGCTGCAAAAAAATATGGGGCTTGCGATACTGTAATTCCAGCTACAGATACGATTGTTGAAAGCATCAACGGCGCGACCATTGAAAGCATTCCCGTAAGGGATTATTATTACCAAGGTCAAACACCACAGAGCTTCAATATAAAGAAACTTTATAACTTGATTACTAGTTTAACGGAAGAAGAATCCAATATACTTACAGATGCATGTAAGATATTCACACTTAAGGACGAAGATGTACATCTAGTTGAGGGTGAAGTGACAAATATTAAAATTACATACCCTTATGACTTAAAATTAGCAAATACTATACTTGAGGATATTCATGATTAACATTGTTTACAGATTAAAATCTCCAAAGTTCTTTGAAGAGGCAATAGATGAAATTGAATTGGACGGCATTGTAGTAAGGCCGCTTTATCTTTCAATCTGTCAAGCTGACCAAAGGTACTATCAGGGGTCAAGGCCGGTTGAAGTCTTGGAAAAAAAATTGCCTATGGCATTAATCCATGAAGGAGTTGGAGAGGTGGTATTTGACTGCAATAATAACTTTAAACCTGGTGATAAGGTTGTAATGATACCGAATACCCCTTCAGGTGAAGATGTCTGCAGATTAAATTATTCTTATAATTCAAAATTCAGGGGAAGTGGTTTTGACGGATTCACTTCCGATTTAATTAAACTTGATGAAGATAGGGTCATAAGGATTCCGGATGATTTCAATCTTCATGTTTCATCATTCATTGAACTGATTTCAGTAGCCTATCAGGGAATCACAAAATTTAATGATATAGCCATTACTCCAAAAGACAAATTGGGAGTTTGGGGTGATGGGAATTTAGGTTTCATAACCTCACTTCTTTTAAAGGAAATGTTTCCGGATTCAAAGGTATATGTATTTGGAAAACATCAGGATAATCTAAGCCTATTCACTTTTGCAGATAAGGTTTATCAGATTCATAATGTTCCTGACGACCTTGTAATTGACCATGCTTTTGAATGTGTTGGTTCCAGTGCATCACAAGCAGCTATTGAACAGATAATCGATTTGATTAACCCTCAAGGAACAATTAATTTATTTGGAGTAAGCGAATATCCGATTCCAGTAAATACTCGTATGATTCTAGAAAAGGGATTGACCGTTCAGGGAAATAGCCGTTCCGAAAGAGAAGATTTTGTTGGAGTCATTGAAACTCTCAAACAAAACCCAAAATTATTTGAATATTTGGGAAAACTGGTTACCAACGTTTGCGAAATAAACTCTTTAGATGATTTAAAAGAGGCATTTGACAAAGACTACATTTATCGCTTTGGCAAAACAATTTTGAAATGGAATAAATAATCAAAAGATTTGGTTTATTATTTCGAAACACTCCTTTCTAAAATAATTCCTATCTTCTTTCTTGCACATTAACGGAATCAATGTCAATGCATGCAAATCGTCTTCATTCAGAATTTCACCATTATTTAACTTTTCTTTTATCAATTTCAGTGCTATCTGCGCAGGATTTTCATTGATTGAAGCCAATTTAATTGTGAAGTCGGCTTCAGATTTTATTTCACATTCCTTAACACGTATTTCTACGGTATCAGGACAGATGATATATATTGAAACGTGTTTTCTGTTTATCTCATATAACTTTTCTGCGATTTCAACATATTTTACCAATTCATCAACAGTAAAATCATCTATTTGAAATTCCAGGTCTATAACTTCGCCATTTGTAGTTGTAAAAATGTCTCCCAGTTCATAAGTGCTTTCATCAAACTCCATATCGTTTTCATGTGCAGGACATTTGATGGTTCTTGTGTCATTAAATGTTTCTCGTATTATTTTTGTTTTAATATTAAAATCTTGTTTGTTCATAGTTTAACCTTTACAAATTTTGATTTGTATTGGTTATATCTGATTTTAAGATTAATAAATTAGTAAGTTATTTATTAAATCAATTTTAGAGCTTTAAATGAATTTTATAAGGTTGAAACAATATTTTAAAAAAAAAGATTAAGAGTTAAAAAAACTCTTAATTTCCAAATTTTTCTCTTATCCGTTTAATTTCTGATCTGGCGAATACGTAGTTTATGACACTGGCAATCGCTCTTCCAATACATAAGCCTAACCAAACACCGACAAGATTCCAATTGAAAATAAATACGAATAAATAGATTAAAGGAACTACAAAAAGGATTTCCCTTAAAATTGTAAACATCAAACTGTAGACTCCCTTTCCGATTCCTTGATAGAAAAAGCTTGAAGGTATTCCAATACCGGTTAAGATTAGACATGGGCAGGCAATCTGGAGATACTGTGCAATTCCAGGAACCAGATTGGCGGTTTCAGGAGTATATGCAAAAATTGTAGCCAAAGGTGTGGCGAATATTACTAAAATTAAAGTAATCACGGTTCCTAAAGCTAAACCGAATTTTACACCATAAGTATGTGTTCTGGACAGATAATCTCCATTTCTGGCACCGAATGCACTTCCGGATACTGCAATAACTGCTGAACCGATAGCTGTAAGCGGCATTATTGCAAATAAGTATAACCTTTGACCGGATGTGAATGTGGCTATTCCATAGTCTCCTCCAACCATGGAAATCACTATTAGATAAATGGACATTGCTATTGCCATAATCAGCATATCAAGTGCAGATGGAATTCCAACTTTTAAAATGTCTTTTGCTAATTTTGAGTCAAATTTGAAGTTTTTAAGGCTAACATCAATATAAGTGTCTTTTTTAATTAAGATCCAGTATAATATGACGATTGCAGAAATTGCTGCGCTTACTATTGTAGCAAGTGATGCTCCGGCAGATCCCAGGCCTAAAACGTAAATAAATATCGGGTCGAGTGATGCATTTAAAACAACAGAAACAACTACAACATACATTGCACGTTTCATATCCCCTTCTCCACGAAGGATTCCGCTGCAGCCGTTTCCAAACATTAATGCAATTAAACCTAAAAACAATGGTGTTGCATAAGCTATAGCTTCATTCAATGTCTGGCCTGTAGCACCATAGCTTTCAAGTAAAGGCTTTTGTATTATCAGGAAGATAAGTGTCAACACAATTGAGGCTATCAGGAAAATAAACATCGCCTGTACTGCAGATTTATCTGCCATTTCATGATTCTTCGCTCCAATAAATCTTGAAATGCTGCTTGTTGCACCGTTTCCAAGTCCTACGCTTGCTCCGTTTAACACCATGAAAATTGGTGTTACAAATCCGATTCCTGCAATAGCTGTTGGTCCGAGTCCCGCTACCCAAATTCCATCAACGATATTGTATAGTGCGGTTAAAATCATTGATATCATGATTGGGATAGCTAATTTCTTTACAGCTTTTTCAGGTTCTCCTCTCATCAATTCCACATTTTTGTTAGCCATAGTAATCCTCTTTTATAATCATTCTTTAAGTATCTCTTCACTTTTTCTAGCTATTTTTCTTAATTGATTTTTTGTTTCATCGTCTAGTTCATTGATTCCGACTTTTTCTTCCCATTCGTCTAAATCTTTTTTCAATAAAATAGCTAGTTCTTCTCCTTCTTTTGTTGTTTTTAATATGTATTTTCTCCTATTGTTTTCATCAACTGTTCTTTCAACATATCCATTATCTTCCAATTTCCTTAAAGCTTTGGCTATTGTTCCTTTGCTTTGGCCAAATATGTTTGCAAGGTCATCCTGGGACAAATTGTTCCTTTTATGAATTTCCATTAAATAACGACCTTCATGGACCATATCTATACGATTTGGATTCTTCCTAGAGTATATTAGTTTATTTTTAGATATGTGATGAATCAATGCAAAAAAAGGCATTGAATCAAATTTATCTGTCTTTTCTGTAGTCATGTTTTCATCTGATATGTTTTTAGATTTACTTTGTCGGCCACAATATATAAATGTTTCCTAGGAAACTGTTTATCGATAAACTATAATGTTGAAACACTTTAATACTCATCAATTTAATATCTATTAATTAGGTGATATTGTGGATTATGAGGCAATCATTTGTGAAAAGTTCCCAACATGTAACGTTGAAGTGATAAAGCCGGATGTATTTGAAATAGATCAGCTGGTCGAATACATTACAGATGATATTGTAGTATATAAGCCTCACTCAGTAATGGTTTACCGTCATATGATCAGATTCTTGATGAATGTAGGTGAAAGGGGTAAGATTTATTATTTGGAAGGATTTTCAGATGAGGATTTAAAAATTGTTCATGCGGGCCTTCTGAAATTCACATGGAAAAGCGATACAAAAATTAATCTGTTTAAGAATTCAAATCCCGACCGTGATGTTTTAGGTTTATAGCTGGAAAAATTCGTCACAATATTCGCAATAATAGTTGTACTCACTAGTGCAGCAATTTCCAATTATTATTTCTCCTTTTAGAGATTCAACAGCCAGTTCATCTGTTGAATCATGAAAAACTTTTTTCAATTCTCGCATGCATTTCGGACAGGTTTTCATATTATCAATTATATTAATGATGAATTTTAAATATTAGTGTAGGTGTAAATTATGCTTATTAATATAGGGGCTGAATTCGGCACACATTTGGAAACCAGCGAAGTTGCAGTGGAACTTATTGATATTCTAAATAAGATACCTAAAGATGACTTTATCATTGATTTTAAGGATGTTTCATTCATTACTATGAATTTTGCTCAAGCCTATTATAATGCTAAATACCAATCTGAAAAGAGAATATCTGAAATCAATATATCCGATGAAATCAGTGTTGTAATGGGTGCGGCTGACGAAGCGTGCAATCCTTAATTCTTTTTATTTTTTTTCATTCATTTTGAAATGTTGTTTTAGGCTCATAAAATTGTTTTATTTATAACTGCTTATTCTAAATACTTTTTTTTACCAATCCCACTTTGTTGACTATAGGGTTTATGGTGTTAAGTTAACTATATTTTTTTAGGCAAAACATTAAATTAACTAAAATCTAAAATATTAATATCAAATTTATATTCTTTCTTAACGGGGAGTTTAATTATTACATTTGGCAATTTAAAAGATTGCTAATGAAGTATAAAGGGTGTTTAAGTGAGTGAACAAAAATTAGAGATTTTTAATGTTTTGAATTTTTTAAATAGTGGCTATAAACTTGAAGATATCTTGAAAGAAGGCAATTTTGGAACATTTCCGTCAGCTGAAGACTGCATCAACTATCTGGTTGATGAAGGATATCTTGAAGGAGATGTCTCAATTGATGTTGATGTGGAAATAACTGCTGAAGCAATATCCAAAAAGTACATAGTTTCCGAGCTAAAGGATATTTTAAGGGAAAACGGACTTAAAGTTTCAGGTAAAAAACAGGAATTGGTAGAAAGGGTTTTGCCTGTATTGAAAGAAGCTAAGAATGCACGTAATATCGATGTTGATGTTAATGAAGAAAAATCATATGATTTGAAATTAACCGATAAGGCTTATGAATTTTTAAAAGAAAATGATTGGATTGATTTATACATGTTTGCTCTTGTAGCATTCAGATTTGAAGATTATGAGACTTATGTCAATTCCTCATCAGCGGGTAAAATTGAAACCGGTTTAAACTTCTGTGATGAGATTATTTCAAGGGCATTAATGGTCAATCAGTTTTTAGTATTTATAGATGCGTTATCTGCAAAAGCACATGTCTATGCATATGATGGAGATTATGATTCATTCTTGGATTATGATTTGCAAAGATATATCCTGGGATTGAATCCGATTGTAATGGACCCTCAGACTTACGCTACATATAATGTTATAAACGAAGCCAATATTCTCAATTTAAGAAATGTTTTAGAAAAATTGGAAATGGGCAGCTTAAAGAAAAGATTTGACAGAATCTGGAATATTTCCAATATTCATAATATCACTGTACCTAAAAAGTCCTGTTATAAGATTTTGCAGAAGGCCATTTCTGGTGCAGACATCGAAGAGCTTAATTTTGACTTAAGACAAAAATATTTTGATAAGAAATTTGGGATTTAGAGTATGAGAAGCAAGGTTGCCGGAATTGTATTCATAATAGGTAGTTTGTACTATGTTATAGCTGAAGCTATTTCAGCAGCTTTTTTCAATGCTTCACTACCGGAAACTTATATTTTCCACACCATTTCAGAGCTTGGAATCCCACATCCGAACTCACCGTTATTCTGGTTAATGAACACAGCCTTTATTTTAATAGGTCTGGCATTGATATTCGGTTCTTTCTATGAGTTCAAGGATTATATAGTCAAAAATAAAGCTATTTTTTATATATTCACATTGATAACCGGTTTGGGTGTTATTATCGTTGGTTTGATTCATGGAGGAAACCCGTTGACATCCGGCTATCACACTTTGGGCGCTGTGATGGCAATTCTTGGAGGGAACATCCTTTTAATTATCGTTTCAAGATCAATGAAAGACTTTGGAAACTATCAGAAGTTGACCTTGGTTTTGGGTATTTTTGGCTTAATTGTGTTTTGGATAATGTTTTTCAATATCACAAGCATCTACATGCCGGTATTCGAGAGGCTTTCTGTTTATACTATGATTGTCTGGAGTTTTTCAACCGGTGTTTACCTTCTTTTAAATTAATTTTATGAGCAATTATTATAAATTGTTAAATTTATTTTCAGTGTTTTATTATAGTTTATTTTAATTTACTTCAATATATGATTATATTTCGCATATCCTGGTCTGTTTATCTGCATCTAAGTATAAAAATTTAAATATTTCTTAGATTAATTATAATTAAAGGTGATATTATGGCAAACCTTGATAAAGCTACAGAAGAAGAAATTTTAGCAATTGTCGAAAAATACCAAAAAGAAAATACAAAACTTTTGAATTACCTCATTACTGATGATGAGATTACATTTTTCTCACCATTGGCAAACGGTAATGCTATAACCGCTGAAGATTTGCAAAAAGTTGCAGATATTTTAGACGGTTCATTTGAAGGAATGGAAATTGTAAACCAAGAGTACAGATTCAAATTTAAAATGGGTATTTAATTACTCATTTTTTATTTTTTTAGCAAGTATTCATAAAGATGAAATTTTTCCAATCCGACAGCTTCATGGAACAATTCAATGCTGTCCACATATTGAAACCCTATTTTTTTAAAAAATTTTTGAGCACCGACATTTCCGTTAATAACATCAGTTCTAATGGTCTTTTGATTGTTATTGAGGGCATTGATTTTTATTTGTTCAAATATTTCTTTTCCTATTCCTTTTCTTGAAAAATTGGAATTGACTGCAAAGGTATGGATTATTGTGACTTCATCTGATTCTGCATCAATGGCCCAGTTAATATTTCCATATTCCGGGTTAAACAGATTGTTTATAATTACGCAGGATATTATAGTATCGTCTTTTGTGTAAGTATATAACTCCTCTTTTTTGATGCTTGTTTTAATGTATTCTAGGTTAGGGTAGTGTTCATTCCATTTAGGTTTAAAATCAGTCTCTTTAATCGAATTGATGATATTGCGATAGAATCTTAGTATTTCTTCGGCTTCGCTGGGTTTTGCTTTCCTTAGATTGGTCATGTTATCATTTGCCTTTTAAATATGCTTGAGTGAGCTTGCATTCGCACATGCATTTTGTACAGCCCAATCCGTTTTTGTATTGGTCCATTATATATTCGAAACAGGCATCAATGTCAATGATGTCTTCTCTATTCAAACGGTCATTCCATTTTTGAGGATTGATTGCCCCAACGGGACAAGCTTTCTGACAGTTTTCACAGTCATCACATTGGGAATCTGTTATTGGTGTTCCGAACTCAAGAGGCATATCGGTCAATATGCCGCCTAAAGCAACCATTGATCCATATTCTGGTGTAACAAAAAGTGCAGATCGTCCAATCCATCCCATTCCTGATTTGGTGGCTATTGTCTTGTAAGGCAAAATGCTCAATAGCTTTTTCATATCGCATTCATTTCTCTGCATGGTTAGAGCAAATGCATCATATCCAAGGTTTTTAATGTATTCTTCACCTTTAAGGGAAATTTCAGTCAATTCAGCAATCTTTGAGTGAAAACAATTCCAATAGGATTTGTAATCTTCCTGGTCTATATAATACATTGCCTTTTTAGGAAGCTTTAAAACAAGACTTATTCCGTTGGGCAAATCTACAAATTCGTTTGCCAAACCGTCGACATCGGCAAAACCAACTTTGCTGACGCCCCGCCTTTTAAGGTAATCCTTAAGGTCATTCATCTCAGACATGATATTAAATATAATTCTGTCATATAAATAGTTAGATGATTTTTCTCATTTGATTTCAAATTTTGTGTGAACTAGTTAATTTTATATATCTTGAATGAAATAATATACCTAACGAACGGTAGGTAGGAATATGAATACTAAGGAAAAGATTTTTGATGTGGCATTGGATCTATTTTCAAAAAAAGGATATGACTCAGTTTCACTTAGGGAAATTGCAGAAGAAGTAGGAATTAAAAAAAGCTCAATATATAGCCATTATTCTTCTAAAGAAGCAATATTAATGGACATATTCGAATATTTCACAGACCTTTTCGAACAGGATGAATTGCTTAACAGCAAAGATTATACTTTATCTGCAGACAATGAACTATTGCTTGAAAACCCCGAAATGTTCTATCATAGAGGGTCTGAAGCTATAAAGAGAATGGTATCGGAGGAAAGAAACCTTAAAATCTGGAAGCTGATTTTCATACAGATGCATTATAATGAGTCTATAAGATTATTTTTCCAAAATGAGATGCTTGTCAAGCCATTGATATTCTGGAAGGGTTTTTTCACTATTTTAAAAGAAAACGGAATCATACGTGCAGACTGCAATCCTGAATTGCTGGCAAAGGAATATTACAGTTTTCCAATATATCTCCTTTTGGAACTTTCAGCCAAATATGATGATATTCCCGAAAGCTCATTGGATGACTTCTTTAGGCAAGCAGAAGACCATGCTGAATTCCTGCTCGATTGTGTGAAGGTGAAATAGATGGAAGATAATTTTGATATTCAGGAATACCTTGCCGAAGGTGTTGAAATCATTTTAAAAGATGCTTTTCGCGCTTCATTAAAGAATCCTAAAGAAAGCTTGTTTCTGGTTAAATTTTCAAAGCATGCAAAAAAGGCTACCAAAATCAGGCAAAAGTATAGTGAAAATGGTCAGAATATTCCTGTTTTCTTAATAGCAAGCATTACAAGCAGCTGCAACCTTCATTGTACTGGATGTTACTCACGGGCCAATAATTCATGCAGCGATGATGCTCCTTCAAATCAGCTTAATGATGATGAATGGGGGGATATATTCAATCAGGCAAGGGACATGGGAATAAGCTTTATAGTTCTTGCAGGCGGAGAGCCCCTTATGAGGAATGATGTTATAGTTAAGGCCAGTAATTTCCACGAAATTTTATTCCCAATATTCACAAACGGAACAATGATAAATGAGGATTATCTGAAGCTATTTGATGAGAACAGAAATCTTGTCCCGGTTTTATCTATTGAAGGAGATGAAAAAATCACAGATTCCAGAAGGGGAACAGGCGTCTATAGCCAATTGGTTAATTCGATGGATTTGATGAGAAACAACAATATAATCTTTGGTACTTCTCTTACTTTTACAAAAGGAAACCTGCCTTCACTTCTTTCAGATGATTTCATTGACAGATTGCATGATTTCGGATGCAAAGTCGTATTTTTCATTGAGTATGTTCCGGTCAATGAGCAGACAATAGACCTTGCGCCTAGTGACGATGAAAGGGAATTGCTGTTAAATGAACTTGACCGTTTACGAAACAAATACCGTGACATGCTGTTCCTGTCATTTCCTGGAGATGAAAAGACTTCCGGAGGCTGCTTGGCTGCCGGAAGAGGCTTTTTCCATATAAACTCTCATGGCGGTGCCGAACCATGTCCTGCTTCACCATATTCAGATATAAATGTACGGGATACATCGCTCATTGAAGCATTGAATTCCAATTTATTCATGTCACTTAGAGATGGTGGAATTCTTATGGACGACCATGAAGGAGGTTGCGTTTTATTTGAAAATAAGGAAAAAGTTGAAAAGTTATTGGACAATAATTGAAACTTTAATTTGATATTTCCAACAATAGGGTTTATAAACTAGTAAATAAAATATTTAGTTTAGTGATAAAATGAAAGATATTGATGTTTTAATTGAAGCTTTGCCATATATCAAAAAGTTTCACGGTAAAAAAATTTTAATTAAATATGGCGGACATGCAATGATTGACGATGAAGCGATGTCTTCCACAGCTCGCGATACTGTTTTACTTAAATATGTTGGGATGAAACCATTAATTGTGCATGGTGGAGGTCCGGAAATTTCCAGATCAATGGATAAGTTAGGTAAGGAACCTAAATTCATTAAAGGTTTAAGGGTTACCGATGAAGAAACCATGGAAATTATCGAAATGGTTTTAGTTGGTAAAATTTCAACAGAAATAGTATCTGAACTCATTAATCATGATGGTCATGCAATTAGTTTATCAGGTAAAGATTCAAGTTTAATATTCGCTCACAAAAAGGGAGCAAGTAAAATTGATGAAGAGTTTGTAGATTTAGGTCTCGTTGGTGAAGTTGACTGTGTAAACACTGATTTACTTGACCTCTTTTTAGATAATGATTACATTCCAGTTATATCTCCAATAGGTATTGCAAAAGATGGAACAAGCCTTAACTTGAATGCGGACACTGCAGCAGGTGAAGTGGCAAGTGCAGTTGGTGCTGAAAAATTAATCATATTGACTGATGTTCCAGGTGTTTTAAGAGATCCTGACGATCCATCTTCTTTAATTCAAAAAATCAGAGTGGATGAAGTACCAGATTTGATAGAAGAAGGCATCATTTCTGGCGGAATGATTCCAAAAATCGAAACTTGCGTTAAAGCTATTGAAAATGGTGTTAAATCCTGCCATATTATTGATGGACGTAAAAAACATTCCTTGCTTTTGGAAATCTTTACCACTGAAGGTATTGGAACTATGATTTATAAATAATCATAGTCATTTTTTTCTTTTTTTTAATATTGATTATAAACTTTTTTTTAAACCTTAAACATTTCCCGGAGTTCTCTTCTAAGCAATTTCCAGCCATTCACTCTTGGAAGTTCATCAAGGGCAAATATTTTTTTAGGAACTTTATATCGTGATAAGTTTTCACGGGCATAAGCGATTAATCCTTCATCGTCTGCATCGTTTTCCCAAACAACAGCCGCAACGGGGATTTCTCCTCTGTGACAATCATCAATACTGAAAATGGCTATTTCCTTAAGGGCAGGATATTTGATTAAGACTTCTTCAACTTCTGTTGGATAGATTTTCCATCCGCTCATTACAATCATGTCTTTTTTACGGTCTGTGATGAATAAACGATTATCATCATCAAGATATCCGACATCTCCTGTTAAAAACCATCCGTCGTCTAAAAAGGCTTCTTTGGTTTTTTCATCATTTCCCCAATATCCCTTAGCTATTGCAGGGCCTCTAAGAGCAATTTCCCCTTGTTTGAATTTTGGCATGATAATTGACGGGTCATATTCATCCACAATTTTGACTTCTGAAAAGCAAACCGGATGGCCCACACTTTCAAACCTGTCAGCTTCCCAGTAGTCTTCAGGTCTGATGACAGTTCCGGTTCCGATTACGATTGTTTCGGATAATCCATATGCGTTGATGATTGGTATTTGGTAGGTTTGATGGAAATCCTTCCAAATCTTTTTATGCAATGGCCCACCGCCTGAAATAATTTCGCGGACAGTTTTCAAGTGTTTTCTAGCATCCATTGTTGTCAGTGAATGAATTACAGGAGGCATTCCACTTAAAACGGTAACTTTTTCCTTTTCACACAGTTCCAAATATTTGTCCATATCGAACTGTTCCATCATAATATAAAAAGCAGCAGCTCTTAGGGCGGAAATTCCCCAGGAAAGGCCAACATGCGCCATAGGGTATATTCCTAAGAATACATCGTCCTGTTTTAGTGTTAAAACATCACATTCATTATGTATTGCTGTAAAGTAATTTCCATGGGTAAGCATTGCTCCTTTAGGTTTACCTGTAGTTCCTGAAGTATATTGCAATTGGCATAAGTCATCCCAATCGGTATTTTCCGCTTCCAATACTTCACAATTTTTAAATTCAGAGACATTTTTTGGGATGAACATTTCAATGTCAACAATGTCTTTTGCTTCTTCATCTGTAATCATCAGTTTAGCGCCTGAATCATCTACAATGTATTCAAGTTCGCTAGCGGTAAATACTCTGTTTGTTGGAATGGCTATTGCGCCTATTCTCCATATGGCAAAAAGTGAAAATAAGTATTCTTCTGAATTTTTTAAATAAATCAATACTCTGTCACCCTTTTTGATTCCTAAATCCTTTAGTTTTCTTCCAATTTCAGAAACTATCGATAAGATTTCACCGGAGTTGTATTTGTCGTTGGTTGTTGGATTGTATAAAACATCTTTGTCTAATCGTTTTGAATTTGCATCTAAAAAAGTAGTAATATTTAACATTAAATTAACTCCTTAACAATTGCTTTTGTAACATCCATTGTGCATGAATTCCCTCCCAAATCAGGAGTCATGATTTTGCAGTCGGCAATTACTTTTTCTACAGCTCTTTTAATATCATTTGAGATTTCCCATTCTCCAAGATAATCAAGCATCATTGAAGCAGAAAGTATCATAGAACAGGGGTTGGCTATATGTTTTCCTGCAATGTCTGGTGCTGATCCGTGCACTGGTTCAAACAGGCCGTTGTGATCTCCAATGTTTCCTGATGGTGCAAGACCAAGTCCTCCTACAAGTCCTGCACTTTCATCAGACAGTATGTCTCCGAAAAGATTGCTTGAAACGATTACGTCAAAATCTTGGGGTTTTGTGAGTAGATACATCGCCATTGCATCTACATAATAATCTTCAGTTTTGATTTGAGGATATTCCTGTGCAACTTTGTAAAAGCTTTCTTTAAATACCCCATCGGTCTTTTTCAATACATTGCTTTTGTGAACGCAGGTTACTTTGCTTTCCCCTCTTTTAATGCATAAATTGAATGCGGCTTTGGAAATCCTTTCAGACGCTTTTCGGGTGATGACTCTTTCGGCAATCATCTTATTTTCATCACCGTATTCTATCTGAGAATATAATCCTTCGGTGTTTTCCCTTACGATTACAAAGTCAATGTCGTCATGGATTGAATTTACACCTTTGTATGATTTGATAGGTCTTATATTTGCATAAACATTAAGCTCTTTTCTCAGGTTAATAATTGGGCTAGGCTGGCCTGGTGTTGAAGTTGATGCTCCAAAAAGCACGGCATCACTATCATTTGCTATTTTTATTGTTTCTTCAGGTAATGTTGTTCCGTTTTTGTTAAAACAGTCAAATCCTGCCTCACCATACTTAAAGCTAAATTTCAAATCTAGCTTATCAAGCAAATATTCGCAAGCAGACATCACTTCGTTTCCTATTCCATCTCCACTTATTATCGCAATATTATACATTATTTTCACTTAGCAATTTTTTTATATTATTATACTATTGATTTAATGATATTTAATGTTAGTTTATTTTTCCTAAATTTGTTCGTATACTATCGAAATACTTTTATATAACCAAAGTTATAATTATATATTAATTACATAAATAAAATCAGATTTCCTTATTGAATTTGTGAGGGATTAAAATGGAAAGAAGTATCGATGAATTGATTGAATTATTAAACGACAAAGATGACTTCGTTGTTGAAGATGTTATGGGAGAATTGGAATTAAGAAAGGATGAATCTTTAGATCCTTTAATTGACGCATTGTCTCATAGGAAAAAAGGTGTCAGATTACATGCAGCTACCTTACTTGGTGCAATAGGTGATCCAAAAGCAATCCCTGCTTTAATTGATACTTTAAAAGACAATAACAAATTAGTTAGAAGAGAAGCATCTACCGCTTTATCCCGTATGGGAGAACCAGCCGTTGACCCGTTAATTGAAACTTTAGGAGATGAAGATTGGAGAGTAAGGGGTGCAGCTGCTTGGGCTCTAGGAAACTTAGGTGATGAAAAAGCTATTCCTGAACTTGAAAAATTGCTTGATGATGAAAGCGGTTTTGTAAAATCAGGCGCACAAAGTGCAATAGCTTCCATTAAGAAATAAATCTTATTTCTTATTTCTTTTTTTTTAATATATTTTTAAATTATAAAAATCAATATAATATTTATGGGATTAAAAAAATTCAATAGATATATAATCTATTTTCTTTCTTTATTTATCATTTCATTAGGGGCTGCATTATCCATCAAAGCCAATTTGGGAACTTCCCCTTTAATTTGTCTTCCCTATGTCTGTAGTCTAATTTCAAAATTGAGTGTTGGGGAAGTAATATTCGTATTCAACCTTATTTATGTTTTCATTCAGGTCATTCTTCTTCGCGGCGATTTTGAAAAAAGGCAATATCTGCAACTTGTTATAGGGACAGTTTTTTCCGCATTCATTGATTTTTCGTTGATGTTAGTCGGTTTTTTAAATCCCGTGGGTTATCTCAATCAGATGTTGTTATTGTTAATCAGCTGTGTTGTGGTTGCTTTTGGAGTATTGCTTGAAATCCAAACGGAAATCGTTTATCTTCCTGCCGATGGTATTATTGTAGCTATTTCAAAAGTATTAAAAAAGGAGTTTTCAAATGTAAAACCATTTGTTGACACTTCAATGGTTGTTTTGGCAGCTGTTTTATCTGTTGTATTTTTAGGTTATCTTGCTGGAGTTCGTGAAGGTACAATAATATCCGCAATTATCATCGGGCCGATTGTAAAGATTCTTAAAAAATATTTGGATTCATACATTTTGAAATTAATAGAATAAATCTAATTTTCCGCAGATTTTTTTCTGCTAAGCAAAACTGCAGATACTAAAACGATAATTGTAATTGCTGTGTATAGTATAATTTCAAAGCTGTTTGCATTCGAAAATAATTCGACAACACCAAAAATCCAGAGTGTAAATAAAACGACAGGAGCAATGAATTTAATAATTAGCTTCCAAAGCCTGCCTACCTTAATTGTTGAATGCTCGTTTAAGACAGGTATCACATTATCAAGACCATAAATCCATCCGAAGATTATTGCCTGTATCGGTATCAGCAGTATGACTCCGAAGTGGTTTACAAACAGGTCGATAATTCTAACCAAATAGCCGCTTATTCCAATTGTTAGGATTAATGAGAACACACATCCGATTATGCATAGTACTGTGGTGGTTTTTCTACGGGACCAGCCGAATTTATCGAATGTTGAACTTACCATTGGTTCAAATAGACCAAGTGCTGATGTAATTCCTGCAAATAGGATTGCCAGGAACAGTAATGGTGCTAAAATATGTCCCATCGGGCCCATGATATTGAAAATCATTGGAAATACGATAAACATCAATCCAGTACCTTCCGTAATTAGTTCTACAAGTGGTGTTCCGCCGGTATATGTCATATATCCTAAGATTGAAAATACTCCAAATGCAGTGCATATTTCAAAAATAGAGTTTGATGCTATTACCAATAATACATTATCAGTTAATCTGGAATTTTCAGGCAGGTAACTTGCATATGTAAGCGCCAGGGTTTCTCCCACACTCAATGAGAAAATGATTTGTCCAAATGCCGCCAACCATATATTCACATCTAAAAGCATATCCCATTTAGGGTTTAGCAACGCATCAATACCGATATGAGCTCCAGGCAATGTTAATGCATAAACAATTATAATTGCCATTATTATGAACAATAAAGGAATAAGGATTTTTGATGCCATTCCAATTCCTTTGTCTATGTCTTTATTTGTTATGAACCACATCATAAACCAGGTAATCAGAACGCCAACGGTAGCTGGAAGTAAAAAAGTAGCGGCATCACTTAAATTGGTGGTTCCTCCAATGGTATTGACGAAATAAGCTGCAGTATCAGTTCCCCAACTGAATGTGAAACTGCTTATGAGGTATACCAAATCCCAGCTTAATATTACCATATAATAAATTGTCACGATGAACGTCAAGATAACTAAAACCCAAGCGATTATCTCAAATTTTGGATTAATCGATTTCATTATCTCCGTAAAAGATTTTTTAAAGGAAAATCCTAGACCATATTCCAGAATCAGAAATGGAATTCCCAATAAGCCTATTGCTACAAGATATGGGATGAAAAATGTTCCACCTCCATTGGTGTATACAACATAACTGAAACGCCAGATGTTACCTAATCCGACTGCAACACCAATCATAGCAAATAAAAATGAAATTCTTGAATCCCATTGTGATCTCTGTGACATAACAATAACTTTGTAAATAAAATTATTTAAATTGTTTTTTTGAATGCATAATATGAATTACATTTTGATTTTTTTTACAGAGTTCTTAAACGGAATAGTTAATTAAAAGCAATAAAATTAAATTCTAATGATTATTTTTTAAAAACAATTGTTTCATTAATCATTTCAATCAATAGTTTATTGATAGGATTTTTAAATGATAAGGGGTGTTCCTTCGGATAGTTTATGTTGAATGGCATTACCTTAAAGCTTGACATGCATAAATCTGTTGTTCTAAGTCCAAAATAAGCCTTGTATTCATTATCAATAATATTGACCAGTAATCCGATATCCTCTGTCCGGTCATGGCCTGAAATTCCCTCTTCAGCATATATTTTAAATTTCTTGATGCTGTCAGCGGTAATTAGGACATACTCCAATAGGCATTCATATTCGTCCTCATCAAGGTCATATTCGTCATATTCAATTATCTCATCACAGTCTTCATCTCTGATTTTTAAATGAGGTGTACAGTAAGCCAATGAGATGTAGATTCCATCAAAGTCCAGTGATTTTGAAATTATGTCATAATATAAATTATCAAGAGGGATTGATTTATAGCGGTCTCCTAAAATTTCAGGAACGGTATGGGTAAGTCCGCCTTCTTCAATTGCAGTGCAATAAAAATGTTTTTCACCTAAATAGCCGGCAGTTGCTGCTTTTTCAATAGTATTTTTAATGTCAATGTTGTCTGCATGTTCTAGATTTAGAGCAATCTTAAGAGTTTCTTCATCGCTAATCATTTTAATCATCTAAATGTGTAAATATCTCATCGATATCGTTTGCTATTTTGAAAAGTTCTTCTTGTTTATAGAGAAATCCTTTTTCATCCATTTCATCAATCATTTCAAACATCTTATTGTAAAATCCGTCTATATTGAAAACGATGATTTCTTTATCGTGCTTTTTAAGTTTTTTTAGGGTGACTATTTCAAAAAATTCATCCAAAGTCCCAATTCCTCCTGGAAGCACTATGAATGCATCGGATTTTCCTAAAAATCCGTTTTTTCTTTTATCCATGGAGTCAACATATATAAATTCACTGCACTCTTCACAGAGAGGTTCAAAATTTCCGATCCACTCTGGAGCTATTCCGATAGAATTGCCGTTGCTGTCATGCACTCCATGTGCGCAGGCGCCCATCACTCCGGTATCTCCGCCTCCAAAAACAAGGGTGTGGCCTTTTTGAGCCATCATGCAACCTAATTCATAGGCGGCATCTGTGTAGATTTCATCGATTTTCCTGCTTCCAGACCCATAAATACAAATATTCATCATTCAGCTCCTAAATATCCGGTGTTTGCTCAGCCAGGCATAAATGGCAAATCGCATTAACATTATCTTTTTGGTTATCTTTAACAGGACATAAAAATGTGCCATTTCTCTCTTCCACTTTCAAATGTCCTGGAAATTCACTTCCAACTGGATGAATTGGCTCTTCTAAAATAAAAGTAGTATACAATGCTGTAATCACATAAATCAATGGGAATTTATCATCATCGTTATTGGATAATCTTTCTTTTTCAAAGGTTCTCTCAAGCATGGGGAATGATTCGTCATAAGCGTTTTTATCAATCACTCCATCCTCATAGCTGTCGTTTTCCAATACTTCTTTCATGCGCATGATGAAATATTTTATATAAATTTCGAGGTATTTTTCACGATAATTTTCGTGAACATATTCTCCATCTTTCCTCATATATGCTGTAGCCATCATTAAATCGTATACTGAAATTATACGAGCATATTTTTTTAGTATCTCCATCAATTCCTTTCGAGTAATCTTTTCTTGTGGAGATAGTTCTTTAAGTTCATCTAATATGTCTTCAGCTTTCATGTATTTTTTAATATAGTCTTCATTGTTAATAAAAACTATTAATTACTTGGCATTACTAATAGTTAATTGGTTGATTGTTATGGCTGAAAAGTTTATCGAGATTTCAAAAGAAGATATTGAAAATGTGGAAAATGCATTAAAAACAAATTCCGATTATAAATTAAAAAACCCAAAATTCAATGTTAATACATTTAAAAAATCTCAAGATATTATTCTAATCCAATATGTTGCAAATGTGGAAAACGAATTGGTTTTCCAGACAAAGGAGGAAAACGGCAAATATTACATTTCAGAAACTTTTGACTTATTTATGGACAATATCATAAATGGTAATGTTTCAAGGGATGTTTTCCAGTCCGTTTATAAATATTTCCATGATGTCATTGAAAATAAGGACTATGATTTTGAGGATGAAAAAGAGGAATTGATTAATTTCCTTGTTTTGACTGAAGAATATGATGAAGAACAGTTGAAGATAGACTTGGATCCATCAAAAATCCGTCAGGATTATCAGAATGACTATGACAGAGTTTATTCTGATGAATCTTTAAACAGAGTTCAAAAAAGCTTGGCTTTAAAGGAATTGCTCCATATGTCAATTTGCCAGGTCGTAAATGATATTGACTTATTTTTCACAAGGCCTTATGATTTGACTCCCGAAGAAAATGCCGAAAAGAACAGGCAAGAGGAAAAAGCACTGGAAAAAGAACTCCAATTATCATAAGTATTAAGTAATATTAATGTTAAAATTAATATTATAAATTGGATTTAATTGATTATATGATTGCCATTACTAAAAATGAAGAAGTTGTTCTGGATCAGATTAAGATATTTGATGTTGAATACCCTGATGGAATTCCAATCGGTGTTTTAAGAAAGGAACTGGGGTTTCATGAATATGATGTAGTGCATATTCTCGAAGAACTTCAAGAAAAGGAATTGGTTGTTTTCAAAGACAATAAAGTAAGTTTATCCAACATAGAAAAGGAAATCAATACAGTAAATTCTAAAAAGGATGTTGAAAAACTAGAATTGAACATGAAAGAAAAGGAATCATATGAATTAATTCAGGAACTGGTTGATGACAAGAACTTGGTCTCCAAATATACATTGGAAGGTCATTTGCTTTACGGAGACTTAAAACTTACTAATTTTAGAATGTACCATATCATATTGTCTCTTCAAAATAAAGGCCTTTTAAAATCCATTGAAAGGGACGACGGCGAATATTACCTCCTCGTTGGATAATATTTTTTACATTTTTTTTAATATTGCAGTATTATTATTTTACTATTTCATCATAATATTTATATAATTTAAAAATTATACCTATTAACATTAATTAAGCTTTTGATGTGTTTTATTATGATGAGAATAAGTATGTCGTTACCTAAAAAATTATTATCTGATTTTGATGAAGTGTTAAAAGAAAGGGGATATCAATCCCGTTCAAAAGGAATTCGTGATGCTCTTCAAGATTATATTGTAAGATATCAATGGATGAATTCCATGGAGGGGCAAAGGATTGGTATTATAACTATTATCTATGACCACCATTATACTGGTGTTATGGAAAGCCTTGCAGAAATCCAACACAGTTTCAGAAATGAAATTAATACAAGCATGCATATTCACATGACTGATAAATATTGTATGGAAATCGTTGTTGTCAATGGGGATATTGCCGAAATTCGTGATTTGACTGAAAAAATCATGAGATTAAAAGGTGTTGAACACGTAAAACTCACCAGTACTGCAAATGGAGAAGATTTTAAAGAACCGGGTCATTCCCATGACCATGGCAACCACTATCATTAAATTCTTCTTTTATTTTTTTTATTATGAAATTCAAAACAACACCATACCATCTTGATTTGCTTAAAGATGAAGATAGACTATCCGCTTTTTTTGAAGCTATCAGTGAATATGACGGGAACACTGATTTGGCCTATGATTTGGGTTGTGGCAGCGGTGTTTTGTCTTATTTTTTAAAGGATAAGTTTGATGAAATAATTTCCATTGAAATAAATAAAAAGACATATGACTGCGCAAAGGATAACCTGGCCGTTTTTGACAATATCGAAGTCGTCAACAGTGATGTTCTGGAATATGAATTCACCAAAAAAGCCGATTTGATTGTTTGCGAAATGTTGGACACTGCACTGATTGATGAAGAAGAAGTTCCTATTTTAAATCATGTTCGAAAATTCTTAAAGAAGAATGGTAAAATCATACCTCAAGGCATCATTAACACCGCAGAACTTGTAAACCTCGAAAGGCACAATATCCACTGGGATGAAGGTGTGAATTATGAAGTTTTTTCAAAACCGCTGGTTTTTTGTGAATTAGATTTTTTAGATGAAATCAATCCCGAAGTCGAAGTGGACATGTCTTTGAAGGCCACTAAAGAAGGTTTAATCAACGGGTTGAAAATCACCTCTTTTACTAAACTCAATGACAACTTAATAGTAGGCCCATTGCCTATGCTAAACCCTCCCTTATTAATCCCATTAGATGAAAAGGAAATAAAAGTAAATGATTTAATAAATGTTAACCTAAAATATATTATGGGAAATGGGATTGAAAGTATTCAAACCCAATATTATTAAGGTGGTAGATTGTCTTTTGAAGTCCAATTAAAAGATTTTTTAAATGATTTTGAAAAATTAATTGTTTTAGGCGTAGGAAATGAGCTCAAAAGCGATGATGGCGTTGGACCATTTATAATTAAAAAATTAATTGATGAAAACATTAAAAACGACAATCTGCTGTTCATTAATGCTGAAACGGTCCCTGAAAATTTCACAGGCAAAATCAGAAAGGAAAATCCGACCCATGTAATCATTGTTGATGCATGCCTGATGGGGTTAATGCCGGGTGAAATAAAGATCGTAAATAAAGATGATTTTGTAAACATTGGTATTTCAACTCATTCAATGTCTTTATCATATTTTGTTAAATATCTGGAAAAGGGCACTGATTTCAAAGTGATTTTCATTGGAATCGAACCGGAGACAATGGATTGGGGAGAAAAACCAACACGCAAGGTTGAAAAAACAGCTTATGAATTTATAGAAATTTTAAAGGAAATTATACTATGAAAATTTTATTTATTGGGTCAAGATTATACGATGATATTGATTGGTATGTTAAAAGTAAAAACATAGAAAGTGTTTTAACAGAATCTAATGAGGAAGCCATTAATTTGGATTTGCCAGACCAAGTTTTTATTGTTCCTCGTGGAATGGACGGTCCAAAACAGGTGGCGTTAATGCAGAATGTTGATGCTATTGTCCCATTGATTGGAATCGACCCTCCATTGATTGATGTTGCTCACATGAAGGAAGAAGTTGAAAAAGAATACGATATTCCTGTTGTGGCTGCGGGAGTGCGTGCAGTCGAATTGACTTCTAACAAAATAAGAACAAAAGAGTTTTATCAAGAAATTGGTGTTGTCACTCCTGATTATCAAATATTGAACAGCCCTGATGAGCTGTCCTTGGATTTCCCTGTTGTTTTAAAGCAAGGTGAGGGTCAAGGAGGAAAAGACATCAAAATAGCTGAAGATATGGATGACGTGAAGGATTATTTTGAAGAATTTAATCAGGCATTATGCGAAGAATTCATTGAAGG
This sequence comes from Methanobrevibacter sp. YE315, assembly GCF_001548675.1. Taxonomy (NCBI): domain Archaea; kingdom Methanobacteriati; phylum Methanobacteriota; class Methanobacteria; order Methanobacteriales; family Methanobacteriaceae; genus Methanobrevibacter; species Methanobrevibacter sp. YE315. The sequence continues at coordinate 699,640 of NZ_CP010834.1, forward strand.
ATCTGAAATTTCCATAGAAGTTCTTGGATTCAATGGCGAATATGTCGCCCTGCCTCCAATTTATAAGGGTGAAACTACTTTGGAAGGAACACATCCTTTGAATAAGGTGAAAACAGGTCCTTGTATCGTTGAAGGATTGGACAATAATCTGGTTCAGCATACTGCATATAAGGTTGCGAAAAATTTGGATTCAGACGGTATTTTTGAAATGGATTTCATGTATTCTGCAAAGAATGACCAGTTATATGCTATTGAGGTTAACACCCGCCCTAACGGCACCCGATATCTGACTACTGCTACTTGCGGCATCAATTCATTATGTGAACTGGTTAATATGGCAATCGGAGAATTCAGCTTACCTAGCATTGCCGATAGATTGGAATATCATTATTCTACTGAAATTCCAATTGGCAATTATGAAGGTCCAGCTCCAAAACAACCGGTCAAGTCATTTGAGGCCAATGATTTTGTGGTCCATGGTCCTGAAGGTTATCAAAGGATTACTGCAAGGGCAAACTCTAAAAATGAACTTGAAAATTTAATTGAAAAATTAGTATAATCTGTGTTATAACTTATAATTAGAATTATATAGTATTACAAATAGATACTTTATTAGTATAAAATATTTATTTAGTGTGGTAAAATGAATAATACAGATTTGTTAATTCTTTTTTCAATAACATTATGTGCTACTATATTTTTTACATGGTATGTTAAGAGAATATTGATTAAAGCAAGGATTGCTGATAATCCAATTGTTAGTGAACATAGACATAAAAGCGGCACTCCTACAATGGGGGGAATTGCATTTCTTTTTACAATTTCCTTATTGATTGCATTGTATTATCAAAATACTCCTATCCTAATGGTATTATACATAATGCTTGCAGGAGGAATTGTAGGTTTAGTCGATGATTTAATTGGTTTGAAAGTTAAGGAAGTCCAAAAGATTGTTGTTAATGTTTCTGATGAAGTAATTGTGCTTGGAAGATTGGATGTCCAACCTGGTGAAGAGGTACGTGTTGCTACACCAAAAGCAAAAGCCGAAGTCGATGATTTGCTCAAGGCAGGCAAAGTTGAAGTGATTGGTGAAGTGCCAATTAAAACAGAACCAGAAGAGCTTGAAAAGATTATTTGTCAAATTATTTTAGGATTATTCTTTGCATTGACAGGTGTTGTCACTTCAATTGGAGGTTTCCAATTAGGCATTTTTGCAATACCTGTTGTGATAATAGCTATTTTAGGTTGTATTAATTCAGTCAATCTTATTGATGGTATGGACGGTCTTGCAGCAGGAATTGTAGGATTGGCATCTGTTGCATGCTGTGTTTATGGTTATTTATTTGGCCCAATGACTATTATTCCACCATTTTTAATCCTTGCAGGAATCTGTTTTGGATTTTTAGTATTTAATTCCTATCCCGCTTCAATATTTATGGGGGATACAGGATCATTTGTATTAGGTACAGGTTTTGCAGCAGCGGTTTTGGTATGTGACATTCCATACTTCGGTGTTCTTGCATTGGGTGTACCTATTGTTTCAGTCATCGTCAGTTTACTTCACAGAGCACATATTATCAAATTGCCAGTTGAACCTTTACACCACACTTTAAATCATTACGGCATGTCTGAAACAAAAATAGTATTTAGCTATTGGGGCATTACTATATTATTATGCGTTATAGGTATTATTGCAAAAATGTACATATTTTAATTTCTTTTAGGTGATACAATGGATATTTATGATTTGGTTGATGCTATCAATGGAGAACTTATTGGTAATGTAGATTTCTTTTCCATTGATGGATTTACAGGTAAATTTACTTTTTTAAATGATTCCCACACGGGAGATATTGTTATAAGACATTGGATTAATGCTGATGGAGTGGAAATTGCTTTCAATAAAAATATTGCATGCCTAATTACCCAAACACCAAAGGATGGTGCAATTGAGATGGCTAAAAAGCTGAGTTTTCCATTAATCATTACAGATAATATAGAGCTTGCTAATGCATATGCATTATCACATACAATAAAGAAGTTCTCTCCAGATTCCACCAATGTTGTAGTTACAGGAACTAACGGAAAATCAACAACTTCACATTTAATTTATCATATTTTAAATAATGCTGGTCATCGTGTTCTTACCAATACGGACAGCGAGTCAGAATTCAATACCTTAATTGATCCTATGGTGTCCAAGCTGATTTCTGATGAAGTTACCGAAAATGGGGATTTGGATTATCTTGTTATTGAGGTGTCTGAAGTTCAAGGATGGCTTGGAAATTTAATGGAAAATCATGCCGCATTAATGAGCGAAGCCGTAAATCCAAAAGTGGGTGTTATAACAAACATAGCTATGGATCATATCGGTCTTGTAAACTCTATTGATGAAGTGTTCGATGAAATAAAAGCCGTTCCGGATGCTATTGGTGATGGAATTTGCGTTTTAAATCATGATGATGAACTTGTAATGAAGTTAAGTGCAAAAAACCCGTTTTACATTTCAATGAATGAATTAAGCGAGGATAATGCCGTTTACTTTAATGAAGACAAGGTTATTTATGGAAATGAAATCATTTTAACAATCGATGATTTGCCGTTTAAAGGAAATCATTTTATTCAAAATATACTTTCCGCTGTAGCGGCTTGCATATCATTGGGAATAGATATGGATGACATTGTTGAAGGAGTCAAATCATATAAACCTTTGAATAGACGTTTCGCCAAGTTAAATGACGAACCTCTGATTTTCGATGATTTTGCCCATAATCCTGATGGAATCAAATCAACAATTTCCGAAACAATCAAATTACTAAAGCCAAATCAGAAATTGCATTTGGTATGTGCCATCAGAGGTTCAAGGGGAGTGGAAATCAATAAGCTAAACGTTGAAGCGATTGTTGAGTCAATGAATGATAATATCGAGTTAAGCTTATCCTCAAGTAATGATGTGGTCAATGATTTGAATTATGTTGAAGATGAAGAAAGGAAAGTGTTTTTCGATGTTTTGAATGAAAACAATATTGAATATACTCATTATGACAATCTGAAAGACTGTTTAAGTGAGGTCTATAAAAAATCACAAAATGGAGACATTATCCTGTTAATTGGTGCTCAAGGAATGGACCCTGCAGAGTCACTTTTAAAAGACATAATATAAATTTAAATATAATATTAATTTAATATAATAAATGTATAATTTATTCTTTTTTTGAGAATATTGATACAAGAGGATTAAAACATGTTTATAAAGATTAGAAGAGACACATTAATAATTTTATTATTAGCGTTTATTTTGATTCTTTGTGGCCGTTTAATTACCTATGTTGCATTTGCAGCAACTGATGATGTAAATGATGGTATTCCTATTTCAGGAATTATTGTTAAAGGTAATGATATTGTCCCTGTTGAAACAATCAGAGCAAATGTTATGCAAGCAGGTTTTAGGGATGGTAGTGTAATTTATGGAGATATTTTAAAAACTTCTAAACGAGAAGTTTCGCTGATGGATGCAATTCAGACGGCTCAAGAATTTGCAACACGGTCAACGGTGCCAGGTACATCTGTTGAACCGATTACCGCAGCCGATGTTCAAGTAGATAAGAACACAGGTGTGGTTACTGTAACCGTTATTGAAGACTTTTCTTCAGTCGAATTGGAGAATAATACACGGGGAAGTGGAAGTTATGAAGATTAATTTTAAAATTCCACTGATCTTTTTTGTAATCTTATTATTGACAATGAGCAGCGTGGCAGCTACTTGTAACATTGTTGTTATTACAGACCCATCTGGAAATGACCCAAATGGTGCTGCTGCCGGAAGTATGTCCTTTGCAGACAATATGTTCCAGTCAACTTTCTTGCTTTCAAGGAATAATCATTTCACCGTTCTTTCAGGGGGTACCGGTAGTTCAGATACCCGGCTGGATTCTATTGTTGATGCTGTTGCCAGCCTTGAAAACAATCAATCCGCAGCATCTGCCGCTTCATTGGCTGCTAATTATAAAGGTGCTCGTATTATGGTCGGAGGACCTACCATCGGTGCAGCAGTAGGTGGATCATTTAATGCTTATGTAATCACTGTTGATGATGCAAGTAATGAGATTAAGGTTACTCCATACAACAGCGGTGTCGCTACTTTAGAGCCTGGACAAAAAGGAGCTATTATTCACTTGAGGAATACTAACGGAAATCCTTTGTATGGTACTGCAGACTCTGTGAGAAAAGAAACCGCAATGAATATTGGAAAAATGATTAGGGATGGTTATCCTGCAACCACTATTGTTTCAGAAGCTATGGGCGAAGTAGCTAAAGACGCCGGTGAAAAATATGGTGGGGGTGGTGTAAACCTCGTATCCGGCATATCTACCACAGATATGTTTACTCCTAAGGAAATGAATTCATCAGGTTATCCGATGGATGAAGAATATTCTAAAAACTGTGAGGAGTGCGGATGGGCGTTAGGTTATCCTGCCGCAGAGGTTTACGATAAATGTCCTGTTTGCGGCGGAGATATCAAAACAGTCTATGCATATGAGGCTTTAGGCAATGCTTTGACTGTCAGTTCAAATGCAGTTAGTGTTTCAGTCTATGGAAGTGACAGGCCAGGTCTGGAAGCTACTACAAAAGAAATTGTTGAAGCATCTGTTGCAAAGAACGGATATGATGCATCTGCAATTGCAGGTTCAATTAATAGAGGTATTAATAATGGGCTTTTAATGGGTGTCGATCACGTCGAACCTAAGGATATTAATGTAAAACAAGGTTCTAAAGCTGTTGGTGTTTATTACAATGCACTTCCTGGTGATAGGTCTTCTCCTTCATGGGATTTACCTATTAATGGAAATATCTTAACTATCTTAGGAAGTATACAGACAGTTGTAGGTATTATTTTACTTTTATTAGTAGTATTTAGAAGCAGATTATTAAAATCCTTCCAAGAAAGGTGATTTTCCACCTTTTATCTTTTTTTAGGAGGTTATTATGGCATTAATATTAGTTAGGGGTGAAAACAATTCTAAATTGCTCAATGCAATTTCCGATATGGAAAAACACGCTAATTTAAATTTGGTTTCAAAACCTCGTGAGATTGACCCTGATTTTGCTGATTCACTGGTTGAAGGCATCTTAAATTCAAAACTTAGAACAAAATCCGCTGTTGCCACAGCGTTTTTTGTAAAAGAAGATACTACATTAAGCATTATGCAGATTAAAAAGATTCATCCTCCGGCACATGTTGTTGTTGTCAGTGATGAATATGAAGGATATTCAAAATTAGAAGAGTTATTAGACTCTGCTCCTATGTTTCAAGGATATAATTCAATTAAAGCAAAAAATGAGGGCATGATTGACTATAAAATCAATGTTAAGGTTAGGAACGTTAAAAATGATAAGTTGAATAGCTATCGTAAATAGCTATTTCCTTTTAATTTTCATTACATTTCCTAATGTGCGTTCACCAGATGAATTGCTGATAAACTGATTCAAATCAATGTTATCTGTTTTTTCTAGAAGTTTTATGTTCAAAGCTTTTTCTAATTTTTTTGTAAGTTTTGTATCTGGTGTCATTTTTCCGGTTTCAATTCTTGTAATGACTGAAACCCTTTCGTTGATCTTTCTGCCCAAATCTTCACGAGACCAATTTTTGGATTCCCTTGCCTTTCTGACTTCATGTTCGAAATCCTCAATCAGCTCTTCTGTTGGTTCATCATTTCTTGAATAATTTCTGTTTCTTGTTGTTGAAGGTCTTTTTGATTTGGATTGCTGTCTGAATTTTGGTTTAGGAGGTGCTTTTTGGATTGTTCCAAGTTTAGAGCACTCTTTACAAACAACCATGACAGATCCTTCGATTTTAGCTCTTATTGGATTATTTTCGGGTACTGGTTTACCACAAATTTCACATTCCATTTTTATCAGTTTCCCCAATTATTTCTATTTAATTATATGTCGATTCACTTATTAATATTTGTTAGTAAGATTTAAAATGAATACCTTTAAATACTTTAAAGTTACAAATTGTTATTAAACTAACATAGTTTTATAAATTTATGCTAACTGGAGATGATTCACATGGATGATTTTAATGATTTGGAAAATTCTTCTAAAGAACAATTAATCGAAAAAGTAGAATCATTACAAGATGAGATTGATATATTGAGAGAAGAAAAATCCAAAGCTAAAAGTAACTTAATGTGGAAAGTTAGGAAATTAGAAAAGGATAAAGTCTTAATTGAAAATGAAAAAATCAGACTTGAAAGAGAAACCAAATCTTTACGTTCTGAAGTAGACAGATTTAGGTCTCCACCTTTAGTGTTAGCTACTATTACTGAAGTTTTAGATGATAATAGAATGACTGTTAAAAGTAGTACAGGACCTAGTTTTCTTGTTAATTACTCAAAATTCTTAGATGAAAAATTATTAGTGCCTGGTTCAAGGGTTGCATTAAATCAACAGACCTTCGGTATTGTTGAAGTGTTGCCGTCAGAAAAAGATGCGAATGTTTCAGGAATGGAAATTGAAACAAAACCAGACATTACATATGACCAAATCGGTGGTTTGGAAGAGCAAATCCTAGAAGTTAAGGAAACTGTCGAATTGCCTTTGACTGAACCTGAACTGTTTGAAAAAGTAGGTATTGAACCGCCTAAGGGAATATTGTTATATGGTCCGCCGGGAACAGGTAAGACTTTGCTTGCAAAGGCTGTAGCAAATGAAACCAATGCCACATTCATAAAGATTGTAGCATCCGAATTTGTCAAGAAATACATAGGTGAAGGGGCAAGGCTTGTTCGTGAAGTGTTTGAGCTCGCCAAGGAAAAAGCTCCATCCATCATATTCATTGACGAACTTGATGCAGTCGCCGCAAAAAGACTTAAAAGTTCCACCAGTGGGGACAGGGAAGTTCAAAGGACTTTAATGCAATTACTCGCAGAGTTAGACGGATTCGAATCAAGAGGAGATATTGGAATTATTGGTGCAACCAATAGACCTGATATCTTGGATCCTGCATTATTGCGTCCGGGACGTTTTGACAGATTCATTGAAGTTCCGCTCCCGAATGTTGACGGCAGACGTGAAATCCTCAAAATCCACACCAAAAACATGTCATTGGATGATGAGGCGGACATTGATTTGCTTGCTGATTTGACTGATGAACTGTCCGGTGCAGACTTGAAGGCGGTATGTACAGAAGCAGGTATGTTTGCAATTCGTGAAAAACGTGATAAGATTACAGTGGCAGACTTTATGGATGCTATTGAAAAAGTCATGAGCAAAACCAAAGAAGACGAATTGTTCAAGACAGAAGCGGGCGTAATGTTCGGTTAATGTTAATATAAAAATAAGCCAATGATGAACCCTATGAGCTCTGATACGTGATGAATGATGGGCGAGCTGAGGCTTATTTATTAATCTTTTTTTGTAAAACTTTATTTAAAAGTAAAATCTAATACTATAATTATGTTATTTAATAAAAATGATACTCACGTTAATGATAGAATTCTTTATCAAACTAAGCCGAACATGCTTTTCGGTTGCAAAAAAGCAGTTTACGGTTTGGTTTTATTAGGTGTTGTTTTGATAATCTCACCTATGGCTATTCAATTCATTGGTGAAATGCAAGTTTATTTAATATCACAAATTAAGCTTCCGCTAACAAGATATATAGCTATTGCATTTTTTGTTATCATTCTTATTATAGTAATATATATTATTTGGCAACTTGTTGGATGGTATTCTATGGAATATACATTAACAGAATCCAGAATTATTGTTAAATCAGGGGTATTGTCCACTAAAAAGATTTATATGCCTTATGCCACTATTCAAGATGTAAACACTTCTCAAAATATAATTGAAAAGTTGTTTAATATAGGATCAGTTTCAATATTCAGCGCCTATGATAATAATCTGTTAGAGTTGAAAAGCATTTCCAATCCTTCAGAAGCTGAAGAAATCATATTTTCAAGGATTATGGGTCCTAGAAACTTCCAACCGCAATCCAGAAGTATTCCTCAGCGTGATTTTCGAGATTATTCTCTGGAATACCCTCAAAATGAGGAGTATTACGATGAATTTGAGCCAATCACTCCAATCAATAGAGAAAAGGATCTTCAAAGAAGGGAATATGAATACTATCCTGAAAATCTGAATTTCCAGGAGCCTTCCCAGAATCCGAAATATGAGTATGAGCCATATGACGATTTTGAAAATAACGTAAATTATATTATGGAAGATTTGGAACCTCAAAATGACTATCCTCAAGACAATTATTATGATAGGCAAGAAGAATATTCATATGGTCAGGATTATCATGATTTAGAAGACTATTCTGATAATCATATTAATAACCATCAGGATGATCAAGGGGAACCAAACGACTCAAGCGAAACAGCTATCAGAAGGCATTTTGATAAATTTAGGAAATAAGGTATAATGAGCTTTGATTTTGATGTTTCTATTATTGGAGGAGGGCCTATAGGCTCCACAATAGCATATTATCTTTCAAAAAGGGGTTTGTCCGTTTGCATAATAGAAAAGAAAAAGGAAATAGGATACCCTTTGCAATGTGCAGGAATATTGAGCAAAAAGATTTTCGATTTAAATGAATTGCCTGATGAAGTGATAATCAATAAGGTAAAAGGCGCTTTTATCCACAGTCAGAATCATATATTAAACGTTGAAAAGGATGCCGATGAAGCGTATGTCATTGATAGGATAGGATATGACAAATTCCTGTTCAATAGGGCCGTTCAAAACGGAGCATCACTAATTAATCAGAAGGCTGTTGATTTTGACATTGAAAATGCCATTGTTCATCTTTCGGATAATCAAAAAATCAAATCCAAAGTGATTGTAGGCTGCGATGGGCATAATTCCATATTGTCCAAACAGATGGGCAATGCAGTGGATAGCTTCAATGCAACACAGTTTCTCGTTGAAATAAGTGATGAAAGTATAATGTCCTTTAGAAATTCGGATAAATTGATTTCGAATTATGTGGATACATGCATTCTGGAAGAAATATTGCCCGGATTTTTATGGGTGATTCCCACAAATGAGGATTCATATAGAATAGGTTTGTTCTCAAAGGATTCACATAAGAGTCAGGAGTTGATTCTGCAGGATTATCTGAATGAGCATTTTGAATTTGAAATTAAGGAAAAATTCAAAGGTTTCATACCAATATTCAATGACAAAAATAGGCTGGTGAAAGATAAGGCAATTTTGATTGGAGATGCGGCAAGCCAAGTGAAACCCACCTCCGGCGGAGGGTTGCTGATTGGATTTGATGCCTGTAAAATGGCATGCGAATGTATTTTGGAAGCTATTGAAAAGGATTTTCCTGAAATTTTAAAGGAATATGAAAGGAATTTCTTCAAGAAATATTCCAAGGAGTTCAATTATCAGATTAAAGTTCAAAAATCATTTAACTTGTTTACAAAAGAGGATTTTGATTATTTGTTCATAAAACTTAAGGATAATGATTGTGAAAGGATAATATCCGAGTTTGGGGATATGGATGAACAGTCAATTCTTGTAAAAGAATTTATAAAAAGAGGTTTAATATTTAAGATTGTCCCAACATTTCTTTTTAAGAAAGTCGGAAAAATATTCGGATTTTAGGTGGTATGATGGAATTATTATGTATACAATCTCAAGAACATCCTCAGTTACCTATAGCTGAGTTGAAGGCAGTTATGGAATGCGAAAACATTGAAGCAGACATTGAAATAATAACTGAAGGATTGCTTATTTTAAAAAATATTTCCAAAGAGGATATTTGCCATTATTATGAAACTTTAACAAAAAGGTTGGGCTATACTCATGAGGTCCATGAACTCATAAAAAAATCCAATGTTGAGGACTTGGAAAGGGATGTTTCAGCCATTGAATGGTGTGATTATATAGATGAGACTTTTGCGGTTCGCGTAAAGAGATTCCATTCCGAAATAGATACTGTAGGGACAGAAAGAAAGATGGGTTCATTAATTCTTGCTAATTGTGATAATATTAAGGTTAATTTAACAAAACCGAAATCATTAGTCCGTGTTGTCGCATTTGAAAATGATATTTATGTGGCTATTGAAAGAATCAAGTTAAACAAAAAGCATTTTGAAGACAGCAAACCTCATAAAAGACCATTCTTCTATCCAGGGTCAATGAATCCGAAATTAGCAAGATGCATGGTTAACTTATCAAGAGTGAAGGAAGGCGAATTATTATTGGATCCATTCTGTGGAACCGGTGGTATTCTAATTGAAGCGGGATTGATTGGCTGTAAGGTTGTCGGTTCCGATATCTATTGGAAAATGAAAAATGGAACTTCCATCAATTTGGATTATTATGGAATCACAGAC